>NZ_CP011372.1:0-312606 GCF_001017575.1 Campylobacter lari | reverse complement strand
ATCTCTCTTGATAAAATCCAAAGATATTTTTTATCAGGACTACCTACGATAGAAACTTGATAATTTGTATCAATGTAAATAATCTCATAATTTGGCTTGTTAAAAATATTCATAAATATACTAAATTTAACCGCTAAAGATCTTGGAGATTTTACCCTAGCTTTGCCATTTGCTTGAGAGATTTCTCCATTTTCTTTTGTGCATATATTTTTGACTTTAATTATAGGCGTAGAGCCTTCATACTCTAGCTCATATTCTGCCTTAGCACTTTTGCAAGTTTTTTGAAAAAAAGCAGGTTTTCTAGCCATTTCTAACCATGTACCCATGTATTTTTCTAAATTTATACCATCTAATAATTCTATCATTTTTCTTCCTTTTGGTTTACCTCACCCCAATCACACATTGCTTGTAAAATAGGAATTAAACTTTGACCTTTTTTAGCAAGGCGGTATTCTACTTTTGGAGGGATTTGTGGGTATTCTTTACGCGTGATTAAATCATCATTTTCAAGCTCTCTTAAAGTATGTGTCAAAGTCTTAAAAGAAATATTGCCAAGATATCTTTTAAGTTCATTATATCTTACAACTTCATAGCGAAATAAACAGTACAAAACACTCATCTTGTATTTGCCTGAAATCAAAGACAAGGTATAGTTAAACCCACATTCTGTAAAATCGCACTTTTCTTCCATATACTTTCCTTTAATATAGTATTATGCTTTTTTATATTATAATCCAAAATCATTTTTTATCAAAATGAAAACAAATTAAAAAGGATTTCGATGGATTTCATCACAAATCTTATCATTGCTGCTATTGTTGGTGGCGCATGTGGAGTTGCGCTTCATTTATGGAAAAAGAAAAAAGAAAAAGACAGTAGCGAAAAATAATATGTGAAGCAAAATGCTTCACATATATCTATACTAATTGTCTATCATTTTTATGATATTTTAAAATACCCTCTGCACAACGATAAGCCAAAGCTCCAACTGTATCAGTAGGATTATATCCACTATTGTGCTGAAAATTTCCTGCACCCACAACAAAAAGATTATCCATATCCCAATGTTGCAAGTAAGTATTAACAACACTTGTTTGAGGGTCAGCACCCATAGTAGTTCCACCCGTATTATGTGTAGATTGATAAGGCACTATACTATAATCTTTTAAATAAACTCCTTTTTTAATTGATCTCACTCCTTGCATTTTTTTAGCTACTTCAGCTGTTTTATCTGTTATAAATTTATGCAAAGCACGATCTTGATCTGTAAAATTATAAGTAAGTCTTATCAGTGGCATTCCAAAAGCATCTTTATAGGTTGGATCCAAACTCAAATAATTGCTTTTGTGCGGTAAAGATGCACCTTGTCCTCCTACTGTAATAGCTCTTGTAAAATTATAATTTAAAGCTTTTTTAAATTCAGCTCCCCAACTTGGAGTTCCTTTTGGCAACGGAGCTGATTGGATAGGGCGATTTCCAAGTTGCACGCTATAAATCATAGCTCCGTGCAAAAACTTCTCTTTTGAGTGGTCAAAATTATCCCCATTATAATCATCACAAGTTGTACCCAAAGCGCCTGAACCCATATATGTATTAAATTGCTCATCAAAAAACGCTGTTGTTCCCATATTGATTTGATAACAATAGTTTTTACCTAAAGTTCCTTTGCCTGTATTTGGATCATATTGTTCACCTATATCACTTACCATTAAAAGCTTGGCATTATTAAACATATAGCTTGTAAGCACTACAATATCTGCTGGCTGAATATACTCTTTCATAGTCCTTGTGTCTACAAACCTAACTCCTGTAGCTTTGCCATCTTTTTTTAGTATTTCTATAACATTACTATGAGTTCTTATAGTATATTTTCCTGTGCTCATAGCTTTAGGTATAACAGTATTAATAGGACTAGCCTTAGCACCATACTCACAACCAAAACGCTCACAATAAGCACAATATTGACATGGGGCTAGATCTTGACCATCTGGATTAGTATAGCCGCCTTTTGAATTAGCCGCAGGTAATCTAAATGGGTGCAATTTCATTTCTTTTGCAGCTTTTTCGAAGCGTTTAAGCATTTTGGTGTTTTCTAAAGGTTCTTGCGGATAAGGACTTGATCTAAACAAACCCATTTTTTCAGCAAGTGGGTTTTCTTCTCCACAAATTCCACAGGTTTTTTCAAACTTATCATAATAAGGTTCCATATCTTTATAGGTTAAACCCCAATCTTGCAAAGTATAATCATCGCCTAATTTATTGCCATATCTTTCAAAACTTTTTGTTTTAATCTCAAAATCATAAGGTAAAAATCTAAAGGTCCAACCATTCCAATGAACCCCTGCACCACCAACATTACTTCCAAGTAAAAAAGATCCCATTTTTCTATATGGTAAGGCTAAACCATTGACATTATGGCGAAAAGTTACTGTATCTTTTGAACAATCTTGCATTAAACCATAGTTAATACCATATCTCCACTCATCATGAATCATTGCAAAATTTTCCGTAGTTTGCATCATACCACGCTCTAAGCTCAAGACAGTCAAGCCAGCCTTGGTAAGTTCTGCTGCAACTATACCACCTGTCCAACCAGCCCCTACTGTTACCACATCTACTTTTTTTAATACTTCTGCCATAATCTATCCTTCCATATCAGCTAAGCTCATAGGCTCTATGTCAAAAAACTCATCGCTTGTAATCTTGTCAATATAACTCATTTGAGCACCAGGATATTGCATCATTTTCCAACCATTTTTATTATCATTACCACCATAAATTGGATCAGACAAAACTCCAGCTATTGTCATATCTCTTAAAAGAGTAAAAAATTCAGAAGATTTAAATCCTATGAAGTCGATTTTATTTTTTTCTAAATCAACTAAAATTTTATCTTGATCAACTCCTTTTAAAGATGAAAAAGTTTTTTTATAGCGCTTTTGAGATATTATTTCCAAAGCTTTAACACCCTCTAAGAAAATCTCATTGCGTTTCATTGGGGTTTGATAACCTTGCTCGGCAATTCCTTCTATAAATGGCCCTTGTAAGTATTCTCTATCATTATAACCATAAGCTGAAGCTAATTGATTATCAATAAAATAAGGCACACCTAAGCCTATAGCACCATCACCTTGCTCATCTTTTGGATAAATTCTCTCACATGCTGCACTTAGATTATCAAAATCGGTCTGCACTTGAAAAAACATTTTTCCTCTTATTTTATTTGAACTTCCTTGTGCTTTCTTGTGTGCATGAGTTAATTCTGCAGCATGCAATATAGCTCCACCACTCATAGTACTAGCAGCAACCACACCGCCACCCAAAAGACTTAATTTAAAAAAATTTCTACGATCGATGACATTATCTTGCATATTTTCCTCCTTTTTGTTGACAATATCAACTTATATTCATTCTATTCCTTGCTTTTTTAATATAGTCTTAAATAAAAAAAATAATATAATTTTTGTATTATTTTTAAAAAATCAATCATAAAAAGTAACATATTTGTTTTACACTTTCTTATAGTATAGTATCTTACATAAATTTCAGTATTGAAATAAAATTATAGTTAAATTATAATTTCAAAAAACGCAAAAGGATAAAATATGCAAAAAATATTACTATTAAACGGTGCAAAAGACTTTGGACACTCTAAAGGAAGACTAAACACGAGCTTGCATGAGCTTGCACTTAAAACCTTAAAAGATCTTGGTTTGCAAATCCAGCAAACACACATAGATCAAGGCTATAACACAAACGATGAAGTAGAAAAAATTCTAAATGCTGATGTTTTGATTTGGCAAATGCCTGGTTGGTGGATGGGAGAACCTTGGATAGTGAAAAAATACATTGATGATGTTTTTACAGCTGGACATGGAGTATTTTATAAAAACGATGGTAGAAGTCATAACGAACCTACTAAAAATTATGGCACAGGCGGGCTTTTAAAAAATAAAAAATACATGCTTTCACTAACTTGGAATGCTCCAATGCAAGCCTTTGATGATAAGAATGAATTTTTTAATGGAGCTGGGGTTGATGGAGTGTATTTACACTTTCACAAAGCGCATGAGTTCTTAGGTATGAGTGCTTTACCTACTTTTATAGCTAATGATGTAATCAAAAATCCTCAAGTGCAAGAATATTTCACAAACTATAAAGCACACTTAGAAAAAATTTTTAAAGCTTAGAAATTTGGGATTTGATGCTAGAAATCATTGATTTTTTAGCCTCAAATTCACTTTTTAAATTCAAAATAATCTGCCTTTTAGCTTCAATAAAATCAACAAAGCTTTGCATATAATTTTTATAAATTTTTAAAACTACAGGCTTATTTAAAAGCAAATCTTCAAATTCATAGACATTAAGCTCGGTTAATACCCTTTGATGTACTTCACTTGCTTTTGGGTGATACAAGCTAAACTCAGTGCTATCAAGCTCATAAAATTCTTTACTCGCATTCATTTTAGCGCTAAAAAATCCCAAAGTAAGTTTAGTAGCACTTTCATAATTTGCCAAAGCTTTTAGATTAAGCTTTTCTAAAAATAAATCAAGTTCAAGTTGGCTTTTAAACAATAATTGCTTAAAATCTTTTAAAAAAAGCTCCTCACTAGCACTAGCAAAGCTTCTAAAGCTAGCAAATTCTTTTTCACTTTCTAAGGCATTTTCTTTTTGTAAATTTGAAAATTGAGCTTTAAAAAGCAAAATTTGCTCTTCTAAATGAGTAAAAAATAAAGAAAAATCATCTTTGATTTGACTAAATTCTAAAGTGATTTCGTTTTTTAATCTTTTAAATTCCTTATTCATTGCTTCAGAGTTATAAAACATAGCCAAAAACGCATCATCACTTGAAAGATACGGTGCTTTATAAGCAACTTTTTCATAAAGATTTTTCTTAAACAAACCCTTAGCTTCTTTATAATAACTACTATCTTTTTCTTTGATAAATTTTAAAATTTCTTGAGAAATTTTTTCTCCAACAAGTTTTAATTTATCTAAACAATTATGATTTAAAATTTTGATTTTTTGCTCCAGCTTACTTGCTTTGGAAGTTTGCAAAATAGCATTAAATTTAAGCTCTAATTGTTCTAGCGCATTTTGAAATAAATCATATTGATTTGACAAAAGTTCGCATAAACTACTAAGTTTTTCTTTAACAAAATCTTTTTTAATGCGCTCATAATCAAGTTCTTTTAAATACTCATAAAGTAAAGGTAAATTTGACTTTTGTAAATCAAATTTTGCTTCTTTACATGAAATTGCGATGATTTTTTCAAAATACTTATCAAAAACTAAATGAGCGTAATTTAAAACATTTTCTAGCTCATCTTGACTTAGCTTATCTTTTTGATTTAGCACGCAAATTCCGCCACGCTCTAAAAGCTTAGCATTTGCTTTTATGGCATCTTCTTCACTTTTTTTGCCTGCATTATCAATCAAACTAAGCCAAATAGCACTATGCATAAAAGAAAGTTCTTTAAAAGTAGTTAGCGTGTCAGTGGTGTTTGCATTTAAACCTGGGGTATCTATAAGCGTGATATCTTTTAAAAGCTCAATAGGTGCAAAAAGGTGCAAACTTTTAGTTTCTTTTAGCTCATTTCTTTGATCGCTAAATTTAGAAAGCTCATCTATATCTACAATCTCATCACTACCATCTTCATATTCAACTCTTAAAAAATACTCCTTAGCATAGCGTAAAAAAGTAGGTTTAAAAGTCACTGGCACCACGCCTGTTGGCAGGCATTCTTTTTGTAAAATCAAATTTAAAAGCGTGGATTTGCCACTAGAAAATTGCCCTATAATGGCCACATTAATGGCTCTTTTATAGCTAGCTATAATCATCTCAAGATCTTTTAAAAACACATCATTTAAATGCAAACTCGGCTCTAAAAATGCATTTTTTATTGCTAAAATCTTTCCTTCAAAACTATCATCAAAACTTTTACAATAAGTATTTTCATAGGCTTTTAAAAAATCATTAATCAAATCATTTTGCATTTAAAAGCTCCGTTTTTAAAGTCTTTAAACTTTGTAATTTTGTATTGTTTTTTTCTAAAAGCTCTTTGGAGTTTTGTTCGTTTTGTTCTATTTGTAAAATCAAGTCTTTTAAGTCTTTGATTTGCTCTTCTTGCTCTTTTTCGTATAAATTCAGACTAAGCTCTAAATTAGTAAAAAATTCTTGATTATTTTTTAAATCTAGGGCAATTTTTTCTATATTAAATGTTTGTAATTTTTCTAAAATTTGATTTTCTAAAGAGCTTTCTAGTTTATAAATATCTTGAGTAGACTCTAAATTTTTTAAAAGTCCTGCTTTTAATGTCATAAAAAGATCATTAGCGAAAATACTTTCTATTTTTGTTTCAACCTTACTTTTAAAATCATCACAATTTTGCTCTAAAATAGCTTTTAAAAAATCATATTTCACACTTAGTGTGGTTTTAAGCTCATTGATCTTATACTCACTTTGCTGTTTTAACTCTCTTAAAAGATCAAAAATTCCATCTTTTAAAGTCGTATCAATGATAGTGTTTAATCTTTGAGTATTATTTTTGATTTTATTATTTTGATTATATTTTAGCTCATCTATGAGTTTTTCTTTTAATTTCTTAGCTAGTAAATGTAAAAGCGTTAAAATTTCTTGAGTATTTTCATCTTTTGTGTTAAAAATAGCACTTAGCTCTGCTTTTACTTGCATTAATTTTTCTTTTTTTGCTTTAAAATCATTGATAATAGTTTGATTTTGTTTATCAAGCTCAAAACTTTCGTAATTTAGCATTTTATTAAAAAATTTAATTTTTTCTTCTATTTTTTCTAAATGTAATAATAATTCTTTTTTATAAGCACTTTGAGCAATTTTGTTTTTATCATATAAGCTTTTAGCTATAAGTTCTTCTAGTGTTAAAATATTACTTTGTTCTAAATTTCCACCTTTTTTTTGATAAAAATCATTGGCTAGTTTTGAAGAGATACACACAAAATCTACATTATCTAATAATTCTTGGTCAAGCTGCTTTTGTGCTAAATTTTCTTTGAGTTTATTTTTGGTATAGCTAATTACTTCTTGCAAGTCTTTTTGACTAAGTAAATCAGCTTTAGTAAGCACAATCAAAAGCTTACTTACTCTTGAAGTTAGCAAACATTCTACAATAAAATCACAATCTTTTTGACTAAGACTTTGAGAAGCATTCATAAGGTGGATTAAAAAGTCAGCTTTGCTTATATAAGCTTTTGTTAAAAGCTCTCTTTGGATGATCACATCATCAAGTCCTGGAGTATCAACTATACAAACATTATCTTTTAAAAAATCAAGCGATGCAAAAAGCTCTATTTTTTTAATAAGTGCTGAAATTTTGTTTTTTGCACTAGTGTAATTTTTTAATTCTTCAATTTTTATTTCTATATTTTTATTTTCTTTTTCAATATACTCATTTAGATTAAAATTTTGCTCTAATTGTTTTATAAGATCTTGCATATCTTGATTATCTTTAGAGCTTTTTAAAATATCTTGCCATTCTTCTTCACTCCAAAAATATATCTTAGCTTTTTGTTCTTTGCCGTATTTTAAAACACTTAAATTTGCAGTTTCAGGCACATTAGATACACCTAAAAAATCTTTTTTTAAAAGTGCATTTAGCATACTTGATTTACCTGCATTTACCACACCCGTTACTGCGATAGAAAAATCAATATTACTAAATTTAACCAAAGCTTCTTGTAAGAGTTTTTGAACTTTTTCATCTTCACAAAGCTCTTGTAAGTTTTGATTAATAAGATCTAGTGTTTGATGTGAGTTTTTAACTTCTTGCTTGTAATCTTTTTGAATAACTTTTTGTCTAGATACAAAAGCATATATTAAAGTATTATCGGTGATTTTTTGAAGTTTTTCTAAGGCTTTTAAAAGCTCGTTTTTGTCTAAAATTCCTAAATTTAAAGCGTTAATAAAACAAACCTGTGCATACTGAATGCCATAAAGATCTAAGCGTAAATTTAAACTTTTCATCAAATTTTTAAATTCATTCAAAGCACTAAATCTTTCATAATTATCAAGATTAGTACTTAAAAGAATTGCTGCTTTTTGAGTATCAATTAAACTTTCATCAAAAAGTGTATTTGTATCAAGATAAACACTACGATTTTGCCAAATTTGTTTTAGTAAGGTTTTAAGAGCCCCCTTTTCTTGGGGGCTAGGATTATTTGTTTCTTTGAGCGACAAGCTGTCTTCTCATATAAGCGATTTTGCTTTGTAAAGGTAGTTCTTTTGGACAATTATCTTCACATGCAAGTAAAGACATACATCCAAATACACCATCATCATCGCCCACTAATTCATAAAAATCTTCTATGGTTCTGTGATCATGTGGATCTTGTAAATATCTAGCTGTTCTTAAAAGTCCAGTAGCTGCGATAAAGTCAGGTCTCATTAGCTTAGTTGCACAAGAAGCAACACAAATTCCACACTCTATACAACGATCAAGCTCAAAAGTCTCATCAGCAACTTCTGGCTCAATACGTTCTTCAAGTTTAGAAATATCTGTTTCTTTTTCATTATGCACCCAGCTTTCAACGCGTTTACACATACCATCAAACCACTCACCTGTATTAACACTTAAGTCTTTGATATGTCTAAATGCAGGTAAAGGCATAAGCTCTATAACGCCATCTGGATAGTCTTTTGTCAATGTTTTACAAGCAAGTTTTGGCTTACCATTGATCATCATAGCACAGCTTCCGCAAATCCCTGCTCTACATACAAAGTCAAAACTCAAATCCGCATCCATTTTTTCTCTGATTTGAGTTAAGCACACAAAAATCGTCATAAATGGAGTTTCTTCAAGCTCATAAGTAACAAAATGAGGCTTAGAAATTTTACTTAATGGATTATATTTAAATGCTCTTATTGTTAATTTTCTACTCATAATCAACTCCTATTCTTTGATTTGGTGCTTTAAATTTAGCTTGTAATTCATAAGGCATTAGAGCATGTTGAATTTCATATCTACCTTTGCCTTCTGCTTCCATTTTTTCACGGATCGCATCAACTTCAGCTTGACGTTTTTCGCTTAATGGATTTTCAATGATATTTCCTTTAGCACCATAACCTCTAAATGCAGGTGGGATTTCCATTTTCATAATGTCAAGATCTTCATACTCAACTCTAGGCATACTTTCACCTTCTACCCAGTAAGTATTTGTTCTTTTCATCCAATTTAAATCATCTCTTTTTGGATAATCTTCTCTATAATGAGCCCCGCGGCTTTCTGTTCTTAAAAGTGCACCATAAGCAACACATAAAGCAATTTTTAGCATTCTTGGAACCCTGTAAGCTTCTTCAAGCTCTGGATTTGCACATTTTAATTCTTTATCGTGTACTTTTAGATCAAGTGATTTATGATATAACTCTTCGAGCTCTTTAACCGCTTCTTCAAGACCTTGGCCTGTTCTAAAGATAGCTACTTTTTCCCACATAATGTCTTTCATTCTGTTTTTGATTTCAAATACATCATGTTTTCCTTCTTTGCTAACAAGAGATTTTAAGTAATCATACTCTTTAGAAAGGAAAGATTTAACGATATTTGTATCAATATCATTACCATTTTCTTTACAATATTGTGCAAAATAATCTCCCACGATCATACCTGCAACAACAGTTTCTGAACATGAATTTCCACCCAAGCGGTTAAATCCGTGCATATCCCAGCAAGCTGCTTCACCGCACGCAAAAAGACCATTTAGCCATTGACTTTCGCCGGTTGGCTTAGTTCTAATACCACCCATTGAGTAATGTTGCATAGGTAAAACTGGCGCCCAGCCTTTTGGACCCTCATCAGCAGGATCAATACCATTAAATGTTTTACAAATATCTTGAACATCGCGAAGATTTTTTTCAACATGCGCACGACCAAGGATAGAAATATCAAGCCATAAATGATCTCCATAAGGGCTTTTTACACCTTTACCTTTTCTAATGTGCTCCATCATTCTACGACTTACAACGTCCCTACTTGCAAGTTCTTTTTTCTCAGGCTCATAATCAGGCATAAAGCGGTAACCATCAACATCTCTTAAGATACCACCATCACCTCTACAACCTTCAGTTAGTAAGATACCGCTTGGTACGATTGGAGTTGGGTGAAATTGTACTGCTTCCATATTTGAAAGTCTGCAAAGTCCAGTTTCAAGTGCAATAGCAGCTCCTGTACCTTCACAAATTACCGCATTTGTAGTTTGTTTATAAATTCTACCATAACCACCTGTTGCAATCATAGTTCCTCTAGCAACATAAGCGATTAATTCTCCATTAGTTAAATCTCTAGCAATAGCTCCTAGACATTTTTTACCATCATGGATAATTCTTACTGCTTCCATTCTATCAATGATTTTAACTTGATGTTTAATCGCTTCATTTGCCACACCATATAGCATACAATGTCCTGTTGCATCAGCGATATAACATGTTCTCCATTTTTTAGTACCACCAAAGTCTCTTGCATTTATAAGACCATGTGCTTCTTCTTTTTCTTCAATAGTAGTTTTTTGAGCATTAATAACTACAGTTCTAGGTCCTTTTGTAACCCTAGTCCAAGGCACACCCCAAGCAGCAAGCTCACGCACAGCTTTTGGAGCAGTTTGTGCAAACATTCTTGCAACTTCTTGATCACAGCCCCAGTCAGACCCTTTTACTGTATCAGCAAAATGCACATCTTCATTATCTCCCTCACCTTTAACGCTATTTCCTAAACTAGCTTGCATACCACCTTGCACAGCAGCTGAGTGAGATCTTTTAACCGGACAAATACTTAATAAAGTTACACTTTGACCACTTTTTGCAACTTCAATAGCAGCTCTTAAACCTGCAAGACCACCACCGATAACTAAAGCATCACTATATTGTATGTTCATATTTAGCTCCATCATAAGTTTTTACTATTTGCGCTACAGAGTTGTTTTGGTAATTATTAAAGCCTATTTTTGCAAAAGCAGCTAAGCTTAATACACCTAAAACTAAGAAGAAAATACTAATAAACCATTTTGCTTTTTTAAGTTTTTTACGACTTTCTTTTGCATCTTTACCTTCAAACCAACCCCATTTTACACATAATCTATAAAGACCAATACTACCATGCAACTCAACACAGATTAATAAGGCAATGTAAAATAACCACATAAAATGGCTCACTACTCTATCGCCTGACATATCAGCACTGATTTTATCTGCATTAGTAATGATAAAAATTAAGTGCGCAGAACCCAAGAAAAACATTACAAAACCAGTTGCAGCTTGAACCCACCATAAAGAAGAATCACCATGATTCATATATTTTAAGTGTGTTCTACAAAGTTGGTATTGTCTGAAATTAATAGGAAATTTTCTCATTGCAAGACCCGCATGCACAAAGAAAATAACCAAAACACAGGCAGCCAAGAAAGAAGTGATGTAGCTCATCATAGGGCTATTAATGATAAATTTTAGTTCTAAAAAGTGAACCACTGAATCAAAAAAATCATCACTAACCAAAATGGTAGAAACGAACAACATATGTGCCCACATAAACAAGCCTAAAATTAAGCCTGTCGCACTTTGAATATAGTCAAGTTTTGCTGGCATTTTGCTTTTTTTGCCATCAATACTCTTGCCTAAAAAACCTTCAATGAGTTGGCTCATATTTACTCCTTTTAAAAGTTGATAAGTTTTAATATCGGAGCAATTATAGAACTTTTATTCTTAAAATAAATAAAAATTTATAAATTTTTTTTAATATTTCTTAAATAAAAAGATAAAAATAGTCCTAATAAAAACATTAATAAGCTTAATATCTGACCCATGCTCATACCAATAGCAACAAAGCCTATACCAAAATCAGGCTCTCTAAAAAACTCGCATACAAAGCGCGCTAGAGCATACAAAATCGTATAATAAGCAATCAATTCTCCATTATATTTTTTATATTTTTTTATTAGTAATAAAATAGCAAAAACTACAAAACCTTCTAAAAATGCCTCATAAAGCTGCGATGGATGACGCAATATCCTATCTACATAAATACCCCAAGGCACTTCTGTAGCTCTACCAAATAACTCTTGATTTAAAAAATTTCCAATACGACCAAAAATATATCCACATGGCACACTAATAGCAACTAAATCTAAATATTTCCATAAATTTTGCTTATTTTTTTTACAAAAAGCATAAGTTGCTATTAAAAACCCCACAACAGCTCCGTGATAACTCATACCTCTAATCCCTACAAATTCTCCATTATAAAAGGGATTAAAAATTTGCCAAGGATGTGTAAGATACCATAAAGTATGCGCATCATAAATTAAAATATAACCCAATCTTGCACCTAAAATCACCCCTATTTCTACCCATATAAAATAGCTATCAAGCATAGCTTTAGAAATTCCCATATTATCTTTAATCGCATAGTATTTTGCAACCATTAAGGCAACAAGCAAAGCTAGCACATACATAATGCCATACCAATGCACTTTTAAACCAAAAATTTCAAAAGCTACCACATCAAAATTTGCATAAATATTTTGCCAAAATTCCATAAAAAGCCCTTATTATAAAACATATAATATAGCAAAAAATTGTTATAATTATAAAAATCACAAGGAGAGAAAATGAAAAAAATATTATTATTTTTTAGTATAGTTTTATTTTTAAGTGCTTGCACTGGTAATCAAAAAACTTATTATATTTCTATGCCAAATTTTAAAAGCACTTTTGAAGAACACAACCATACAAATGCTAATAGCCCTAAAGTCAAAATCAATGATGTAGAAATTATAAAAAGTACTTTTTATAGTTCATATTTTGAGCAATCTACTCTAAATCAAAGAATTAATAAAAGCTTAGAATTACTCAAAAAACAACTTTTAGAAGATAGCAAAGCATTGCTTCAAAGCAAAGGATATACTATAGATAATGAAAATCCTGATTATATTTTTAATATAGTTATCAATGCTAATTTATATGAAGATAAGGTTAGAAGAAATTCAAGTCTTGGGGGCGATAGCGTAGAGTCTTCTTTTATGATCATTTTAGAAGCTCAAAGTCATTTAAATAATTTACATCAAGAAGATACTTTCCAAAGCACAACAAGCTCAGCAAAATTAAACGATCCTATTATTTTAAATTATCCTATAAAAGGACAAGCAAGTATAGAAAGCTTTAGAGAGGTATATAGTGCTGTTCCAACCCAAGTTAATGAAAGTCTTGCAGCAAGTGCTTTAGAAATTGATAAAGTTTTTGTTACTTTTTATAAAGAAATCACATCTAGTTTAAAAACTAGTGTAAAAGAAATCAAAGAAGAGCCAAAAACACAAGAAAACTCAGAAGTTCAAGATGTAAAACAAGATGATAAAAAAGAAGAAAAAGTTACTCCCTATCAAAATAATGAAGTAATCATTTTTGAATAGCTTGTGCATAAAACACTTTGATCTTAAATTTAAGATTGATGTGTTTTTCTTCGGATTTAAACTCTACAGGGGTGCTAACTTCTATTAAATTTTTATATCTTTGCAAATCATTTAAAAAAGAATAAAAAGCTTGAGGATTTTTCATCTTCACATTAGCTCCAAATTGGTATTTTAAATACTCTTGCTCTTTTTTAATAGGAATAAGATTGATTTTTACATCATCAAAGTAATTTTTCATAAATTCTAATAATTCTTTTTGTGAAAATTCTGCATTAATTTGAGCTAAATTTTGCGCATTCACCTTTTGAAACTCATCAATAACTTTTTCTAAAGCTTGCAACTCATTTATTACTTTAGTGTTTTGAATTTGCTGGGTTGCTAATCTTGAGTGTTCGATTTTATAATCTTTCAAAAAAGGTACGATTAAAAATAAAACCAAAATCGCACAAAGTGCAACAAAAGAAAAAGAGTAAATCAATATCTTTAATACATCAGCTTCTTCTAAGCTTTTATCGTTTTTGCTCATACATTTCCTCTGGTATAGTGATATTTACACTTACAAAGCGATACCACCCATTTTCTAATTGATAATAACTTGTTTGAGAATTGGAAAAAATACTTCTTAATGGAGCCTCTAATAGCAATGCAAACATCTCTTTAGTAGGTGTAATGCCTCTTAAAATAAGTGATCTATCTTCCATTAAAACCTCATCTAAAGATATGTTTTTAGGCACTAGAGTAAAAAGATTTTGAATGCTTTTTAATAAAACTTTATTTTTACCATTTTCTTGCTCTTGCTCTAAATCTCCCAAAATTAACTCTGCTTTATCATTTTGTCTTACTAATTCTTGATATTTAAGCTTATTAGCATTAATTTGTGCGATAATTTGAGCTAATTCTTCTTTTTTATTATCAAGTTGTACAGACGCATAATAGCTTTTAAAAACAACAACAATAAATACTACAAAAATCAAAGCAACACTAATGCTAGTAAAATAAATCCAAATTCTAGTAAAAAGATTAAAAACAGGTTTTATCTTAGGTTTGATTAGACTATATCTCATAGTTTTAAGTCCTTCACCATAAGTTCATTCATCAAATTTAAAGTATCTACAAGTTCTACTTTAGGTTTTATAAAAAGTTCATTTTCCAAATAATCAAGCGAGGTCAGACTAAAACTTTCTTCATCAAAAATCACAATTTCTTCTAAAAAGCTATTATCATACAAAGGATTTTGATAAAATTCTTTTACACTTGAAATGATGTATTCTATCATTTTCATATCTGAGCTAAAATTTTCTAAAGACTCGATAGGAAGCTCTTCTTTTTCTTCATCTAATTCCTCAAGTTTATCAAGCTCTTGACTCATTTCTTCTAAACTTTTTAAATCATAATTTTGTTCATTTTCTTCTTCTTGATTTTCATCATCAATTTGTAAGTCAAATTCTTCTTTAATATCATCAAAAAAATCATCTTCATCATAATTTTGACTAGCTATATTAAAATAACTTCCAAACAATATAGCTTCATTTTTACAAATTAACATCGCAACAAAATCATGATATCTATACACATAAAGGCCTATTTTTTCTTCAAAACCCCTATTTGCCATACAATGATAAAGCAAAGAAAAAGGCGAATAAAGCAAATCCAAACCGCCAAAAGCCTCATAATCTTGCTCATATGAGCTTAAAGAATGATTAGATGCATACAATAAACCATTATTAAAAGAAATACACTTAACACTACTTGCATCGACACCAAAATTAGAAAGATCTTTAAAATTTGAGCTTGGCACAACGCCTTGTGCAATAGGAGTAAAAAAAGTGCATATATAATAAATTTGAAAATCTTTAGTTAAATTTTTTACATATTCTATGGCTTTTTCTTTATCTTCAAAGCTTTTTTCAAAAGTATCAACAGCTTGGGATTTTTTCCAAGTATGACATCTTATAATGTATTGTTTTTCATCATAGCAAATACATACTAAAAGTTGCAAAATATATTTTCTAAAAAAAGATAACATAGTGTTTATCCTTTGTCTATTTGACTTATCATATCAAATTTTTCTTTTATCAATACTTTAGCTTCTTCTAAATTTAAATTTTGTATTTTGATTTCTTCACTTAGTCTATAGGTAATCTTAGAAAAAGGTTTAGGTAAGATCATTTTATCCCAACTTTTAAATTCCCAAAAAGAACTTGCTTCGTAATTTAGCAAAAAAAGTGGAGCATTTTTTTTCAAAGCTATCATCACGGAACCATCTGAAACACTATGATAAGGCCCTCTTGGCCCATCTGGAGTGATAATCACATCATCGCCTTGATCTAAAATTTTAAAAGATTGTTTTAATAAAGCCAAAGCACCTTTGCTTGTACTACCTCTTAAAGTATCCAAACCAAAAAAGGCAATATTTCTAGCAATGATTTCTCCATCTTTATGGTGTGAAATCATCACATAAGCCTTTTTTCCTTTAATACCCATTTTACGATAAGCAAAAGGCATTAGAGCAAGACGCCCATGCCAAAAAAGTATCACACATGATCTTTTTGGAAGCTTTTGCCCTAAATAAACCTTTCTACAAGTTAAAAAAATCAGCCATTGTAATAAAAAAATTCCAAAAGCTAAAAGATTAATCTTAAAGGATTTCGCCATTTAACACCATACGCCTAGGATTGGTGATTTTTACTTTTTTCGTTTGTCCTAATAACTCTTCACTACCTTTAACTTGAATCAAAAAGTTATTATCACTTCTACCTGCTACAAAACCTTCACTTCTTAATTCTTCAAATAAAACTTCAAATTCTTTATCTTTTTGTTTTGCAACAATTTCATCTAAAATTTCTGTATGTCTTGCTTGTAAAATACTCAAGCGTTTTGAAGCTATATCATCAGGAATTTGATTTGGCATAGTTGCAGCTTTAGTTAGTGGTCTTTTAGAGTATTTAAAAGAAAACATTTGCTCAAATCGCACTTTTTCAAGCACATCTATAGTATCTTCAAAGTCTTTATCACTCTCACCTGGAAAAGCTACAATCACATCAGTAGAAATACTCACATCCTTACACATAGAACGCAATTTCAATGCTCTATCTAAATACCACTCTTTAGTGTAACCGCGTTTCATAGCCTTTAAAATTTCACTCGAACCACTTTGTAAAGGCATATGCATAGACTTACATACTTTAGGATTTTTAGAAAAAACCTCTAAAAATCTATCATCCATATGTAATGGATGTGGGCTTGTAAAACGGATACGCTCTAAACCTTCAATTTCACTTAGCTTTTCCAAAAGATCTGAAAAATTAATCTTTTCATGTGCATTAGAAAATCTTTTGCCGTAATTATTAACATTTTGTCCTAGTAAAAAAATCTCTTTAGCACCCTTAGAAACAGCTTTCAATGCTTCATTTTTAATAATCTCAAAAGGTATGGAAATCTCATCTCCTCTTGTATGAGGCACTATACAATAAGTACAATGCTTATCACAACCTATGGAGATATTAATATAAGTTTTATAAAGGCTGTTTCTAAAATCTGCAAAAGCATAATTACTCTCATCAAAATCTATATCATTGCCTAAAAATTTTGGCGTATTTACAGCCTTTGTAATTTTAGAAACATTTCTAGCACCCAAAACAAAATCCACATTTGGAGCACGCTTAAAAATCTCATCTCCCAAATGTGAGGCAGTGCAACCACAAACTCCTATTTTAGCACCATTTTTTTTGATTTTTTCAAAACTTCCAACTTCTGAAAAAAGCTTATGCACAGGCTTTTCACGTACTGAGCAAGTATTGATTAAAATCAAATCTGCTTCTTTTGCATCTTGAGTTAATTCGTAATTTTCTTTTTCTTTAAGTTCGGCTATCATATGCTCTGAATCACGCACATTCATAGCACAACCTAAAGTTTGTATAAAAAGTTTTTTACTCAAAGAATGTGTACCTCATACATAAAATCTGTATCATCTAAACCATATTTGATCGTTCTATGATAAACACATTTTCCTTTTTTTTCAAAATGCTCTACTAAAGCGATTAATTGCTTATGTGCATTGTCTTTATCAAAATAAAAAAATTTTTGACCTTCTTTATCCACAGCCTTTTCAATACTTTCTAAACTTATACTTTTTGGCTTTTCATCAACAGAGGTTCTTGCTATTTTTAAATCCATATCATCATCCTCAAGTTTTTTTAATCTGAAATTATAGCAAATTTTACTTTTAATTAAACTTATTAAAGATATAATTTTATTCTTCAAACTTTTAAAATCCAAAATTAAGGTTGTGTTGTCATTATGGAAAAAATCACAGATATAATTGAATCCATTGCTAATGAGAAAAATTTACAAATAGAAGATGTAAGAGAAAGAGTTAAAAAAGCACTTATTAATACTGCTAAGAAAATTTATGGTGATAAGTATGAATTTTTTGTTGATTCAGGTAAAAATTTACAACTTTATCAAAAAATCATCGTAGTAGCTGATAATGATGAAAGATTAGAAAATGAAAATGAGCATTTTATCGCTTTAAGTAAAGCAAGGGCAGAAGCTAAAGATGTAGAAATTGGTGATGAGCTAACTTATGAATGTTCTTTAGAAAATTTAGGTCGTA
Source organism: Campylobacter lari (assembly GCF_001017575.1). Lineage (NCBI taxonomy): Bacteria > Pseudomonadati > Campylobacterota > Epsilonproteobacteria > Campylobacterales > Campylobacteraceae > Campylobacter > Campylobacter lari. The sequence goes on along the minus strand of NZ_CP011372.1, from coordinate 294,566 downwards.
CTGCTGTAAATATCTTACATAAAGAATTAGAATACAATATACAAAAACTCTTAGAAGAAAAAATCTATGAAAAATACCAAAAAATGGTAGGACATATGGTTTTTGGTAGCGTAGTAAGGGTAGATAGTGAAGAAAATACTTATGTAGAAATTGATGAGTTTCGTGCATATTTACCTAGAAAAAATCGTATCAAAGGTGAAAAATTTAAAGTAGGTGATGTGATTAAAGCTGTTATTAGACATGTATATATTGATAAATCAGGTATGAGAATGGAGCTTAGCAGAACTAGCCCTAAATTTTTAGAAGCTTTATTAAAAGCTGAAGTTCCTGAAATCAAAGATGATCTTATAAATATTTATGCAAGTGCAAGAATTCCAGGCGAGAGAGCAAAAATCATCTTGCAAGCTAATAGCCCAAGTGTTGATGCAGTAGGAGCAACTGTAGGCATAAAAGGAGTTAGAATCAATGCTGTAAGCAAAGAATTAAAAAATGAAAATATCGACTGCATTGAGTATTCTAATGAAATGGCAATTTTAATCACTAGAAGCTTAGCTCCAGCCATTATAAACTCGGTTAGTATTGAAGATAAAAAAGCTATTGTAACGCTAAATAGTGAGCAAAAAAGCAAAGCCATAGGAAAAAGTGGCATTAATATACGCTTAGCTAGCATGCTTCTTGGATATGAGATAGAGCTTAATGAAGTAAATAATGAAGATAAAACTAATAACCAAGAAGAAGCATTTAAAAATCTTAAAGCTTTATTTGGAGAAAATTAAAGTTGCTTACCGACAGTTTGTTCGGTAAGTTTTTTCTTTAAAACCAAATCCACAACCTCTTGTTCTCTTTTATTTGCCTTTTGACAATGATTTTTATCAAAAAAATCTGTGATTTTAATAACTATTTTAGCCCATCTTTTATCACGCTCTCTCCAAGCATGAGATGATAAAGACTCCCAAGCATAACCATTAAATAAAGTAGCATTGACAAAATGATCAAGTGCTCTCACACCTTGTCTAACCCTAGCAGGATTACCAAAAGTACCTACTATAACAATAAAAAGATAACTAATCACCGCCAAAGGAACGATAGCGCAAAGTAGTATAGTTCCTGCTAATTTTTCTTTCATTTTTGCCTTTTTATAAATCTTATATTCATACCATTTGCTGATCTTATAGTAAGCCTTCCTACTATATCAGGCACGAAATTTTCTTCTAATTCTAACTTATAAGTCCTTAAAATATTAGCTAAAATCAAAACAGCCTCTTGCATAGCAAAGCCCTGCCCTATACACACACGCTCTCCCATACCAAAAGGCATATAAGTGTCTTTTTTAATCTTACTTTTATCTTCATGGCGACTTGGATCAAACTCATGCGGATTTTCCCAAAAACTATCATGTCTGTGGATAAGCCATGGAGCTACCACTACGCCTGAACCTTTTTTGATAAGCTTATCTCTCATTTTGTTATCATTTCTTGCTTCTCTAGCAAAAAAGCCAACCGGTGGATAAAGTCTCAAGCTTTCTTTAAACACATTTGTAAGATATTTCATTGCTCTAATATGCTCTATTTTAAACTCCTCATCACCTGCAACTTGCATGATTTCTTCATAGGCTTTTTGTTGCTCATCTGGAGAAATACTTAAAATATATAGCGTCCAAGTTAGCGAGCTTGCAGTGGTTTCATGGCCTGCTAAGAAAAGCATGGCAACTTGGTCTAAAATTTCATTAAAAGAAAATCTCTCATTAGTATCTGCATCTACCACCATAAGCAATGATGATAAAATATCTTCATATTTTCCTTGATCATTTATAGCATTATCATATCTTGGCTTTATAATATCTGATAAAACCTTGCGTATAGTAGTGCCTGCTTTAAGTCTTTTTCTCTCGCCTAAAAGATTTGAAAGCCAAGTTGGGAAACGAAACATTCTTCGCATAGCTGTTTTAACTGTTTCTTCTTGCACAGTTACAAAAGCATCTAAAACAAGTTTACCTTTTTGCTCATCAAGTTTTGATGACATGATAGTTCTAAAAATCACATCTGCAGTTACAAAAGTCATAGCTTCATCTACTTCTATAATCGCTTTATCTTCATACTTTGCAAATCTTGCCATCATATCAGAAGTTGCTTCACTCATTAAATTAAAAACCTTAGAAATCCTTGTCATTTCAAAAGAAGGTCTTAAAAGTTCTCTTTGCTTTTCCCACACTCTATCATTAGTTGTAAAAATGCTTATACCTAAAAGTGGCTCTAAAAGCTCATGCAAAAGTTGGCTTTTTGGGTATTCTCTAACCTCATCTACCATGATGCGTCTAACTTCTTTTGGATCATTTACTACATATAGATCAAATCCAGGCATTTTTACTCTGCCCATCATCATCTTATAGCTTCGCTCATAAAGTCCATCAAGCCATGATCTTCTTTTTAGTAAAAAAGTAGTTAATGTAGAAGCTTTATTTTTATAAGGCTTTGGATGAAAAGGACATTGACCCATGTTTTTCTCCTATTTGATTTTCTCTTCTAATTTATTTTTACCCATGATAAATTCAAAAAAGTTATACACCCCTTGAATTTGAGTGGCAAATAAATATAAAAAATGTGCTTTGTATTTGTCTTTTTTGATTTTTTTATAATCTTTGCTTTTATATAAGGTATGAAATTTAGCCGAAAGGTATTTTGGACTAAATTGTGCCTTTACCCCGCTTGTGCGTATGAAATCAACCTGTGCAAAACAAGCTCCATCAATAATAGAAGTAAAATCATACCATATTAAATTTTTACTTCCTAAATACTCTAAATCTTTTCTAAACCCAAAAGATCTTTTTTGATAGCTTACTAAAGGTATACACTCACCTAAAGTTAAAACCTTTAAATTTTCAAAAGAAATATTTTCTTTTTCGCATTTTCTAAGCACTTTTGCTAAAACATTTATACAAAGCACCGTTCCCACGCTATGTGCACTTAAAATAAGTTCGTAATTTTTATCATTTACATTTTCTTTTAGTTTTTCGAAGATAACTCTAGCAAAATCATCCATTCTTAATTCAAGTTCGCCTTGGGAATTTTTCTCCCAGTTTGCACAAAAAGAACAAATTCTAGCTATCCAAAAAACAGCTAATTTCTTGCCTAATTTATAAAGCATTTTTGGTAAAAATACTAATGATAAAATAAAGGCTAAAATTCCCAAAACAATATGAAAATTTTGCAAATAAAACAAGCTTCCAAAAGCACAAAATAAAGTAAAAATCAAACTCAAAAGTACATAAAAAAATGGATAATAACCTGTGATAAGTTGGTGTGGGGATTCTTTACCAAATTTTAAAAAAAGCCCTGTGATGGTATAAATTCTAAAAAAACTATAACAATCACTCAAAGCATCTTTTATACCTTCTGACCAGTTTTTTTTGACTATATCATTCCAGCTTAAAAAGGTATAAGTAGTGCTTGTATATGGGGTTTGAATTTGCCAAGAAGGATAAGCATTAACTTGAGCTTTTGATAAAGTATAATCATAATTTAAAAGTGTATTTTGCTCAGCTAAATTTTTTTTAAACATAGCATAATAATGCCTATATCCTCTAGGATCATAACCAGCTATATAAAAAACATCTCTTTTTTGATACAATTTATCCATTAAAATCCCAAATAAACTCAAAATGAATTTAAAAATATAGCTAAAGTTGTTATCTTTGTCAAATGCTTATTTAAAGGCAAAATAAGGGGTTTTTGCTCTGAAATTATTCATTAAAAAATATTTTATAAAATAAATAAAAATTTATAAAATCAAGAAAGAACTTATGGATGTAATCTTGCTAGGTGGTAGCAATAGCGTAGTTAAAAATGGTCTTAGGATAGGTCTTGAAAATAAAGACATTACACTACATAATTATGCTTTGGGACTTAGCACTTCTTTACAAAATCTTTATGAATTAATACGCCATAAAAAAACTATAATCAACAGTGATTTTCTCATCAGCGAATCAAATATCAATGATTATTTAAGCCCTATGAGTTTAAATATTATACTTAGAAATATTGACTATTTTTACGAAGAACTTTACAAAGCAAACAAAATTACCATAGTGCTTATACTCCCCATACCAGCTTGCAATGATAAATCAAAAGCTATCAATGAAGCTCATAGGAAAAATTGTGCTTATTATGGTTTTAATCTAATTGATGTAGATCTTTACTACCAAAAAAATAATCTTTATGATTTTGATCAAAACTATAATTTTCATCCTATACCACTAGCTATGCAAGAGCTTGGTAAAAACATCATTAAAAATTTACATAGCTTTATAAAATCCAAAGAAAAGATCATTTACTCAAAAAGAAAATTTCATATCTTTACGCCCTCAAATTCAACTAAAATAGAGCATAAAAATTCATTTTTTTGTGAAAAAATTACAAAGATTAAGGTCGGAGAAAAAATCATTTTTCCAAAAGAGTTAAAAAACTATCAAATCTTAGGCATACATACTTGGAATTACACTAACTCATCAACCCATGCTATATCATCTATAAGTATTGAAAACTCATCTTTTAAATTAATAAAAAATTTTGGACTTATCAATACTTTTCAAGATATACAAAATGAAAAAGCAATTTGTGATGAGCAAACCTTTTTGTATGTTAATACACAAATTATCAAGCAAAGTGAGGGAAGTTCGGGCTTAAGCATAGCAAATGAAAAAACACCAAGACTTGATTATGTAGACTTAATAGGAATTTTACTTTTAGAAAATGATAATGATAAAAAAATTGAATGTAAAAATTATCTTACAAATACCCATGATTCTTTGATACCACCTATAGCATTTTATAAAGAATTAGCACTAGAATACCATGAACTAAAAAAACTTGATATGCAAACATTTTTACAAAGTCAAAATCATAATCTTTTGCATTTTTTAAATCACAAAGGCTTAAAAAATGAATATGAAATATTCATCCATCAAAACAACCAACTTTATGGAGCTAGTTTAAGGATAAAAGAAAGACTAAGCTATAAGCTTGGGGAAACTATCATGAAAAATAGCAAAAGCTTTTTAGGATACTTCAAAATACCTTTTGAATTAAGAAAAGTCAAAAAAGATCATTTTAAAAATCAAAAAGATCAAAAAAACTTACCACCGCTAAAAGCTTATGCAGACTATAAACACGCTCAAATAGCCAAAACACACTTGCCTTATCTTTTAGGTAATGCACTTTTACAAGCTTCAAGAACCCCTTTTAAAATAGGGTATTTAAGCTTACCTTTTAAACTAAAAAAAATTGCAAAAAACTATAAAAAGAAAATTTAATCTAAACTAGTATTTTTGAAAAAATTCCCATTGACTTGGGTTTTATATATCACATAATTTCTAAATTTAGCATGTAAAACCACATCAGGTTTATATGCTCTGCATTCTTTCCAAAAAGTATGCAAGCTTTTTTTGTAAGTCAAACCTTCTATATCATAAAAGGCTTTTCCCATAACTTTTAAAGGACTATTGTGATATAAAGCAGAAAGCCCTACTGTGCTATTTATCACTATAGTGCCTCTTGTATTGATTAAGAGTGTAGGTAAGTGTAAGTCATGTATATATAAAATTCTACCCTCGACATTGTATTTTAAACTCAAATCTTCTATAAGCTTAGTATAATCTCTATAGCCACGGTCCATAGGATGATGTTTAAAAACTAGATAAGACTTTGCTTTAGCATGATTAACAAAAGAGATGATCACTTCTTCTATAAATTTTTCTGTAGTTTTTTTATAATGATGGGAGAGTTGAGTATCATTATGCACTTGTAAAATAGCTAAAAAATACTTTTGTTTTAGGGAAAGAATTTTTTCATTTAAACTTTTTTCTGTGATTTTGTATTTGTTTTTTCTATATACTGAACAAAGCCAAGGTAAAAAGTCAAATAATTTTAAACTTCTATGGTGTAAAGAATTATTAAAATACCAAGAAAACAAAAAAGCAAAAAGCCAGTATAAAAACGAAGCAAAGGCCATATTTCTAAAAGTACTTGAGAAAGTTTTAAATTTAAAATCTTTATTAAATTTTTTCTGACTTAGATAAAATTCTTTTTCTCTTGGCAAAGTGGAGTTTGCATTTACTCCATCTTTTTCAAAAGTAATAAAATTTGGTCTTACATAACCTTCTTCAAAAATCCATACTTCAATACCCATTTGTTTAGCAACACTAATGGCTATTTCATGCACTTTTCTACAATCATTATACATAATGATAACTTGAATTTGTTTTTCTTCAAAAAGCTTTTTATAAAAGTCTTCAAGCTCAGCTAAGCTTTTAGTATAGTTAATGCTTTTAAAAGGATAAAAGAAAAAATCTCCGCCATTAAAATTTACTTTATAAACCTTAGCTTGTGGAATTTTTGTAGCGATTTTACGAAAAAATCCACCCACAGGTCCTTGGAGCAATAAAACATTTTTACCAGAAAATTTTTTTAACTTCTTACTTAAATTCATCTAATCAAAACAAATTCTATCAATCTTCTTATTTTTCTTAATATATAAATTCTTATATCCATAAACCAACGCAAATAAAATTTAGAAAAATAATCTTTTTGCATTTTTAACATTATATCTAAAGCAAGCTCAACTTCACATAAATTTTTATTTTTTGGATGGATGTATCTTGGATAAAGGATCAAAACCCCCGCAACAAGTTCTTCTAAACTAAGCACTCTTGTACGTCTTGGAATTTCATGTAAATCCATAGTTAACCCCCAGCCTGCATAAAAAGGCTTGCCATATACTACTACTTTTTTACCACGCAAAAGAGCGTCAAAACCGCTTGTGGAAGTTATAGTATGTACTTCATCACTTGCATTTATAGCACTATCTATACTAACATTTTCTATAATCTCATCACAATATTTTAAAATAATGCTTTTATCTTTTAAACCCTTACGGTTACCACTTAAAACATCAGGATGAGGTTTAAAAACTATAAAAGCGTTTTCATTGGCCTTTCTTACACTTTGTAAAAGTTTTAAAGTATCATAACCTGCACCACCTAAGATCATAGAAGCATCATCTTCTACTTGAGCAGGGATTAAGATGATTTTTTTATTAGTATTAAAATTTAGCTTTTCATGCTTTAAGCCATTATACTTTGAAAATTTATTTTGTGTGATGGTAGAGATGAGCTTTTTAGCTCTTTGTTTTAAACTTTCATCAAAAATATGATTTTGCAAAATATCTTCTAAATCACTTGGCTTGCTTGGATCAACATACAAGCCTTTGTTATCTATTATCAAAGAAAAAGGACGTGTAAGATCTGAACCCAAAAAAACTGAGCGTAAAAAGCCATCTTCTACTAAGAAAATTGCATTTTTAAAATCTTTAGCCAATAAAGCTTTATCATATTTTTTACCCCAAATGAAAATTTTATCTTCAGGATTTAAATTCACTTTATAAAGCTCATCTAATGAGTTTAAAAAAATGATTTTATTATTCTTGGCTTTAAAAAATGGCTTCATAAACCAACGCTTCCACAAAGTAAAACCCAAAAAATACAAAGTATTAGAATTAGCTTGTTCTATCTTTTTATACTTTGCTAAAGTATGAATAGTGTCAAAAATATCACTTTTTTGATTTAAATAAGGATTAAAATACTCACTATATAAAATATAGGCAGCATAAAAAACCTCTTCTAAACTTCTTTTTTTAAGTCTTCTTTTGCACGCTTGCTTATCTTGAGTTAAACCCCAGCCTGCATAAAATGGCATACCATAGCACACGCATTCACATCCTAACATCAAAGCTTCAAAGCCCATACCAGAAGTCTTAGTATAAACTTTTTTAAAATGACTTAGTAATTCTATGGGATTATAATTTTCTTTTATAACTACACATTTACTTGGTAAATCTTGCATATCAAAATCACTTTGTTTTTTATCACTTAATACATCAGGATGAATTTTAATGTATATTTTAGCATTTGGATTTTCTTTGATAGCATCATTTATAATATATTGAGTTGAAAAATTCTCAGCCAAGCCAAATTTAAGTGAAGCATCATTTGCTACTTGAGTGATGATTAATACGCGTTCTTCATTAGCACCAAAAAGCTCTTTTGGCACGCAAAGATTATTATTATACTTACTAAGTTTTTCTTTTTTTATGAGTTCTATGGCCTTTTTTGCTTGCTCTAGCTCTTTAGAGCTAAACTCACAAGTGTTTAAAATATTTTCAAGTTTAGATGGTGCAGTTGCATCATAGTAAATTCCCACATCATCTTTGATGATAGAAAAACTTGGACTATTTTCTACACCTAAATTTAATGAGCGCAAAAAGCCATCTTCTAAAAGTAAAAATTTTACATTGTGCTTTTTAGCTAGTTCTATGGCTTTTAAGCCTGATTTTTTTCTACCCCAACCTACAAAAAAAACATCTTCCTTTGTGATGTTTTTATAAGCATGATATAGAGCTATTTTATAAAAATTTTTAACATTTTCTTTTAGTTTTTTAGATACGGTATAAAATTTCATAATCTCTCTTTAAATCAAAGAGAGATTATATCAAAATTAATCCCTTATTTCACTTTTATAAATATTATACCAATATTTATTTTCCAAATACTCATCTGGAGTTCCAAAAGAGAAATAATTATCAACGATTATATAACCTATCTTATGCGTTTTAATTAACAATTCAAATACATTATCTATATAGAATTCGCCATTAGTTTTTATATCTTCTTGAAATATTTTATTTATATACTCTAATAACAAAGAATTTTCCTTAAAATAAAAACTTCCTATCATTACCAAATTTGCATCATTAGATCTATTTTTAACAAAAATATTATCTATTTTATTATTTTTCCCTTCTACCCAAGTAAAATAATGCGGATTATTAACATTATATTTAGAAGCATGTGTAACAAATACAATAACTTCGTATTCTTTTTGCAATCTCATAAATTCCCTATTAATATGCTTGGCAATCAGATCACACGGAAGAATTAAAACATCACCTGACAAATCTCCACAAGATTCTTTGTAAGAATATGCCGCACCAATCTTATTCGGTTTTACGAACCTTATTTCTTGTTTTATATTTTCCCAATATTTTTCATGATCTTGAGCGCCAACGCAAATAATATTTGTATCAACATTTTTTAGGGTATCAATTATATTCTCTATAATACTTGTTTTACCAAGAGGTAAAAATGGTTTTGGTTGGTTAAAATTAAGATTTAAAAATCTTTCTCCTCTACCAGCAGATAATATAATAGTATTTTGTATTTTTATTTTTTCATTATTAACATCTTGTGAATTAAGTTTTTCTTTTACATATTCAAAGTCTTTTGGAGTGCCAAATTGATAAAATTTCTCTATAAAAGGATAGCACAAAACATTTTCTAGATAATTATTAGTTACCGACACATAATATTCTCCAGAAACCATATCTTTGGCTTCTATTTGTTTTTTTATTGCTTCAATAGCCAACTTTAAAGCTCTAAAATAATAAATACCAGAAGAATAGTATTCTTCAAATTTATTCTTAGAATTATATTTTTCTATAACTTCATATACTTTATAAGTATTATCATACACCTTACATGCTGCATATACATTCTCTAAAGGCAATAAATGAGGATGATAGCCAGTGTAGCAAGGAATTATAGCCTGAGCATCTTGGTTTTCATGTACAAATTGCAGAAAATCTTTATAGTTCCATTCTTGTCCAAAGTCACAATAGCTAATGATAACTTCCTCATCAAATATATCTTGCAACTGTGATGCCACACCATATAAGCTTCCAGCAGGTCCTAGTTTTTCTCCTTTGTAGACAATAATTTTTGCATTAATTTTTCTAGATAAAACAAAATCTTCAAATTTATTTTTCTCACACTCTTGGACAATAAAATAAAAAACATCTTTTTGAACATCAAAGCATTCAACTACATAGTCCAAGATAACTTTATCTTTCATAACTTTAATAAAAGGTTTTAATTCTTTATATCCAGCTTCTTTAAATCTCTTGCCTATTCCAGTTGCAGGTATAATAATATTCATTCTAACTCTCACTTTCCATAATTTTTTTTCTGTATTGTTCATCAGGTAAATTTAACAATTTATCAATTTCACTCACTTTTAATGGGTGTAGATTAATTTGTTTTTTAATAGCAATATTCTCTATTACATTTCTAAATAACCATAGCTCCTCATTAGTCTTATCAACTGCATCATCTGGAGTATACACAAAATCATTTTGTTCAAAAAATTCACTTTTTAATTGATTATATAATTCTATTATATCTTGAATTTGATCTGCGTAAATAACAACGCCGTGATTTCGCAATAACACCACACCCTTTTCTTGATAAGAATAATTTTTTCTTAATGCCTCATACAAATCATTTCCAGGCAAAATAAAATCAATAACTTTATAATTTTCAAATTTATATTCCCTAGCACACAAATAAGGTAAAATATAAACAGGATGATAATGTGCTACATATTTATTTTTAAACACCATATGCATTTTGATTTCCATAGATGGTTTTACAATATCTTCAGAATAATCTTTGCAATAAGAAAAAGAATTGACATTATTTTTAAAAATAGAAATTTTATGCTCTTTTTTTAAATCCCCACCTGAAGCCTTAATAATGAAATATTCATCATTCTTTATAGAAATATTTCCACCTTTTGATGGAGCATCTAAAATATTGCCAAAGATTTTACACAACACTTGATAGTCTTTAATACATCCATCAAGCTTTTTATTGTTATGTATCATTTTCCACCATCCATCTATTTTTCAAAATCAGATCAAAAATATCTTTTACGGTTTGAATCAAATCTTCATATCTACCAGTATATTCTTTTTGCAAGTAGTCACTCAATAATATATCCCTTAGATGTATTTTAAAAATACCATCTCTAACTATAATTAGAAAATTTGCATTGTCTTTTTGTTTTTCAAGATATTTTTTATAATCTTCCTCTCGTTTTTGTATAGTATCTATAATCTTAGAATGACTATAATTTCTTTCTTTGCTATCTCTATTTATCTTCTGTTTATCTGCTTCATCTGAATCAATATATATTTTGATTTTTACAAAATCTCCTATAACCTCTTGATATAAAGTGTGTAAACCCTCTATAATCACAATATCTAAATCTTTAATCTCAATCTCATCAGATTTAACAATCACTCCATTTTTATGATCATATAATGGTATACATAGTTTATTCCCTATATCTTGATAGATATGTTTTATATCCATGGCCAGCTGAATAAGATTATTTGCTTCTGGATTGTAGTGTGTTACCCTCTCCCACATCTTAGAATGTCTTTCATATTTATGATAGCCATCAGTACTAATAATAAAACTTTTATATATCTCATCAATAGCATTACTCAAAGTAGTCTTTCCACTTCCACTTTTTCCAGAAATTGAGATCAGAAGTTTTGAACAATTATATGGATAATAATTTATCCTATACCCCCCCCCTAGAAAATTATCAGCGATAGAATCTCCAATCATTACAACTTCTTCTTCATCAATAAATTTCCCATAAAGCTCTAAAGCTCTATCAATAAGCGCTTTATTTGGTTTTTCAAGCTCAAATTCTTCAGAGCATACCAAATAATCAATCATATTTGTCAAATTTGCACAATTTAGTTTATGGATTTGCTCAATAAAATAAAAGTTTGTTATAGCTATTACTTTTTTATTAAGACTTTTAACAAAACATAAAAATTCAAACATTGTTTTATCTACTTTTAAATTTCTTGTAAAAATAGAAACGTACAACTCAAACATTTCACTAGCTTTTGAAAAATGAATATTTTTATTTTCACAAATAATTTTAAAATACAATTCTTTTTTATGATGATTTGCAGATAACCCCCTCTTTGCAATCATCTTTTTTGCTAGATCATAATCTTCTAATGTAAAATTATATTGTTTCATTGTAGCTTCTAAGGCATTTTTATGTGCAAATGTGTAATTAAACAAAGTATTATCAATATCAACCATAATAAGTTTATAATTTTTGGCTATTTTTCTTAAATTAAACATACATACTCCATAAATCAGGCTTTTTAGTACACACAGAAAATCCTTTTGGTAGAATACTTTGAATAGGTTTTATAAGCTTCATATATGATAGATCATATAACTCAGGAGAAACCAATATAGGTTCAACTTGTCCTAATTTTGGTTTGATGTTATAAATAAATTCTTGATAATCTTTAATGTTAAAACTAGAAAATTGTGAATAATCCACCCATACATATTTAGGCTTGCTAATATCCATAAGTTTTTCATTATAAGATTCAACATCTGAAATTCTGATGATAAATTTACCTTGATATCCGTTTTTTGATAATCTTAAAATGTCTGGAATTTGAGAGTCTAAAAAATAATACTCAAAATTATCACCGAGCAATTCTATAATTTTTTCTTCTAGTCCCGATTCTTTCACGTTGCAAATTATAGGGATATTTTTCATAAACTGAATTTTTTCTTTAAAAAAAGGATACAGGGAATTTTTTTCTAGTAGATCGTGGTTTAATACTAATTTTTCATTATATCTCAAGTCAATTTCTATGCCATAATTTTCAATAAATGATTCTAAATTATTTTGGCGATGTAAAAATATCATCTTATATCCTTTTTTATATAAAATTCCCTTTTCAACTTCCTAATTTCAAGCAACAACCTGATATACCCCCCCCCATACCAAGTTTTATTAGCTTGTATAAGAGCTTGACCTAGTTTATAAGTAAAACATTCTTTTTCTTTTAAAGCTTCTTTGTAATCAGGATAAGATTCTAGCGGAGGTAATATTAAAGAAGAATCTTTTTTTATTTTTTCTTGATAGATTTTTTGTTCTTGTTTATGCTTATCATAAATATATGATAATACAAAAGGCATTCTTATATAACCAAGTATAGATTTAGAATTAACTATCATAGCTTGACCCAGTTTATAAGAAAGTTGGTTTTGAATACGCAATTTGGCTGAATGTATTTTATTATAAATTTTTATATATTTCAAAAACAATTCATTATTATCATTTTGCAATTGGTATTTTTCTTTTAAAAAGTTCTGTTGAATTTTTAAAATATTTTCTTGTATCGCTTTTTTTTCTTTTATTTCTTTATTTAGTATATCTTGTATTGGATTTATTTTTCTAGGATCCATTATTAAACAATATTCCTCTATTGCTTTCTTATATTTTTCTATAGGTGGAATTAAAAAATTCCAATCATATTGTTTTGGAATTTTTATATCTATATTATTCATTTTTTTTAAATTTATTTTTACATTATAATTAACACTATTAATTAAAAAAAAAGATATAATATCAAAATGCTCTAATCTGTATATTTTATTATTTAACTCAATAGCACTTGAACTATCCGCATCAAAATACACTGATGTATTGTCATCTATATTAATTTCAGTATCCTTAAATGCATTCATATATGGTTGAGCAATTTTGACAATTGCTTGATTGTTTTTAATTACAATCGTAGAAGTGAATCTATGATTTATCTCCCAATTTTTATTCATTTCAATAAGACCACTATTCCAACTATGAATACCTATTAAAGTATAACCATCAAGACATTTCGGAAATTTTAATATGCTAGATTTATCAATTCTAAATATCGTTTCACTAAAAAATGAATTGCTAAATTTCATGGTTGATTTTGTGCGATATTTTTCATAGAGTGTATTATTTTGAATAAAATTATCACTATTTGACAGCATTTCACTTGGAAAGCAAATTTTAAAAAAAAATCTTTTATCATATATTTTTTTAGGATATAAAAAATAGTTTATATTATTTACAATATTTTTTGCCAATTGGATCATAATAAAACCCATCTGATGTGATTCATCCACATTATGAAAAAAATCACATAAATTAAATCTCTCATAATATTCTTGCAAATCTATAATATTAAAACCGTATTTTGCTATATGGAATTTATGAATATTATTACATCCTTTACTTTTTTTAAAAAGAATATGAGGCATGAGTATAATTAATATTTTTTTATTTATTGAAGCTAACTCACTATACAACCAATCAGTATGTTTAAGAACAACATCAAAAGAAGCGGCTCTATCATTAATATTACTTTCAGAAATAATTAAATCAGCATTTTCTAAGTATTCTTGGTTTCGTTTTCTTTTTAATTCATAAAGATTTTGCAATGAACTACTTCCACCTAAAGCTAAATTTGTTAGGTTTACATTCTCTTGCCTTAAGCCTTTTTGTAGACCATTTACCATAACAGAATTACTGCCACCAAGTAAAACTACATTATATTTTTTCATTTAGAGTTACTCTTGTTTTGATATGAGTTAAATTTTTTTACACTTTTATAGGTATTTATAAAAAAATTTATATATCCTAACTTATATTTGCTTTTATTGGCTTTAATCAATTCTTCACCCAACCTATAAGTTAAGCATTGTTTTTCTTTTAAAGCCTCTTCATAATCTTCACAACACTCCATAGAAGGAATTTTCAAAAAAGTCATTGTCTTTATTTTTTCATTATATTCATTAACTTCAACTTGATGTTTTTTATAAACTTCATTTAAAATATAAGGCATCTTTAAATATCCAAAAATACTTTTAGAACACATAATCATTGTTTGCCCTAGCTTATAAGCCAAATGATTTTTCACTCGAGCTTTTGCTGAATAAAACCTACTCCTATCTAATAGGTCATTTTCGCAAATATTCACTTGTCCATAAAATTGAACAACATCACTAAAAAAACGTGTATTTTGCTCGATTATATCACTACCATAATTTTGTTTTTTTAAATTTAAAATATCTTTTTGCAACTCATCTTGCAAATTTGGAAAACATATACTTTTTGAAGATATTGATCTTGCAACATTGACATTATATGCAAAATGTGGTTCAATTGATTTTATATTATTAAATACCAACCACTTGTGTAGTGCTTCTTGAGCGTGAAAATCTTTTCTAAATGAATCCCGAAAAAAATCCAATCTTGTATCTTGAATAGCATCCCAAATGTCACAAATCTTTTTAATAACTTCACGATTTCCCATAAAAAAGTAATCCAAAACCTCTTTATGGTGCGGCCACAACTCGTGTGTAGCAATAACATTACCAATATTTATTTTTTCAAGTATAGCCGAATCTATTCTAGGATAATCTAAATCTGGTCTAACAATCAACACAAAATCATATTTTTTTTGAAACTTCTTCTCATATTTTTCCATTAATTCAAAAGCTATTTTTCTACCATATAACATTTTATGCAAATTATTTAATTCACCATATTTTTGATGAAAAGCAATAAAGCTTCTTTCATCCTCTAAATAAATATCATTAAAAAAAACATTTAATTGCTCCAATTCATCTTTAGAAAAAGGAATAGACAAATCCTCGCTTAATTTACTATATACATTCGGAAAACATTTTGTGAATACATTGAAGTTTTTAATTTGCTCAGGAGTATCATTATAAACTTCTGGAATTCTTCTATATACCCAATTACTTCTATTTCTAATACTTGGCCACAACATTTTTTTGTTCCAAGAAAATAAAAAAATATCCGCATTTAATGGATCTACAACTTGATCTTTTAAAAATTTTAAAGATTCAAACCATTTTTTTCCTCTAATAGCCCCTGTCACTAAAACTGCAACATTTGGCATTGTATAAACAATATTTAATTTCTTCTTTTTCAATAAAAAATTTATTTGCTCATAACAGATTGAAGCTCCGTAAAAATTTTGTTTCATAAAATCTTGCAAAATAAACATATAATCTTGCATTCGATCCAAAAAATCATCATCATTGCTGTAAAAAAAATAATCAATGCTTTTTTTTATATAATAAGCAGTTGAAATTACACCGCAAGCCTCCTTATAAGTTCCCCACTTATATTTATTATTTTCCATATAAACAATTGAAGTATAAAACAACTCGTGACAAAATTTTCCATTTAACTCTTGCTTTGAAATTTTAGAATTTAAAATATAGCATGCCAAATATCTCTTTTCAAAACATGTAGCTTTAAAATCAAATTGTGCTACTTGCAATAATTTTTCTCGAAAAGAAAAAAAATTATAATCTTTACTTATCCTCGTCATTTCCCACCAAGTGGGTGTTTCTTGAAAAACTTTAAGAAAGTTATAAATTTTTTCAAATTTTCCAATTTGAAATAAAAAATCAACATACTCATTTTCAAGTGAATCTAATTTTTTTTCATATAATATTTCAACTGTATCGAAATTCCATAATTTTAATTGTTCTTGTATTTTTTCATCAACACTTTGAAACATAAACAAACCTTTAGCTCAAAAACTCTTTTTGAAATTCTTCAATTTTTTTTCCGTATTTGAATTTTCTTGCAACATAATCATCGTATAGGTAATATTTTAAGAGTCTAGCGATATGACTATAAAAATTTTCCCTCATTTCTTCTGTAAAACCATCTTTTATTGCCTTATCAAGAACTTGTTCCAAATTATCTTTGGTAAATGCTTCATAGGTACAATTTTTATGTTTTAAATGTGTATATCCCAACATGACAACAGGTTTATCACGCATCAAAGCCTCATAAGAGCTTTGAGATAGTATAGTTACTACAACATCAGCCAAACCTATAAGCTCATGAATATCCACACCTCTAGCATCAATGATTTCAGATTTTTTTTCTTCAAACCACTCTAAATTAGGATGTGGTTTGTAAATAAAATTCCAATCGTTTTTAATACATATTTCACTTAAAACTCTACAAGCATCATTTGAATCAACACTCCAAGGAGAATGATATTTAACCACATGCTGATTATAGGGTATCATCCCTGCTTCAAAATCATTTTGTCCAAAATACACAATCGTTGGGCGATCTTTTTTTATTTCTTTCTTAATATTATCAATAAGATTATTTTTAGGTTGTAAATTTCTACATAGTTTTTCTTTGCAAATATATTCCAAAACTTTTTTTGCATTTTCAAGATCATTTGAATTAATTGTTAAATCATTAAAATCTGATGTATGATTTGCTATCCAACTCTCACCCATTTGCCCTTGCAAATCAAAATTAAATGTACCAGGGATTACTCCAAATTCCATAAAAACACATTGTATATTTCTTTTTAGACAAACTAGGTAGAAAATTTCATGCGTTGCATTAAATTTATTCCATATGAAAGCCTTTTTTGGAGAAGTTTTTTCCAGTAAAATATCAAAATATTGAAATAAAAACACAGCCATTTTATCTGGATAATTTTTACCCATATCTTTATATTGCAACTTCATTCTAAGACTAATTTCTTTTAATCTTGGATTTTGTTCTAAAATATATTTCTCAGACTCTGTAAGATTAAGATCAACATTTCTGTCATATCCTCTATTAAAAGTAGCTTTAGGGACTATAATGCTTGGCATTTTTAATTTATTTTGCACAAATTCTTTTTTCAGCCAAGGCGTTGTAGATACCACTAACGCGGACTTGCTTTGAGTTGCATTAGAAATATAACGACATACCCCTTTATCAAAAGAAGCAAAATGGCCCACAAAAAGAAAATCTTTTTTTTCTAATGCATCATCAAAGCATTTACTTGGAAGTTCAAATAAATCTTGTGTATTTTTTTGAAGACTTTGTTTTTGTTTTTTTAGTTCTAATTTATCTTTGAAATTTTGAAAAAATGAAAAATTTTTAAACTTTTTATAATATCGCTTAATTATTTTTCTTATAGTACAATATTCGTTTGGTTTTTGAAAATTTTTTTTACTCGCAAACCATCGTTCATAGCCAATATTGTTATCCCCCACTATAAAATCATCTTTAAAAGTTAAATTTTTAAAGACATTCATATCCCTAGCTTTTGGTTGCCATAAAAATCGTGTCAATAAATGATAAAAATCAAAACCGTGTATATTTAATGCATCAATATCTTTTTTAAATAAATCATAAAATTCTTCAATATTACTTAAAATTTTTTCTTGAATTTTTAGAATTTCATCTTGTACCTGGTATTTATCGTCGAGTATAAAATCAAATTTATCATTTTTCTTTATAATTTCTTGCAATGTTCCAACAGGCTCACTTAGAATATCTTCAAATATTTGATTATGGATTATATGGATGTGCTGAAAAAAAGTGTTACTAAAGTCAAAATATGTTTTTATACCATCATCGCCTTTAAAACCAAAATGTTTAAACATATGATAGGCTGTAGTTTCAATATTTAAAACATCTTTTAAAAACTTACGAATTCTTCCACTATACCCTACATCAAATACAGCAATATTTTTACCATCAGCTATGACATGATTACAATAATCTTTTATAATTTCAGTTCTTTCCTTAGCATTATTAAAAAAATATTCATATACTTGATCAGCAATTATCAGTTGATTTTTGACATCTCCAATATAAGAATCTAGTACAAAATTATATTTTTCTGATACTTCAGTAACTTGAGAATCATTCATTAAAAACCTTAGTTTTAAAAAACTCTCAATAGTCATAGTAGTACTTGCTGGTATTGCAACTAACTTTTTTTTACATTCTTTTTTACTTAAACCATCAAAAGCATATAAAGCTTTTCGAGAAAGCCTCAAAGGCTTTATATTGATCTGAGTACTTTTATCCTTTAAAAAAATATTTAAAATTTTTTCTATCAAATAACCATCTCTATAAACCAACAACAAAGTGTCGATATTATTTTTTTTACAATCTTCTAAAAGCCACTGAGTGAAAGCATAAAAAATAGGTGTTAACAATAAATTTGTAAAATTTTCAATCTCGCCATTGAACATAGAATGATCTTTATCATATGGTCTTGAAATATGATCAAAAACCTTGTTAATCATAAAACCTAATATAAATCTATTATCTGTAAATGCCATTTTTGAATATTGAATAGAATCTAATAAATACAACATATTAAATCTATCCGAAGAATTAACAATTCTAATACCTTTAATCCCCTTAGAGTTAGGTATATTTACATCAGCTCTTGGATTATCACCTATATGTAAAATGCTATTTTTTTCAAACCCCATTTTTTCAAATTTAGCAATTATAAAATCGAATAATCTTCCGCTACCTTTAGATAATTTTAAGTCTCCCGAGACAAACAGTTCATTGTAGCCTTTGTAATTATTTTTTTCTAAAACTTTTTCCAAAAATTTTTTTGGTAAATACATATCTGAAACAATAATAACTTTTTTATGATTTTCCAATGCTTCAAAAAAAATTTTCTGGATTGAATTTTTAGGGTACAAATAATCAAACTCAACTTCCATTTCTATAGTTTTAAGTTTTTCACACTCTTCTGTCGAAAATTCAAAATTTAAATGTAAGTGTTTATAAATATCATCTATAGTAATATCATCCTCATAGAATGGTTTATTTTCTCTTGCATATTGTTCAGCTATTTGTCTAATCTTTATAAAAGATTCATCATAACCTGCTCTTGTAGCCACAATTTTAAACATATCAGAAGGAACAATACAAGGTCTAACCAACAAAGTATCAAAAATATCAAAACTAACAATTTTTACTGATTCTGATTTTACAAGCTCACTAATTTGCTCTAATGTCATTTTTTTCCTTTAATTTATTTTCTACCCTAACTAAGCATTTCAATTCATTTTGAAAAAAACCATATGTTATATTTCCTAAACTTTCAAGTATTGCTATTCCTGCTGCAACATCCCAAATAGCTATATCTTTTTCATAATAAGCATCAATTCTCCTGCATGCCACATAAGCTAAAGATAAAGCCGCACTACCAAGCAACCTGATTTTTTTAAATTCTTGAATATTCGATATAAATTCCATTAGTCCATCTTTATCATAATTCATATAAGAAGAAAAACCTGTTGCCAAAATAGCTTGACTTTTGTCTTTTATATTATCAGATGGAATAATTTTTTTATCATTTAACCAAGCGCCAACTCCAACTATACCACTAAACATTTCATCTCTATTAAAATCATATATTACACCTAATACAGGCCTATCATTTTCATATAAAGCTATACTAATACAGCATAGTGGAATATTTTGGCTATAATTTAAACTTCCATCTAAAGGATCAACAATCCAATAAATTCCTTTTTTTTCTTCATCACTGATTTTATAACTTTCTTCACTTAAAATAGGATAAGAAAAAGCATCTGTTAAAATTTCATGTATAATTTTTTCAGAATCTAAATCTGCCTGTAATTTAATATCTTTTTTATCATTAGAATTTACTTTTTTTTCTTTTAAGTTTAATAAAAAATCACCCGCTTTATAACATGCCAATTTTGCAATTTCTAATTCTTTCATTTCCATAATTCCAATGGATATTTAATAACTGTCTTTAAAACATTTGATGGATTCTCATTATACATAGCCATTCCTAAATGTGCATCTTCTGGAAAAAAAATAGCTATATCATTTTTTTGCATTATAATTTTATTTGAATAACGATTATTATTATATATAATTAAATCTTTTTCTTGACTATATTCTTCTGAAATTTCAAGATAACTTATATCAATAAATTCCATTTGTTCTATACCACTTAAGTGTAATTGTATATCAATATATTTTTTGTGACTCTCCCAAAAACACTCATTTCTTGGTTTTGTTATATAATTTTGCTCTAGTGCAAAAAAAAATTCATTTATATATTCTTTTTTGCAACTTTTTAATGGTAATTCTAAAATTCGGAGCCGATTTTGATGTGTACTATCACATACAGAATAAAGATATTCTAAAGCCACTTGATCTTTTAAAAAGCTATGAACTTGATGTACATTAGTGATGATTGCCATTAAACCTCTTTAAAATAGTCTACTAAATTTTTAATGGCACTTTCTCCCATTGCTAAAACCGCTTCTTTAGCATTGCCACCAATATGTGGGGTGCAAATCAAATTTGGCAATGAAATAAAATCATAATCCTTAGGTGGTTCTTGATCATAAACATCAATAGCAGCTCCAGCTATAATTTTTTCTTTTAAAGCCCATTTTAAATCCTCTTGAACAACAATATCCCCTCTAGCAGTATTAATAAAATATGCCTCTTTTTTCATCATAGTAAAAACATCTTTATTAATCATATTTTTTGTTAAATCAGTTGAAGGCGTGTGAATAGTAACAATATCACATTTTTTATAAATTTCTTCCTTTGTTGCCTCAATCAAATTATTTCTTTTATAATACTCATCCTGTTGTATTATATCATTAACATATATTGTACAATTAAAGGGCTTTAAAAGACTTATAAGATCCTTACCAATATTTCCAACTCCTATAACTCCAACATTTTTTTCACTTAATTGAATTCCACCATTTTTATCCCATTCTTGTTTTTTTAATTTATTTGAAGTTATATAACTATTTCTCATTAAAGATAAAATATTTCCTAAGGTAAGTTCTGAAACCGATCTTTTATTTACTCCTTGAGGATAAACAACACTTACATTATATTTATTTGTAGCATTAAAATCAATATTATTTAATCCGACACCATATTTAGAAATTACTTTAAGATTATCAACTTCTTTTAAAATATCTTCATTTATTTCATCAAGTCCAATAATAGCGCCATCAGCATCTTTTAAAAAACTTTTTAATTCATCTTGGCTTAATCTTTTTAAGGAATCGTTAAATTGCACACATTTAAAATATGAATTTAATTTTTCTCTTAAATATTGATTTTTAGAAAATGCCACCGTAGTAACTGCAATTTTTTTATTCTCCATAATACTTTACCTCATTTTTGCTACAATATCTTCGTGCTTTTAATAATTGTTCTGCTAATAAAAAATCTTCTTCATAGCTAATTTTAATAGATTTTATAGGATCAATAGGCCATAAAGCACATTTTCCATTAAAAACAGCATAGCCATTTTTTTCATAAGATTTAATAAAACTTTCTCTTCTCCAAATGCACACTGTCCACACACATACTTGAACCGGATCAATATTTTGCGTCATAGGCAATAACCCATCTTTATTAAAATTTAATGCCTTTCCTTGGTAAAAACATTGCAATCTTTCATCTTTAGCTGATATCATCGAGTCTAATTGATTTGTTTCAAAAAATTTGATAGCATTTTCTATATCACTTGATTCTACTAAAGGTGAAACAGGGTTAACCATGACTAAGGCTTCGCATTCTATTTTTTTTAAAAAATCATAATTAAATTGATCTGACACAATATGATCTAGAGCTAATTCTTGGCTCCTTTTATAATATTTTACACCATAATCCAAGGCAACTTGTCCTATTAAATCACTTTCTGTGTTTACATACACCTCGGAAATACTATTTGCATTTTTACAAGCCTTTATAGCATAAGCTATCATAGGCTCCCCTTCAATAAGTCTTAAATTTTTTTGCCTTACTCTTTGACTTCCTAATCTAGCAGGAATTTCTGCAATGTATTTATTTTTAGTCATTGTAAAATCCTGAGTTGTTATAAATTTTCTCAATCAACAACATGGTTTGAAGAGCATCAGCACTAGTGCCATTTTTAACACTCACTTTACCGTCCACTGCATCTAAAAATTCTTTTATTTCAATTTCCCAAGAATCATCGTTTTCAAACCAAGTAATATTTTCTTTAGGTTTACCCATTGCAAAAGTTATATCTTCGAATTCTCTTCTTCCCACAACTAATGTTTCTGGTGCATAACTTCTAGTCCCAGATAAAATACCATCAAGATTGATATAACCTTCTTCAAAATACATCTCTAATAAAAACTTATGCTTCCAATGTGTAGCACTAGAATGCAACATTGCTATAGTATTTGAATATGTTTTCATAATAGCAAATGCATTATCTTCCACCTCAATATCCCAATAAGCATTTGTTACAAAACTATTAATTTTTTCAAACTCCTCACCAGATAAATAACGCATCAAATCAAGCATATGAATTCCCTGGTCTATAAGTATACCACCGCCTGATTTGTTTTTATAATTGCGCCAATTTTTATGATAATCAATACTTCCGGCTTTTCCATAAGTACCTTTCATCCATAAAAGCCTTCCCATAGTTTTAGAGTCTATAATTTTTTTAGCCTCCATAACTGAATAGTGATATCTGTGATTAAATCCATACTTTAAAATCATTTTAGTCTTATGCTCAATTTCAATTACTTCTTGAAGTTCTTTACTAGTCCTAGCAGGTGGTTTTTCACAAAAAACATGCTTACCTGACAATAATGCTTTTTTGGTATACTCAGCCAAAGAATCCACAAAAGTACATATAAAAACAACATCGATATCTTGCGACAATAGCTCATCAAAACTATGACAAAAAATTATATCATTGCTTAATTTTGAAGGCTTTTTAATATCATAAACCGCAAGTACTTTGCCATAATCTTTTTCTAAAATTTTTTGAGCTCTTAACTGACCTATCTTTCCAAAACCTGCAATACCAATTTTGATCATAAATTACGCCTTTTGCATATAGTATGAATATATAATATGATCAAGAATCATATGCACATCTTCCACCAGTCCATATTCACCTTTAGGAGTTTGAACATGAAATTTAATATCAGATAGCTTTAACAAATCTCCACCATCAAATCCTGTGGCCCCTATCACCGTTGCACCAACTTCTTTTGCATACTTTACTGCATTAATAATATTTGGTGAAGTTCCACTACAAGATATAGCAAAAAGAACATCACTTTTTTTTAATACATCTTGTAATTGGAGTTTGAAAATATTCTCATATCCTATATCATTTGCTATAGCTGTACAAACTGGTACATTATCAGCCAAACTTTTTATATTAATACTTAAAATATTTCTTCTTTTTAATCCAGCGGAAAAATCATTCGCCCAATGCGAAGCAGTAGCTGCACTACCTCCATTTCCTATAATATAAATCGTGTTTTTGTTTTTTGAAACTTGTTCAAATAAATTAACAATATCAGCAACAATATCCACATCAATTTCACTTAATAATTGATTTAATTTTAAAATATATTCCTCTGTAAAATCTTTTATATTTTTCATCATTTCCTCCTACATTTTGCCATTGCAGTACACAATGCTCCATCCATTTTTTCATAATAAAAGGGCGCAATAAACAATTCATCGATTATAACATCTCTTTTTAAACAGCCAAAATACATATCTTCTACCACCAATATCTCTCTGCCACCACTATTGCTTAAAAAATTAAAATGACACATCTTACCTTCACTTCGATCAAGCTGAGATGTTAAAGAAATAATATCAAAACCTACAATTCTTAATTTTGGATATTGCTTTTTCAAAAACAATGGTAAATCTTGACTAATTACAGGAGAATTCCAAATATATTGCATGCTATCCCTAATAGTATGAAAATTGGTATTTATTAGCAAGATTTCCACTTGGTTTGAAATCATGTTTTTTTTACAAAAATGTTCGCAAGTTAATTTTGGATTTACATCTTTAATTAAATCAAAAAAAACTACATCAACTTTTCGAGAATAAAAAAAATTTATAGGATATTCCTCGCCAAAATTTCCCGATTTAATACAATGAGCAGGAAAATCAATATGTGTATTCATATGCGAATTAAGGAAAAAATCTGTTTCTCTATTGATAAACCCTTGAGGATACGCCTCCTTATTGTTTACAACCCCAGTTTTATCTTTATAAAATTTCCTTTTTGAATTAAACGCATAGGATAAACAAAGCCACTGATCCGCATCATATAAAAAACTATTTTTCATTATTTTTCCATTTAATATAAATTTTTATAGAGTAAAATATAAACATAATAGGATGTTTTAAAAAACATTCACCTAGTTGATAAGCTAAATGCCGTTTAATTTTCTCGCCCTCGATAAAGTCATAACACTCATCTATACTTTGATTCCCAAAATTGACATTTATTGATTTAAGTTTATCTCCAATCTTTTTTTCAATATGATCTTGGTAAATAATATTGATTAAAGAAAAAGGGAGGGTTAAAATTTTACCAATTGTTTTTGATTGTATTATTCTTAAACCTATTTTATAAGAAAGACTATTTTTAACAACATTTACTGCACTAGTGTATTCGTTAAAAATTTTTACATATTTAGTGTGGGCACTATTTTCAGAATGATATATATCTTTAAAATAATATTTATCTTTATAATCCATATTATCAATAAAACAATTTATTATCTCAACCACCTTACTACTTCTAAAAGATATTTTAAAATCCCCAAATGTTGAAATTAAATCTCTTGAAAATTCCAATTCGTGTTTAGAAATAATCTTATAAATTTTAACTTTGTGTCGTTCGTATGTATTATACACCCTATTTATCTGCTCATCTTTAATAAAACTTATAGGTAATTCTGGTGCTGTTACTAAAAATTCTCCGATAAGATGGTTTTTAAAAAATACCGATGAATAAGAACATGTCTTAGCAAAGTTAAACAAAAAAGTCTTTTTAGCATTTGGCATTATATAAAAATAATACGCATAAAAAAAATTCTTCTTTAAAACAGACCGTAAAATTCTCAAAGAACTAAATTCAAAAGAAACAAAATCAAAAATTCCTATTTTACCTTGTTTAAAACTAAAATTATCTATATACTTAACAAATGACTTTTCAATTTCACTAGATAATTTTCTAATAGTATACAAATTAGATCTAAGCAAATCTAGTTGTATTTTTTTAGATAACACTTTGTGTTTATACTTTTTAAAACTACTTAACGCTTCAACGCACAAATCAAATAAACTTGATATTTTATTATCCCAAGGCAAGTCATCTGCTCTCAAATCAATATCCGATAAAATCTTTAAAGCTCTCGAGGCATATACATATTCAGTCCTGATATTTGTTTTAAACTGTTGTTGCAAAAAGTTAAAAATTTTTTCAATAACATAACCATCTCTCGCAACAAAAACAAATTCTTTTAAATCATTTTTAATTGCTTGGTTATATACAAAACTAGCCAAACCATAGCAAAGCGGCCCACCATAAAAATAACCAAAAACTTCCCAATAATTATCAATATATTTATCGTTTAAAATCCATTTTTTTATATACAATCCTAAAACAATACTTGCCTCTAAGCTTTCATTATTATAAATCATACATAGCTTAGGGTTACGTTTTAAAAATTCATCTTTAGGACTAGTATATCTAAAATGATATTTTTTAGGATCAATTCTTTGAATATCAAATAAAAATTTTCCAAAATATAAAAATACATTATGATCTTTTTCTTGAAAACTTTCCGCAGAATAAATATCTTCATAAAAATCAAAACCATTCTTTTGTAATACTTCAGCAATGTATTGTTTTGAATATATGCTATTATTGATTAAAATTATCTTTTTCCCTAAGCTATCTAAGAATTTTAGGATTTGAAACAACTCTTGATTTACATAAGAACACTGTTTAATTAATCTCTCTTCTACATCTTTAATATGTGCAAATTCTTTTATCATAAAAAAATAAATTTCTTCATTACTCAAAAAGAATGTTTTCTTTTGATAAAAAACCGCAGCTTGATTAATTGCTCGTTTTCTGTATAAAACAAAATTTTCAAGACTATACACTTGTTCTATAAATCTGTATAAATCATCTAAATTAAAATATGGAAGCAATAATAAGTAATCCAAAATATCAACGTATATATAATCATTTTGTGCTATATTTATATAGCTACTTTGAATTGCTAATTTACTATATAATATTTCACCATAAAATATACTTTCATGAGCAATTTTCCACCATTCTGAAAAAAATTTATTTTTATCTTTCCAAGGTTTTGTTTCAGATATATAGTGAATTATACCAGGATCTGTTTTTGCTTCATTGATTTCTTTTATAGCTTGCTGAGATAAATACAATGGTTTTTGTTTGCATTCTATGTCAATTGTCCATAAAAAATTCCACTTTAAATGCAAAAAATAGATATTATTTTGAAATACAATATTTAAAACATCTTGATCTGGTAAATATAAACTATTAAAATTTTTAAGAACATTTAAACACCTATCAACAGATTGAATTTTATTACATTTATCAATATCAAATACAATTAACCCTGAATTAATATAATTAGGAACTAAAAAAAGTCCTATTTTGTCAAGGTTTAATCCGATATTTTGCTGCCATATTTCACTTCTTTTTCTATAAGAATATAAAACTGCAATGTCTTTACAAGCTGCTATCGCATTACCCTTTAAATCTATATGGAACAACTCGGATACATCTTTCTTAAAAAGCATATCACTATCACAATATACCACTCTATCAAAATTATAAAAAATTTTGGGAATAAAAAATCTATAGTACATAGCTGTTGTAAAGTAGGATTTTTCATAAAAAATATTACCATGTTGTTTAATTGCGTCTTCCAAATAATGCTTTATATCAACAAAATTAATAATTATATTACTTCTTGATTTAGTTATTTTTTTTAATTTGTGTAACCTATTTAACTCAATACCTGTATAAATAATATAAATATCATATATATAACACTTTGTACTTTTTTTCACTAAAGAATTTATAGCAACAGAAACATATTGGAGATATTTTTCATCAACAGAAAAAACAATCGAAACCTTTTTATCATGTAATTTTATTATTTTATCTTCCCTCATTGTTTTTCCATTTGATATAAATTTTTATAGAGTAAAATATAAACATAATAGGATGTTTTAAAAAACATTCACCTAGTTGATAAGCTAAATGCCGTTTAATTTTCTCGCCCTCGATAAAGTCATAACACTCATCTATACTTTGATTCCCAAAATTGACATTTATTGATTTAAGTTTATCTCCAATCTTTTTTTCAATATGATCTTGGTAAATAATATTGATTAAAGAAAAAGGGAGGGTTAAAATTTTACCAATTGTTTTTGATTGTATTATTCTTAAACCTATTTTATAAGAAAGACTATTTTTAACAACATTTACTGCACTAGTGTATTCGTTGTTATTTATATCATACTCTAAAAACTGCTTTATATATTCACAATGATTTTCTTTAACATAACTAATAAAAAAACTATCATTACAAGAATTTGATTTTAAATAGCTAATCAAAACAGGTTGTACATTATAAAGTTTCATTTTATTTAAATATAGATGATTATAAATATTATACCGTAGAGAAATATTTTTCCAATGATTATAATACACAATATTCATTATAACTTCATCTTTGGAAATTAAATCATTTTTAATAAAAATAGTTTTTTCTAAAAATAATATTTTATTCAATAGATTATCTCCAAACAAACGCTCTAAATTAACTATCAATATATTTCTCTCAAAATAATTCTTATGCATAAATTCTTTATATATAAAATCGGATTTAAGTGGATTTTGAACAGCAACAGCCGCAATTGCTTTATCTTCAAGATCTATATTCCACATTTGATTCAAACTATCCTTGGCTATAATCTTAGAATCAATTAAAATACATTTCTTAACATTTATGCATTTTAAAGTATACAAACATTTAAAATAAAAACTTTTAAAATTGCTTTTATAATTTCTAATATCAATTATTTTGATTTCAAAATCTTTAATTTTTCGAAGATTTAAAATACTTTGCTCATTTAAAAAATCCCCTTCGTGTAAGACATAGAAGCAAAAATGATCAAGTGGGATAGAATTATTTA
Organism: Campylobacter lari; assembly: GCF_001017575.1. Classification (NCBI taxonomy): domain Bacteria; kingdom Pseudomonadati; phylum Campylobacterota; class Epsilonproteobacteria; order Campylobacterales; family Campylobacteraceae; genus Campylobacter; species Campylobacter lari. The sequence continues at coordinate 265,917 of NZ_CP011372.1, read as the reverse complement.
AAACAGAAAATATACCACCAACAAGATCATATAATTGCATATTTTTATATATAAAACAAACATGAATATTTGAATCTGAACCACAAAAATACTTCATAAATTCTTGGACTTTTTCATCATCTAGTTGACAACCATTAATTTGCATTTCTTCTATTAATTTATAAACATACTGTTTTTTACAAAATTCTAATGGAGAGCATTTCTCTATCAAACGAGTATTTTTAATTGCACCACCTAAGATAAATTGTCTATAATGTTTTGCTATTAACTTGGAATTATTCTGTTGCAATCTGGATGTCAATTTATTCCTACTAATGCTAAAATTACTTATTCTATATAACAATAAAGTCTCTGGAATATTAATAATTTTACCACCTTTTTGAATAATATCAGTCCATAGCTTATAATCTTCTGCATACTGATATTTATAAGAATAAGCCAAATTATGATTTTTTAAAAATTCAGCTCTAATCATAACTGTAGGATGACATATAGAACACTCAAACATCATTTTTAACTTGATCATATCATGCTCGCAGACATTCACCCAATTACCAAAAAACTCTGTATCTTCACCTATAGGCTTAAAATAACACCCAGCAACAATAATACTATTATCTCTTTCCATAGCATCAACTTGTTTTTCTATTCTTTCTGGTAAAGATATATCATCATCATCCATTCTAGCAATATATTTTCCCTTGCATATCCCCATGCATTTATTTAGCGAATAAACAATTCCTCTATTTCTTTCATTTCTTAAAACAACAATTCTTTTATCATTTTTGGCATATTCTTGAATTATATTATATGTTGCATCAGTTGAACAATCATCAATAATAATAAATTCGAAATTTAGATATGATTGATTTAAGATAGATTCTATAGCAAAACCTATATAGTTTTGCCTATTAAAAGTAGGCATTATAATACTCACAAGCGGTTTGTCGTATTTGTCTTTTTTCATAAATAACATTTCATTTCCTAATCGATTACCAAATCTGTTCTAGTTTGTTTTTTATTTTAATTGCTTTTTGATAATCTTTGTAATACTCTAATGGTAATTTTTTATTTGATAAATCTTTTTTAACATCTGTTTTATATTTTTTCCTGTTTTTATAAAAATCAAAACACAAATAAGTTATCTTAAATGGCAATAAAATTTTTTTTATCCCATTATTTTTAGATATTTGCTTGAATATTTTATAAACAAAATAATCTTTCACTCTTTCAACTGCACCTAAAGGTTGATTTTGAATATACTGCTTAAGTATTTTGATATTCTTTTTATAAAATAAAGGATCTTTATTAAATATTTGCAAAGTTAAAGCTTTATTGCAAACCACTGGTAAAAAATGTGTTTTTATATCCTCACCAAAATAATGATTTGAATTAATAAATTTTATAAATTTTAATGCTATTTGTGCCCAGCTTGCCGCTTCATGGTAATTTCTTGTTATACTTGCATTTTGAAAAACATCAATTTGTTTTAAATAAGAACCAGGATGTATATTATATTTTTTCTTAGAATAATTCATTAAACTTGACTCTCTTATGCGATATATATAAAATCGTCTTGGAAGGATGTAAATATTTTCACATAAAGCAAACAATATCACTCCAAAATGACAATCTTCCGCAAAAATTCCATCAATAAATTTTAATTTTATTTTTTTAAGATAATTAAAATTAATCATACCTTGCCAAGCAAACCAAAAATAAAAAAGTTTTTTTTCCTTAGCTCTTTTCAACCATTCTCTTGGTGTAATAATTTTTTCATCATTGTATCCAAAATAAAACATCTGGCTTTTACTGTCTCTTTTTTTAGTCTCGTATAAAAATTTAAAATCAAACCACAACACATCCACCCCATCCATTCTAGGTACACATTCTTCTATGCAGTTTAATTCCCAATAATCATCAGAATCTAAAAAGATAATATAATCTATACTAGGATAAGTAAAGTTAGTTAAATCTTGTTCATTATTAAAAGCTTTATAGCTTTTATATACAGTATATATTTCATAAGGATTATTACCTTCTATATTAAACTCTATTAAAGAATTTTCTTTTATAGTTTGAGTTTTATTTTTGAGTTTATATTCTCCACTAAAATATTCTATACCTACATTTCTAGCAGAGCTTAAACCACCATTTTTTTTATCAAAAAGAGTTATTCTTTTATCTTTTAGAGTGTATTCTTTTGCAATATTGAGTGAGTTTTCATCTGTACTACCATCATTTACTAGTATGATTTCTAAATTAGTATAAGTTTGATTGATTACACTATCTAAACATTCTTTTAGATATTTTTCTACATTGTATATGGGGATTACTACACCGATGGTTTTAGTTTGCATTTAACTTCTTTTTCAATAATCTATAAACTTTAGTGTGAGATATTTTTATCAATAAAAAATTAAAAATATTCAAAATATTAAAATGCTTGATTTCATATAAATATCTAGTATAAACTAAAGATTTCAAAGGAATGTATTTTTTTGTGAAATTAAATCTACCATATTCTGTAACATCTTTATCAAGCAAAGACTTTAAATGATAGCTTTTTATATTAGATAGGTTTTTATAAAAAAGTTTATGATTTTTTCTACGATTACTCATATAATCGTTTTGATTTGGTTCTTCATGATAAAAATGATACATATAAATTCCATGAAAACTCATTTCTTCACCTAGCAAAGAAAACCAAACCCTAAAACCTTTAAATGAACTCAACTCCCAATTTGCCTCATCATAAGGCAATGTTTTTGGAATTTTTTGAAATTCTACCGCGCTATAAATAAGTCTTGCTAAAAAATCAAAATCCTCATAACTATGCCCTACAAAAGCCTCACTATATCCGCCAAGACTTAAAAATTTATACTTGTTTAAAACTACACTACTTGAAACTAAAGAATAAAATTTAATCCACTCTCTTTTTCCACTGATTAAATCGTTTTTAATCAAACCATCCCATAAATCTTTTTCTTGTGTGTAAATAAACTCACTCCCTTCTTTACTAAAATAAACAGCAGGAAGTACTAAAAACTCATTAATATTTTGTGAGATATTTTTTATATCTATAAGCTGTAAAATTAACTCAAGAGTTCTTGTAGAAAAATAACAATCCACATCTAAAAACATCACTACATCTGAATTTGCAAAAGATGCACCGAGATTACGGCATTTTCCTTGCGAGAAAAATTCCTTTTGACTTTCATCTTTAAGATAAATATGTCCATTTTCTTTGATAATATGCTTTAAATCATTTTCTAAAGAAGAATATCCTTCAACAAAAATATATTCAACTCTATCATCACTTTTAAATTCGCATGCTTTTTGACTAACACGATCTTTTATATAAATTCTTTCTTTACTTAAACCAAAAGGAATAATAATAGAAAGTTTCACATATTTCCTATCGCGTAAAGCTGTATAATGCCCGCTATTTTTTCATCTTGAGTGACAACTATTTCTTTGATTTTATGTTTTAACATAAGTTCTTCTGCTTCACTTGCCATAGCACTTACTTCTATGGTTTTTGGACTCTCACTCATGATTTCTTTAGCTTTAAAATCAAATCTTGGCTTATCATTTGCTCTTAAAGCCCTTCTTAAATCCCCATCTGTGATGATTCCTACTAGCTTCTCATTTTCAAGTACTATGCAAAGTCCTAACTTGCCACTAGTCATCACATCAACTAGCTCATTAAATTCACTTTCAGGGCTTACTATAGGTAGATTATTTGACACCATCAAATCGCCTACTCTAGTTAAAAGCTTTCTACCCAAGCTTCCTCCTGGATGAAATAAAGCAAAATCATCAGGTCTAAAATTCCTTGCCCTCATCAAAGCTACTGCTATAGCATCACCCATCGCTAAAGTAGCCGTTGTAGATGAAGTTGGAGCAAGCTGAAGCGGACAAGCTTCTTTTTTTACTGCTATGTTTATAAAAATATCAGCTTGTTTAGCTAGGGTAGAGTTTTGATTTCCCGCCATGACAATTAAAGGAATTTTTCTTTTTTTAATCACTGGTATGAGTTTTAAAACCTCTTCAGTTTCTCCTGAATTTGAAATAGCCAAAAGCACATCCTCGCTTGTAAGCATACCAAGATCTCCATGTAATGCCTCACCTGGATGCATAAAAAAGCTCGGTGTGCCTGTGCTAGCTAAGGTCGCAGCTATCTTAGCCCCTATATGACCTGATTTACCCATACCACTTACTACACATCTACCTTTGATAGATAAAATCAACTCAATAGCTTTATTAAAACCTTCATTTAAATTATCACATAAATCTAAAATCGTTTTTGACTCTATCTCAAAAACTTCTTTGGCTATTTTAATCGCATCTATTTGGCTCATCTAAATTCCTATATATTTAACACTACATTAGTTGCAATAGCTATTTGGTATAAAATTTGTGTTAGCATGCTAAAAATTTGGAGATTTTGGCTATCTACTTTTGGTAAAACTAAAATAGAATCTCCCGCTTTGATATCTGCTGAACTTCTACCGCTGTATTTAGTTGCTTTGCCATTGGCATTGATTACCAAAACTCTTGATATGTCTGCTCTATCACTAAAACCACCCGCTAGGTTAATATAATACTTTAATTTTTCTTTATCCATATACACAAATGCACCTGGTATAGAAACTTCACCTTGAACTAAAACAAGATTATTTTTACTAGGTACATTTACTACATCACCTTCTTCTAATACTATAGAATTATACGCCTTAACATTGTCTATAACGATTTGTCCTTTTGGCTGAGCTTGCTTTGCACGCGCAATAAATTCTAAAATGGTCTTAGCTTGAGTAGCTCTAATACTAGCTTGTTCAGCATTAACTGAAGAGCTTGTTAGAGCTAGCGTCTCAAGCTCTTTAAGCTGGGCTTCAATAAGCTGTTTTTGAGTAGCTGCTACGCTTTTTCTAAAAACTTGCAAGGCATTGATGTTTGATTGATCATTAACTGTAATCATTTTAGCAAGTTCAGCTAAAGTTGTGCCTTTTTTTATCACCACCGAGTGCAGACCACTATGCTCACCTTCTATACTAATGCTAATATTTTGCGCAGTATAATCAGGTCTAAACTCTATCTCATCACCATTATATAATTTCACACCTAAAAACTGCTTTTTGCTATACGCATCTACATGTAATTTATGATCATCTCTATAGCTTTTTACCACAGCATTAGTAACTATAGGTTTAGCTCCTGCAACTTTGGCTATATCTTCTAAATTTAAAATATCATTACTGAGCTCAAATCTAAAAGGTTTTTGCACATCTCCTTCTACAAAAACATACTTTTGTACACTACCTACTAAGATCACATCACCCATTCTAAAAGGAAAAAGATCAAGCTGGCCTTTAAGTAAAAAATCATACAAATCTACCTTTTTAATGACTTTATTATCTCTTAAAATTTGAATATCTCTAAAACTACCATATTCTAGATTAATACCATTAGCTTTATCTAAATACTGTATAATAGAATCTGAACTTAGTCCTTGATAAAGGCCTGGTTGATTTACATTTCCTGTAACAAATACCGATACATTTTGATAAATATCCATATCTGCATATACATAGACATTGCTTTTATAGATTTTATTAATAGCTTTTGTAATGACTTGAACCAAAGCACTATTTTTCACACCCAAAAGATTAATCGCACCTACTTTTGGTATAAAAATATTTCCTTGAGAATCTACTGTTAAAGTTTGTATAAACTCTACCGCACCCCAAATTTTTACATTAATCCTATCGCCTACTGCTAATTTATAATCAGGATTGTAAACATGTTGGGTAAATTTAGTAAAATTACCATTAAATAAATGCGCACCAAAAACTTTAGTTATCGGAACTTGAGTTTGATTAAAATCACTTTGGTTGTTATCATAATTTATAATTTGTGGCTCTAAAGATGGAGTTAATGGTTGATTTTGAATTTTTGCGATTTGAGAAACATCTACCGCCGAAAATAAAAACAAAGGTAAAAGTAAAAATAAAAATATCTTTTTCATTAGTATCTATGCTCCTCTATAATCATTTTAATAAATTTAACAATTCCATAAATCAAAGATAAAATCATAAAAGCCGTGAGTATATTATACAAAGCTTCTGGGTATTTAGCACTTTGAGGTAAACTTGGACTTTGCACTATAACCACTTGTTTTATCTTTCTTAAAGCCTCTATCCTAGCACTTTCATAAGCTTTTAATGCAGCTGTGTAAGCACTTTCTGCAAAACCTGCTTCTATGGTTAGATCTTGAAATTTAGCTGCAAGATCATTAAGCTTTTGAGAAGATTTTGGGGATGAAACTTTGGATTTTTCCTTTTGAAGTTGTTTTTTTAAAGCTGTGATTTCACTTTTTATAGTAACAATCTGTGGTGCATTATCATTTATATAGCTTTGCATCATTAAAAGCTCAGCTTCTTTGGCTGCTATCTTTGATTCAAGTTCGGCTATGAGTTTTAGCGTACCTTCTGCTTGTTTGAGTGGATCAAATACTCCGTATTTGTTTTGAAAAGCCAAAAGCTCATCTTTAGCCTTTTGATATCTTTTTTTAAATTGTAAAAGTTCTTCTTCAGCAAATTGCATTTGATCTCTTGCGGCTTTGTGTGAAATTTCATTGATAAATTTTTCGCTTTCTTTAACTATAGTTGAAGCTATCAAATGTGCACTTTGTGGATCAAAACCTTCTACTTCTACACGCAAAAGCCCATTGGCTGAGTTTTCTTGAATAATCTTAACACGATTTTGATAATACTTTAAAAAATCCTCTTGGTCAGCCGATGAAGAAATGCTATAAAAAAAATCAAGTTTTTGTTTTTGATATAACTCACGAATTTGAATTTTTTCTTCTAAAATATTTAACATATCTAAAGAATGGATGTAAGATTTTAAGAAAGTTATATCCTCGCTTGAAAAAGAATTATTAGTTAAAAGTGCAGCAATGCCTGTGATAGCTCCGCTATCTCCTGTAGTTGATTTCACACTTAAAACACTTTCACTCACATAGCGATTTGCTGCTATAAAAATATAATAAAACACAACAAATGCTGTCAAAATCAATACTATTTTAAAAGAATTAAGTATCTTTAAATTTTTAAACTTTTTTAATAAATCATTTTGCATTTATTTTTCCTTGATACACCGCTATACCCTCATCTACATCATTATATATAGTAGCTTGTCCATCTTGCATGAATATAATTTTATCACACCATTGTTTAATTTCAGCTACATTATGTGAAACCATGATAACTTTTGACTGACTTAATTTTTCTTTATAAATTTTAGAGCTTTTTTCTCTAAATTTAGGATCTCCCACAGCACCTGCTTCATCAATCAAATAATAATCAAAATCAAAAGCCATACTTAAACCAAAAGATATCCTAGCACTCATACCAGCTGAGTAAGTATTCATAGGCTCATCAAAAAATTTACCAAGCTCAGCAAAATCTTCCACAAATTTAATCTTTTCTTCTAAATCCTTTCCTTTATAACCATACACTCTAGCTACAAAGCGTGCATTGTCCCTTGCTGAAAGTCTATGTTGAAATGCACCTGCTAAACCCAAAGGCCAAGAGAGTTTTTTATTGGTTATAATCTTACCTCTATCAGGAAGCAAGGAACCACTTAAAAGTTTCATTAAGGTTGATTTTCCAGCACCATTGCGTCCCATTAAACCTATACTACAATTTTCAGGAAATTCAAAACTTAAGTTTTTAAAAACATAATGCCTTCCACCATTGCGCAAAGGAAAAGATTTGGTTAAATTAACTAATTTTATCATCGTACCGCTATCAACTTTTCTCTAGTAAAATAATAAAAAAACAAACCCAAAAACAAAATCACACTTAAACATGCAATAGGGTAATAGTAATTATAATCATCAAGCAATGGATAATTTTGAAAAAAATTATATTTTAAAAGTTCCATAATATGCAAAAGTGGATTATAATATAAAATGTCTAAAATAGGTTTTGGAACTATCCATATAGGAAATACCACCAAAGCTGTCCAGTATAAAACTATATTTAAATAATTTAATGCCATTTTTAAAGGCTCTGCAAAATGTCCTGCTATAGCAAAACACATTCCCATAGCAAAGCCAAACACCACAAGCAAAAAAAACGAAAACATCACTTCTAAAAAATGCTTAGGTATAACTTGCATATGCAAAAACCATCCAGCTAAAAACATTACACAAATAAAAATAGTAAAATAAATACAAAATTCAAGCAATGCTCTTGCAATAAAAACATGTATAGGGCGAATAGGTTTATATGCAAAAAGAGCTAGATTTGCACCTATGCCATTTAAAAGCTGAGTAATAATACTTCTAAACATAAAAAAAGGTATAATCCCTACTGCTAAAAATAAAAAGATAGAAACACCCTCAGGCATGATTTGATGATGAAATTCTCTAATAGCTGCTATAATGGAAGTGATTACCAAAACCACCATCATAGGCTCTCCAATCACCCAGAAATAGCCCAGATATTTATTAATACCAAATCTTGTCTTTAACTCTCTAAAAAAAAGAGCATGTATGACATTAAACATATTTTTAGCAAACCTTTTTAAATTTTCAAAATTTTTATATTATACTTTTTTATCTTATATAATATTTAACAAGGTTTAAAAATGAAAAGAAATTTCTTTGAAGAATTAGAAAAAATTTTATATCACAAAGATATTTTTAAAAAGATTGAATTATTTAATGAGTTTTATGAAAATTTTAAATCTAATTTATATGATTTTAATCATTCGCATGAAGCGATCATTTGTGAAAACTCACAAGTTAAAATCCTTCATCCTATGAAAATAAGGCGTCCAAAAGAGGCAAATAGCACTTTATCTTTAGCTAAAATATTACATTCAGTTGCACATATAGAATATAGTGCTATAAATTTGGCCTTAGATGCTAGTTATAGGTTTAAAAACTTGCCATTGAAATTTTATCAAGATTGGCTTGAAGTAGCTGATGAAGAAATTAAGCATTTTTTACTTTTAGAAAAAACTTTAAATGAACTTGGTTTTAAATATGGAGATTTCCATGCACATGATAATCTTGAAAAAGCCTTGTTTTTAACCAAAGATAATCTTGCTCACAGAATGGGCATAGTTCATAGAGGACTTGAAGCAAAAGGACTTGATGCTAATCCTTTTGTCTTAGAAAAATTAAACACCACCAATCATCCTATAAAAAGTTTATTTAGTGAAATTTTTACCATTATACTAAATGATGAGATTAAACATGTAAATAAAGGGGATTTTTGGTGGAATTATACAAAAAACGAAAATGATAGTTATCTTGATCTTTGTGCCAAATATAAAGAATTTAATCTTTTAGGAAAAGTATATAACAAAACAGCTAGAATACAAGCAGGATTTAACGAAAATGAACTTCAAGAATTAGATGATTTTTATAATAAAAAAGGAAATGGTGGTTAGAGGCAGAATCGAACTGCCGACACGCAGATTTTCAGTCTGCTGCTCTACCGACTGAGCTATCCAACCACTGAATTGAAGTTGTAATTATACAATAGTTTTTTTAAAAAAAGTTGAAATTTGCATAAAAATGCAAATTATTCAGAAAAAGCTCCAAATTTAAAGATTTTTTGCATTCTTAATGCAGCTAATTCACGTTTATCGTATTGCTCTAATTCTTCTATAGCTTTTAAGACATAATCACTTAAATTTTTAATCGCATTTTCTTTATCTCTATGAGCTCCACTCATTGGCTCTTCGATAACATCATCAATCAAACCTTGAGTTTTTAAATCATCAGCAGTTACTTTCATGGCTTTAGTAGCAGCTTCACTTTTTGATGGATCATTCCATAAAATAGCAGCACAACCCTCAGGTGAAATCACAGAAAAAACTGAATTTTTCATCATAGCAAGTTTATCAGCTACTCCTATGGCTAAAGCACCACCACTTCCACCTTCGCCTATAACTACTGCTATAGTGATTGTTTTAAGAGCGCTTAATTCATATAAATTTCTAGCTATAGCCTCACTTTGACCACGCTCTTCAGCACCCACTCCTGGGTAAGCACCTGGAGTATCTACTAAAAACAACACCGGTATGTCGAATTTTTCAGCCATTTTTGCTACTCTTAGAGCTTTTCTATAACCTTCAGGATGAGGCATACCAAAATTTCTATGAAGTTTATCTTTAGTACCTCTACCTTTTTGCTCACCTATAACAATAACTTTTTTCCCACCTATATAGCCTGCATAACACACAATAGCAGGATCATCTCTAAAAGCACGATCGCCGTGAATTTCATAAGCATCACTTAATATAGCTTGAATATAATCAAGCGCATAAGGACGATCAGGATGTCTTGCAAGCTGTAAGCGTTGATAATCGCTTAAATTTTTATAAACTTTTTGGGTTTCTTTTTCAAGATTTTTTTCTAAAATTTTTACTGCTTCATCATCGCCTTTGATTTTAGCATTTGCTAAATCCTCATCAATTTGCTGAATATTTTTTTCAAAATCTAAATAAGAAGCCATATTAATCTACTTTTTTGAAAATCACACAACCATTTGTTCCACCAAAACCAAAAGAATTGCTCATTACAACATTAACTTCGCTTTTTCTTGCAGTATTTGGTATATAGTCAAGATCACAGTTTTCATCTGCTACGATTTGATTGATAGTTGGCGGTAATATACCTTGATCAAGCGCCATTAAAGAAATAACAGCTTCAATAGCACCAGCAGCACCTAAGCAATGGCCTGTTTGACCTTTTGTAGAACTAACTAAAGGAATTTGATCTTTGAAAAGTTCTTTAATAGCTGCTGTTTCATTTTTATCATTTACCGGAGTAGAAGTTCCGTGCGCATTAATATAATCTACTTTTGGATTTCCTGCCATTTTTAAAGCTTTTTTCATAGCACGCAATGGCCCTTCTAAAGTAGGCGAAGTGATATGATGTGCGTCCGCACTTTCGCCAAAACCTACTAACTCAGCATAAATTTTAGCTCCACGCTTTTTAGCAGCCTCATACTCTTCAAACACTAAAGCACCAGCACCCTCACCCATCACAAAACCATCTCTTTCTTTGTCAAATGGTCTTGAAGCCTTAGCTGGATCATCATTTCTAGTAGAAAGAGCTTTCATAGCAGCAAAGCCACCTATGCCCACAGCACAAATAGCTGCTTCAGCGCCTACTACAAGCATTTTATCTGCATTGCCTAAAGCTATGCTTTTATAAGCTTCGCCTATAGCATGAGTTCCCGCTGCACAAGCAGTCACGCATGAGATATTTGGTCCTTGTAATCCATGCTCGATTGAAATAATCCCACCAAGCATATTAACTAAAGCTGATGGTATGAAAAAAGGAGTAATTTTACGTGGTCCACGCTGTGCGCAAGTAACAGAATTTTTTTCTATATTTGGTAAACCACCTATACCAGCTGCTGAAACTACACCAAATTCTTCTTTGTTTAAAGTTTCATCAAATTTAGCATCTTCCATAGCTTCTCTTGCTGCTTTAATGCCAAGTTGTATAAAACGATCTATTTTTTTAACCTCTTTAGCATCACAAACACTCAAAGGATCAAAATTTTTTACTTCAGCAGCAATTTGCACTGGAAAATCAGTGGTATCAAAAAGAGTGATTTTATCAACACCACTTTTGCCATCACAAATTGCTTTAAATGAGCTATCTTTGTCTAAGCCAAGGGCATTGATCATTCCTATACCTGTTACTACAACGCGTTTCAAACCGCACTCCTTATTAAAAATTAAAATTATTTTTGAAGATTTTCTATATAATTAACAACATCTTCGATTTTTACTAGTTTTTCAGCATCGCTGTCTGGAATTTCTACATCAAATTTTTCTTCTAAAGCCATAACTAATTCAACAACATCTAAAGAATCTGCACCTAAATCTTCAATGATTTTAGATTCCATTTTAACTGCATCTTCATCAACACTAAGTTGCTCAACAACTACTTTTTTTACATCATCAAAAATTGCCATTTTTATCTCCTAGTTTAAAAAATTAAACCACATTTTACAATAAAAAAATAAATTTCTTGTTTAAAAAGTTAAAAATTAAAGATTATTACGAAAAATTTAATTATCTGTGTTTAAATAAAAGCTTAAATTTTAGCAAAGGAAATTGATGCTTTTGGATAGACTTATAAAAGAAAATAAAAAAACTTGGGAACAATACATCCATCATGAATTTGTAAAAAAACTTCAAAATGGCACTTTAGAAAAAGATGTATTTTTATTTTATCTTAAACAAGATTATATCTTTTTAAATAATTATGCAAAATGCTATGCCCTGCTTGCTTTAAATACGAACAATGCTAAAGAAATTCAATTTGCTATTAAAAATCAAAACTACACTTTAGAAGGAGAATTAGAGCTTCATAGAAGTATTTTAAAACTAGGCATTGATGTAGAAAAACTAGACTATAAGGATGAAAGTTTAACTAATATTGCTTATACAAGATACTTACTAAGTGTGGGACAAAATGGAGATTATTTAGATATGCTATGTGCTTTGAGTGCTTGTGCTATAGGCTATGCATACATAGGAGAAGAAATTTATAAAGGACTTAATGAAAAAAACTTAGAAAATCATCCTTACAAAGAGTGGATTTTAACCTATGCGGGAAAAGAATTTCAAGATGAAATTAAAGAATTTAAAGATTTTTTTAATTCTTATGCAAATAGCATTAGTGAAGAAAAATTTAAAAAATTAAACGAAATTTTTTATACTACTGTAAGACTTGAAACAGCCTTTTGGCAACATTCTTTAGAGCAAAAAATGGAAATTTAATCATCATAAAGATGATTAAATTATCAATTTAGCAATATTAATCCCCAAAAAAGCGATCAAATACGCACATAAAGATGTAAATATAAAAAGATACCATGCATATTTTTTATTTCCTGCTTCTTTAGCAAAAACTATAGTTGCTGCAAAGCAAGGATTATAAATCATAACAAAAAGTATAAAAGCAACTGCTGTGTTAAAAGGGATGTTTTCTTTTATAGCTTCTTGTAAATTTAAACTTGTCTCATCAACTTCATCACCTAAAGAATAAAGCACACCCATAGTAGAAATCATCACTTCTTTAGCAGCTAAACCACTTACCAAAGATACACTAAGTTTCCAATCAAAACCAAGTGGTGCAAAAATAGGCTCTATTGTTTTGCCAAATTGTCCAAGATAACTATTTTCTATCTGAAGCTCTTGAGTTAAAGCATTTTGAGTATTATTTTCTTGTGCAGGAAAATTACTCGCAAACCAAATAAACAAAGAAGCTATCAAAATAAATGTTCCTGCTTTTTTTAAATACATTTTGGCTTTATTAAACACCATAAACCATACCAAATTCCAATTTGGCATTCTATATTTTGGCATTTCCATTACAAAGGGCTCATCTTGTCCTCTAAAAGCACTCATTCTTAAAATCTTAGCTGCAATCAAACCCAAAAACGCACCCAAAAGATAAATCCCAAAAAGATAATTTCCTGCCACATCAGCAGGAAAAAACACTCCAACAAAAAGCACATATACAGGAAGCCTTGCACCACAACTCATAAAATTAATAATAAAAAGAGTTAATAACCTATCTTTTTTATTTTTTAAAGTTCTTGTAGCCATAAATGCAGGTACTGAGCAACCAAAACCCGTGATTAAAGGGATGAAACTTTTACCATGTAAGCCAAATTTGTATAAAATTCCATCTAATAAAAATGCAACCCTAGCCATATATCCAGTTGTTTCAAGCAAAGCTATACCAAAAAATAAAATCATAATATTTGGTAAAAAAGTTATAACCGCACCAACTCCACCTAAAACACCATCAGCTAAGGCTGATGCGATGAATTCATTGCTAATATTATTTTTTACCATATCACCTAAATTAGCAAAAAACATTTCTATATAATCCATAGGGATTTGACCTAAAGTAAAGGTTAGTTGAAATAAAGCCCACATAAAAAACAAAAATATAGGAATTCCTAAAAATTTATTGATTAAAATAGAATCTATTTCTTTGGTATGATTTTTATACTTAACACCCTTACTTAAAACCTTAGCACATATACCATTTGCAAAAGCAATTAGCTCTTCTTTAAAAATACTTTCTATATCTTTGCTATGATATGCCATATAGATTTTTTCCAAAGCTTCATCAAGTATTTTTCTCAAAGCGTGTGAAATGACTATATTAGCTTCATTTTTAAGTAAAGCAAGTGCTAAATCTTTTGTAGAAAAATCTAAATAAGTAATTTCATTTTGATTTAAAAATTCACTTATTTTTGTAAGTTCTTCTTCTATGATATCACTATAAACACGCTCTTTGGCTTCAAATTTAGCTTCATGGGTTGAAATGATTAAATCCAAAAGTGCATTTAGATTTTCTTTAGTTTTAGCACACACACCAAGACAAGGTGTATTTAGAAGTTGGGATAAAATTTTAAAATCTATACTAAAACCTTCATTTTTAGCTTCATCTTGCATATTTAAAGCCATAATCATTTTAATTTTAGCTTCTATTAAAGATGCACTCAAAATCAAATTACGCTCCAAATTTGTAGAATCAAGCACATTTACTACAAGATCAAATTTACCCTTTTTTAAAAAATCTTTTGTAATTTTTTCTTCTTCGCTATAACCATCTAATGCATAAGTTCCTGGTAAATCTATAAATTTAAACTCATAATTTTTATAAACTAATCTAGCCTCAGCCTTTTCAACCGTAACACCGCTAAAATTACCAACTTTCATATTAGCTTTACAAAGTGCGTTAATTAATAAACTTTTACCAACATTTGGCTGACCTACTAAAGCAACGATGATTTCTTTCATTAAAACTCTTTTGAAATTTGTATTATTTTTGCTTCACTTGAGCGTAAAATCACACAAGTTGTATCAAGTTCTACCATAATAGTAGAATTTGCAATAGAAGAGCGAATTTTTTTAACTTTTTTGTTTTTTGCAAAACCAAAACTAAAAAGTCTTGCTTGGAGTTGTTTATCTGCTTCAAAGCCTACTATAAGAGCTTCTTCATTATCTTTTAATGTATCTAAAGTCATGTTTTTCCTTACAAAAACTAAGATAAAACATTATATAAAAAATTAAATTATTTCTTTTTTAAAATAATAAGCAATCTCAAAAAATGAGATTGCTAGAAATCAAAATCATTTAGATTTTCTAAATTTTGAAGCTTTTTGACTAATTCCTCAGCCTTTTCTAAAGAAAGTGCTATACTAGCATTAGAAAGAAATTTATCTTTTAATTCATCAAAACTTAAAGGATTATCAAAATTTCCTTTGTTAATCAGTACATCTTTTTTAATTACCTTTCCATCATTTAAAACAGCTTCTAAATGTCCTGGAAAGTATTTAGGGAAACCGCTAGATTTTTTCTTTTCATAGCTAATTTTTTTAGCAAATTCTATTAGTTCGGCTCTATTTAAATTTTCATAAGATTTTAAAGTGATCTTGCCATCAAAAAATGCCAAAGCCATTAAAAAAGGCATGGAAAATTTAGCAGCATAAGCACTTTGTGGAGTATATTTTGCTTCTATTGGATCACAGATAAATGAAATTGGCACCTCATCTACAAAACAATGTAAACTTTTGATATCTTGTGCATTTAAACCATCATTTCTTAAACTCATAGCACAATCAATAAGCCCATGTGCAAAATGACAACTTGGATAAGGTTTTAGTGAAACTTGCATTACTTGCCAAATTTCATTCAAACCCTTACAAAGTTCATTTTTATCACACTCATCTTCTAAGCCAAAAGTTCTAAAGATATTATCCCTTCCTTCAAATATACTCAAAGGACCACTCATATTAGCTTTTGCGCAATTTGCTACTAAAATTCCATTTTTCAAAGCATTAGCTATGTGCAAAACTTTAGAATTAGACCCATTAGATAAAAACTCATTCACCCCACTTGCAAAACTTCCTGCTAAACCTAGAGCATTGATGATTTGTTCTTTGTTTAAATCAAGCAAAACACAGCTTGCAGCCACACTACCAAAAATTCCTGCTATAGCTGTAGTATGAAAGCCGCGTTTATGGAAATTTCCTTTGCTTGCTATACCCACTCTAGCAGCAATTTCCCAACCAACTATAAAAGCTTTTAAAACTTTTTTTCCATCTTTACTTACGCTAAATCCATAAGTTAAACAAAGCGGAGTTAAAATAGCACTAGCGTGCAAAATAGCTTCAGTATGAGTATCATCAAAATCAAGGGCATGCGCTGCAATGGCATTTACCATCGCAGCATAAATTACATCAAGCTTTTTATCCCCACTCCAAATTTTTTCACTAGGATTTATGCTTAAAGCTTCAAAAGCCTTAGTTGCATTTAAAACACAAGCTTCATTTTTAGCAGCTAGGGCTGTTCCTAGTGCATCAAGCATAAGCTCTTTTGCTCTTTGCTTTACTTCGCTAGGAATAGCTTCATAGTCTAAATTTACGATAAATTCGGCTAGTTTTTCACTTAAATACATTTTTTCCTACTTTAGAATTGGTGCATTAGCGATTTTTTCTAAGAACTCATCAACTAATTTTGGTGCATAACCTACATAAGTTGTAGCATCCATTAAAACATCAATATCTTTTTCACTTAAAACCTTACTCACACGCTCATCTTCAAGTAAAACTTCTTTGAAAGTTTTATGATTTTCTATGCCTCTCATAGCATTTTCATAAACAATTTCATGTGCATGTTGCTTACCATAATGATCACTCAAAGCAAACATCACGCGTTCTGCTAATACAAAACCATTAAGCGTATCAAGATTTTTTAACATTTTGTCTTTTTTAACTTCTAAATCATCAAAGACAAATTTCATATTTGCTAATACCACTGAAAGCATCAAAAACGCTTCTGGCAAAAGCTTCCATTCCATTTTCCATACTTGACCATCTCTTTCATGCTCATGTCTTTCTATATCACTTAAAATTGCAATATTAGCTCTTAGAGCATTACTTACAGTCACTGCATTTTCACTTACTGCAGGATTTCTTTTATGAGGCATAGTAGAACTTCCTACTTGACCTTTTCCAAAAGGCTCAGCAATTTCATCGATTTCATTATGGGCTAAGATTAAAAGTTGATGTGCGATTTTGTTAAAGGTTGCATTGATATTGCCTAAAACATAACCAAGCTCGATAAAACGATCTCTTGCTGGTTGCCATGAGATATCAGGAACTTCTAAACCTAAGCTTTCTAAAGTAAGTTTTTCTACTTCATTAGCCTTGTCACTTAAACTTGCTTTAGTTCCCACTGCACCTACAATTAAACCTACATATAATCTTTTTTCAAGTTCGATAATTCTTTCATAATGGCGATTAAGCTCACTTAGCCAAATTGCAACTTTGTGTCCAAAAGTTATAGGTAAAGCTTGTAAAGCTAAGGTTCTTCCCATCATTGCAGTATTTTTATGCTCTTTTGCAATTTTTGCTAAATTTTTAGCTATATCTTTTAAATCTTGCTTGATTAAAGCCATAGCCTCTTTAAATTGTAAAACTAAGCCTGTATCAATGATATCTTGCGTTGTTACACCAAAATGTACATATTCACCAAGACCATTTTCACAAGCTTTTTCTAAACCACGCACAGTAGGCACTAAAGGGTGTTTGGTCTTTTTAAACTCAGCAAAAATAAAATCCATATCCATAAATTTATAATGCGCTTTTTTAGCTATTTCTATAGCTGCTTCATTAGGGATAATGCCAAGTTTTGCTTGGGCTTTTGCCAAAGCAGCTTCTACATCAAGCCATTTTTGAATTCTATTTTCTTCACTAAAAATAGCTCTCATTGCAGGGGTGCTCCAAGAATCTTGAAGCAACCTCATATCAAATACACTCACACCCATGTTTTATCCTTTAAAATTTATTTTTTCAAATGCTTGTTTTAAATCAGCAATCAAATCCTTACTATCTTCAAGACCTATATGAAATCTCACAAAAGGTCCTCTAGCACTCCAATCTGTTGCAGTTCTTGGCGGAGTAGTAACAGTAGCTAAACTCTCATATCCACCCCAGCTTGCACCGATTGAAAAATACTCTAAATTATCTACAAACTCAATAGCTTGTTCTTTAGAAATACCATCTGCAAATTCAATCGTTACCATACCATTAGCACCTTTATGATCGCGCATAAAAACTTCATGGTTTGGATGAGTTTTTAATTTTGGATAAAAGATTGTTTTAACTTCTTTTCTACTTTGTAAAAACTCTACTACCTCATCTGCACTTTTTTCATGTGCTTTCATTCTTACATCTAAAGTTCTCATACCACGAAGCACTAAATAAGCATCATCAGGACTTGTAGTAAATCCTAAAGCTTCTGGTAATTTGTCAAAATTCTTCCATTCTTTTTCATTAATCACTACTATACCCATGGTTACATCTGAATGCCCACTTAAGTACTTAGTTGCGGCAATTACTGAAATATCCACTCCAAGCTCAAGCGGATTTAAAAAATACCCACTTGAATAAGTATTATCAATCGCTACTGGTATGTTGTGTTTGTGCGCGATTTCGCAAAGTTTTGGCAAATCTATGATTTCATAAAGTATAGAACCTGGGCTTTCACAAAGAATTAATTTTGTGTTTGGTTTGATCTTTTCTTCTACATCAGAGGCATCAGCTTTTAAAAAGTCAATTTCTACTCCCATTTTAGTTAAAAATAAATCACAAATTGTTCTAACAGGTCCATAAATAGCATCAGTAATTAAAAAATGAGCATCTTTACTAGCATAATTTAAAAGTACCATAGCTAGTGCTGCAAGTCCTGTTGGGAAAAGTTGCGCTCTATGGCCACCCTCAAGCTCACAAATTAGTTTTTCAAGTTCAAAATTAGTTGCTGTTCCTCTAGCACCATAACTTAAAACACGATCTGTTTTTCTTAACTCACGGTATTTTTGCCAAGTTGCATGATCTTTAAAAAGTATAGTTGATGCACGCATTAAGGTTGGATTAACTGATCTTACTTCAGCATTTTGATCGCCTCTTCCTAGGTGGATTAATTTAGTTTTGTTGTTCATTTTGTACTCCTTTTTATAGATAAATATAAGTCATAATCACATTAACAATAGCAGCTACAAGCATAGGAATAGCTGTTCTTTTTACAACTTGTAATGGATTTACCTTAGCTATAGCCGAAATTGCCAAAATAGCAGGTGCAATAGGTGAAACACATCTACCAAAACCTGTCATGATTTGAATAGGTGCTATCATAGCTATAGTTTCAACCCCAAAAGATTTTGCTATATTTGGGATAAGTGGCGCAAAAGAGAAAAATGCTGCATTTCCTGAACCCATTAAAAATGCACATACAGCAAGCAAAATAGAAACTGCTATAATAATAGCAAGCACTCCAAAACCTGCATCTTTTGCAAAACCTATTAAAGTATCTACAAAGCCAACTGATAAAAGTCCGTTTGCAAAAACTTGACCACAAACGATCAAAGAAACTGTGATTACAAACAAATGCCCCATACCTTTGAAAAATACCATAATAGAATTTAAAGTATCAATCAAACTTCTATAACGAATGATTTCAAAAATAATTGCAATAAAGGTTGAAATCATCATTGCAACTGGCACATTCATTTTAATAGCAGTAGATGAAGCGGCTTTAACTTCTTCCATAGTAGTAAATCCCATTAACACCATAATGCTATCTAAAACACTACTAAAACCCAAAATTAACACTAAAGGTATAATAGGTAAAATCGCATAGATTCTAGGTGGTTTCTTCACCTCTTCTTTTTTGCTATCATTTTCTGACAACTCTTTTTCTATCTCATCACGATTAAAAACAAAATTTTCTTTTTTATCAAAATATTTTGAGCAAAAATAAATCGCAATACCTACTGCTATGATAATAGGCACAGTTGTAGGAAGCTGATAATGCACAAAATATACCGCAGGATCAATTTCAGCTGTTTTTGCAGCCAAAATCACATTACCACTACCTGGACCATGGTCAATGTATTGACAAATAGCGATAATTGAAAGAGCAGAAAGCTTAGAAACGCCTGAGCGCACTAAAATAGGATACATTGTAACCATAAGCAAAAGCGCCAAACCTGCATGTGAAGGTATAAAAAGCACTAAAAACTGGATTACAAAATATGAAACTAGCAATAAAATATAAGGTGATTTTACTGCCTTTAAAGGTCTTTCAAACACTTTAAATAAAGCATAACTTGCGCCCACATGATCCATATAAGCAGAAAATCCCGCTATACACATCAAAGTAAGTCCAAGTCCTGCTAGAGTGCTTGACATATTTGTATTAACAACTTGGAAAATATCAAAAAGACCTAAATGCAAAGATTGCTTTTCACCAATGATAGGAGAAAGTCCAAAAATTCCTGCTAGAGATAGCAAGAATAAACCACTTAAAAGCAACGCCATATGGGCGTTGATTTTTTTATAGAGCATAAAAACAAGTAAAAATACAGAACATCCTGCAAAAAATAAACCCAACATGCTCTATCCTTTATGAGCAATAACCTCTATCTCCACTTTAGCACCCTTAGGAAGATCTTTTACCGCAAAAGCACTTCTTGCAGGATATGGAGCTGCGAAAAATTCAGAATAAACCTCATTGAAAGCCACAAAATCATCAATATTTGCTAAAAAGCAAGTAGTTTTTACCACATTGTTAAAATAAAGATTATTTTCTTCTAATATAGCCTTAATATTTAACAATGACTGTCTTGTTTGTTCTTTTACATCTTCACTTTCTATATTTCCACTTCCTGGATTAATAGGAAGTTGTCCTGAAATAAATAACAAACCATTAGCTTCTCTATAAGCTGAATATGGTCCTATAGCCTTTGGATAATTTGCCATGTATACTCCTTGTGTTTAAATGAAATCATAATATAATATTATCATCATAATAATAAATTGTCAATATTTTTTTATCATAGTAATAATTTTTTTTATTATGATAAATATTGGCAACTTTGATGAAATATTTTGTAAAATAACAAAAAACAACAAAAAGGTCTAGATCATGGATGAACAACAAAAAGAATTATTTATCAAACTCACTCAGTTTTTAGGACAGGTGCTTGGAGATCAATATGAAATCGTTTTTCATGTGATTGCACCTGAGGGTTCCTATATTGCAGCCATTGCAAATAACCACATTAGTGGAAGAACCATTAATTCTCCACTAACCTCTTTTGCAAGTGAGCTTGTACAAGAAAAAGAATATTTAAATAAAGACTTTTTATGTGATTATAAAGCAAAGGTTGGAAAGTCTAAGATTGTTACTGGATCAACTTTTTTCATTAAAAATCAAAATAAAATCGTAGGTATTTTATGTATAAATCACGATACCACAGAGCTTAGAAATGCTATTAGTAAAATCATAGAACTTGAAAAAATCAATGATTTTAGTGATTTATTAGATATTCATAATCAAAACAATGTAAATTTACATAATGTGAGTAATATAGAAACACTTAGTCATTCTATAGAAGATATTTTAGCTGAAAACATAGATTTGAAATATTTAAATTCAGGATATAGCTTAAGCACTGAGCAAAAAGATGAGATTATTAAAAAGCTTCATTCAAAAGGAATTTTTAACATCAAAGGAAGCATACCTATAGTTGCTAAGTCGCTTAATATATCAGAACCTAGCGTCTATAGGTATTTACAAAAACTTAAAAACAATCTCTAAGCTAAAATACAAGCTTAGAGATAAAATAACCCGCAATAGTCGCACTAATAATCAAAACAAACCCCGGTCTTAAGTAAGAGTGATTGATTACAAATTTACCTATTTTTGTTGTACCCGTTCTATCAAAAGCCACGCATGCTATTTGATTAGCACCTGGAACTATAAAATCTCCACTCACACAAGGATAAAGTACAATAAGAATTTGGGGAGGAATTCCCAAACTCACACCCAAAGGCATTAAAGCAGCTACCGTTGCTGAAGGAGAAAAAATCACCATAGAAAAGGCGAATAAAGCCACCCCAAATAAATACGGATAGTCCTCTACAACATGTGATAAAGAATCGCTAAATAAAGGCTTATAAGCCTCAAAAAACGTTCCTGTCATCCAAGCTATACCAAAAACCCCTACAACTCCTATAAGTCCTGATTTAAATACAGAAGCTTCACCAAGTTTATTAGCAGGAACTTTAGCAAAAAGCATAATCAAACAAGCTGTTGCAAGCATGATCATTTGGATTAAATTTGGGGTAGAAAGTCTTTCTATTTTACCATTTGCAAGCTCATAATGAGGCAATAAATTCGTAAAAGTTCCAAAGAAAATAATAGTTAAAATCCCCAAAGCAAAAATATATAAAGACCTTTTAGCCATAGGATCATGCTCGCTATCTTTATTTTGCAAGTCTTCACTTAAAAAATGATATTCTCCTGCTTTTACTCTTCTTTGAAACTCCTCATCTTGCTCAAGCTCTTTTCCTCTTTTAAAAACACTCAAACAAGCAAGAAATACACCTATAAAAAAAGCAGGTAAACTTACCATTAGAATTTGCACTATCGTTGTACCACTAAAGGCTAAAACAGCTACCATAGCAGCAGTAGCTGCACTCATAGGAGAAGCTACCACGCCAATACCTGCTGCAATCACTGAAACAGAAAGTGCTCTTTCAGGTCGAATTTTAGCTTGAGCAGCCACTTCTGCAATCACTGGATAAATAGAAAAAGCTACATAAGTAGTACCACAAAAAATAGTAAAAGTAGAGCTAATCAAAGGCCCCATAAAAACAATAGCTTGAGGTTTTTTCTTTAAAATTTTTTCTGCTATTTTTACTAGTAAATCAAGCCCGCCTGCACTTTGCAAAACACTTACACAAGTAATCACAGCAAGTATAATAAATACAACACTCACAGGAAGCGAAGCTGGTTGCATACCAAAAACCAAAACTAAAACACACATACCAAGTCCGCCTGCAACCCCAAGTCCTATACCGCCATATCTACCACCTATGGCTATCATAGAAAAAATAATAAAAAGTTCTAATAAAAAAATAATATCCATTAATCTTGCGCCTTATATTGATCCAAAAGCTCTTTTGCATGTTTAATTTGCTCTAGCACCACTTTAGTTCCTGTGCCACCATAAGATACTCTTGCATCTATACAAGTTTCTAAAGCAATTGCTTCATAAATATCTTCTTGGATATTTTCATTAAACTGATGAAATTCCTCCATGCTAAGTTCTTCAAGCATTTTGTTATGTTTAATACAATAATTCACAGCACCACCAACTATGCTATGAGCTTCTCTAAATGGTATATTTTTTCTTACTAAATAATCAGCCATATCCGTAGCATTTGAAAAGCCTTTTGCAGCAGCTGCTCTTGTATTATTAGCATTTACTTGCATTTTTTCTATCATAGGAGTTATGATTTTCAAACTTGCCATTAAAGTATCCATAGAATCATAAACTTGAGCCTTATCTTCACTCATGTCAGTATTATAAGCTAGTGGAATACCTTTCATAATAGTTAGCATTGCCATAACATTACCATACATTCTACCTGTCTTACCACGCATTTTTTCAGCCACATCAGGATTTTTCTTTTGAGGCATTATGCTTGAGCCGGTACAAAAATCATCGCTTAATTCTACAAATTTAAAATCTTGACTTGAAAAAAGTATAAGCTCTTCGCAAAAACGACTAAGGTGCATAAAACACATAGCAGCCACAGAGGTAAATTCAACCATATGATCTCTATCGCTAACACTATCAATACTGTTTTCTGTTGGTTTTGTAAAACCTAATTCTTTAGCACAAAAATGTCTGTCTATATTAAATGTAGTTCCACCAAGTGCAGCTGCTCCTAAAGGACACTCATCCATTCTTTTATACAAATCCTCAAAACGAGAATAATCTCTACTTAACATCCAAAAATACGCCATAATCCAATGTGAAAAAAGTACTGGCTGACCCGTTTGTAAATGTGTATAACCTGGCATAATAGCTTTGATATTTTTTTGAGCTTGATTTATAATCTCTTCTTGCAAAGCAATAATTTGAATTAAAATTTCTTTAATAACTGCCCTCATATGCATTTTTGAATCAAGCGTAGTTTGGTCATTTCTACTTCTTGCAGTATGAAGCTTTCCACCTACTGGGCCTACAATTTGTGTCATTCTTTTTTCTACAGCCATATGAATATCCTCATCAGCTATATCAAAAACAAAAGTTCCATTTTGAATTTCTTCTCTAACTTGTTCTAAACCCTTGATGATAGTTTTTGCTTCATCTTCTTTTATGATGCCTTGTTTTGCAAGCATGGTACAATGGATTATACTTCCTTGTATATCAAAAGGAGCAAGTCTTGGCTCAACTAATAATGAAGCAGTGTATTCTTCAACTAATTTATTTGTAGGCAAATCAAAACGTCCACCCCATAATTTCTCTGCTTTTTGCGACATATTTATCCTTTTATTTACAAATAAAAGGATAATTTTATAATTTTTATTTTTTCAAAGAGTTTAACTTTTCTTTCTTTTAAAAATTTTCAACACACCAAAAGCTATTTTTTTAAGAAAGCTTTTTTTAGAATGTTTTGTTAAAAACTCTACTATATCTCTATGCCCAAACATTAGTGCAAAAGTAAAAGGTGTCATACCAAGACCGTTGTTTTCATCAATATTTGCCCCATATTCTACCAAAAGCTTACACATAGGCAAATACCCTTTAAAACACACCCCTGCTAATGGAGTTTGCCCTCTATCATTTTTCTCATCTACCCTAGCATTATTTTCTAGTAAAAACTTAGCACACTCATAAGCATTATGATAACTTGCAAGCATTAAAAGACTATCACCTTTGTGATTTTTTAAATTCACACTCAAACCTGCTTCTATCATAATCTTTAAATTTTGTAAATCATTTTTTCTTGCGTAATCAAAAGCCATAGTGCAAAGTTCTTGAATTCTTTTTTCTTCTTCATTACTAAACATATTTTTCCTTTATAATCTTTAGTTTGCCACTTTTAAAGTGGCAAGTAAAAATTATATTTTCAAGGCTTTTTTAACACCATTTGCATATTCACTTGAAATTTTTTCAAAATGACTTAATGCTCTTTGTATGATTTTTTCATCAACCCCGCTCATAGAAGCTGCTATGTTTTTAAATAATTGCTCTTTTTGATCTTGATTCATTATATTAAATAAAGCTCTTGGTTGGGTGTAAAAATCATCATCAAGTGGAGCATATCTTTGTGCGCTACCTTCAAGTACTAAGTCAGGCTCAAGATAGCTTTTATCTTCTTTTGGGCTATCATCATAACTATTTGGTTCATAATAAGCAAGGCCATTTTTATAAGTGTCAAAATTCATGGCTCCTGCTACATTATAAGTATTTACTTCACTTTTTGCGCGATTAACTGGCAATAAATGATAATTTGTTCCTATGCGGTATCTGTGCGCATCAGGATAAGAAAAAATTCTAGCTTGTAGCATTTTATCAGGGCTAAAACCAATACCAGGAACAATATTACTTGGACTAAATGCAGCCTGTTCTACTTCGTTAAAGTAATTTTGTACATTTTTATTAAGTACTAATTCTCCTACTTCTATTAAAGGCGCAATACTATGTGGCCAAACTTTAGTTAAATCAAAAGGATTAAAACCTAGTTTTTCTGTTTCATCTTCTTTTAAAACTTGAATTTGGAAAGTCCATTTTGGAAAATCTCCTTTTTCGATAGCTTCATATAAATCCCTTTGATGACTTTCTCTATCATTTGCTATTAAATTTGCCGCTTCTTCGTTGGTTAAATTTTTAATACCTTGCTTGGTTTTAAAATGAAATTTCACCCAAAATCTTTCATTTTTATCATTAATTAAACTATAAGTATGACTTCCAAAACCATGCATATGACGATAACTTGCAGGAATTCCCCTATCGCTCATTAAAATAGTAACTTGGTGTAAGCTTTCAGGACAAAGACTCCAAAAATCCCATGCAGCATTATTACTTCTTAAATGAGTTCTTGGATCTCTTTTTTGAGTATGGATAAAATCAGGAAATTTATACGCATCTCTTATAAAAAATGTCGGGGTATTATTACCTACTAAATCCCAATTTCCTTCTTTAGTATAAAATTTAATTGCAAAACCTCTTACATCTCTTTCAGCATCAGCAGCACCTGCTTCACCTGCAACGGTTGAAAATCTTATAAATAAAGGTGTATTTTCTCCAAGCTGTAAAACTTTTGCTTTAGTGTATTGAGAAATATCTCTAGTGATTCTAAGTTCTCCATAAGCACCACTTCCTTTTGCATGTACTGTTCTTTCTGGAATTCTTTCTCTATTTTGATGAGCAAGTTTTTCAAGCAAAATATAATCTTGCATTAAAAGCGGACCCTTAACACCTGCGCTTAGCGAATTTTGATTATCAGCTATGATGTTTCCAAAATCATTTGTTAGTTTTTTCATCATTTCTCCTTTTCTAAATAATAATTTTTATTATTTGATAAATTATATTCATATATTATTAAAATAAAATAAAACGATAAAAATTATCATTATTTAAAAATAGCTATATTTTTATTATTTTTTACATATAATCTCTTTTTAAGCAAAATTATTTTTATTTTGTATTAAAATTGTTAAAAAATAAGAATAAACATTCTTGTTTTAAATATTTTTACTACAAAATTAACAAAAAAGGAATATCCTATGGACAAAGAGACAAGAACTTATTACATTAAATTAGTAAAATTTCTCGCAGAAGCCTTGGGTAGAAATTATGAAATAGTTTTGCATGATGTAAGTGAAGATGGAGCTAATATAGCAGAAATTGCTAATAACCATATTAGCAAAAGAACTATAAATTCACCTCTAACGGGCTTTGCTATTGAAATGATTAAAAACAAAATCTATTTAGAGCGAGATTACATAACACATTATAAAACTTCCACCAAAAACTCACAAGTTATGTCAGGTTCAACATTTTTTATTAAAAAAGATGAAAAACTTGAAGGTTTGCTTTGTATTAATCATGATACTTCGGCATTTAAAAAAATCTCTGACGAAATTTTAAACCTTGGAAATATTTATGATAATGCTTATGAAAACACAGAACAAGAAAATAAAGAATACATAAAACTTGATCTAGAAGAAATTATCGAAGATATTTCTGGTATGGATATAGAAAGTTTTAAGAATAAAAGTTTAAAACCGAAAGAAAAACAAAAAATTATAGCTAGTTTATATGAAAAAGGCGTATTTAATGTAAAAGGTGTTATTCCTAAGGTTGCTGAACTTTTAGGCATTTCCGAACCTAGTGTTTATAGGCATTTACAAAAGATTAAATAATCATAATTTTAAAAAAACATAATTTTTGATACAATAACACTCTAAATTTAATAAAAGGAAAAATATGGCTGAAGATATGATGGATGAACAGACCGAATCAAAGAAAAAAGGTGGCAATACTTTAGTAATTATTATCGTTGTATTTTTATTTGTATTTTTACTTGTGATTGTAGGGGCAATTGCTTATTTAATGTTTAGTGGTGGTTCTGAAGAAAATCCTACTCCACAAGTTGAAGAAAGCGCACAAGCAACACAAACTCCTAAAAAAACAAATGCAGTGGCAGCTAGAGGAAGTGATTATGCAAATATCGGCGTTATGTATCCTTTAGCACCTTTTACACTAAATTTATTAAGCGATGGTGGATCAAGATATGTAAAATGTACTATTCAACTTGAGCAAAATGTTGAAACTTTAACCCCTGAGCTTGATAAAAAAGTTGCTATTATTAGAGATATTATCATTAGAACTTTAACTTCAAAAACCTTTGAAGAAGTAAGCACCACAAAGGGCAAAGAAAGATTAAAAGATGAATTAACCGGTAAGATCAATGAGGTTTTAACTGATGGTTTTATCAAAAATATTTACTTTACTGACTTTGTAGTATCTTAATGATAGGCTGTGATATAGTCGTATGCTCTCGCATAGAAAAAATTTATGAAAGATATAAAACGCTTTTCTTGGATAAATTTTTATCCAAGCAAGAGCAAAGTTATATAAAAAATACCAACACTCTAGCAGGATTTTGGGCTATTAAAGAAGCTGCTTCTAAGGCTTTGGGGGTTGGAATTTCTAAAGAATGTTCTTTTTTTGACATCATCATCTCTAAAGATGATAAAAATGCTCCACATATTAGTTTTTCTCAAAAAGTCATGCAAGAATTTAATATAAAATCAGCAAGTGTAAGCGTAGCACATGATGGGGGTTTTGCTATAGCAGTAGTGGCTATAGAAACTAAGCAAGGTTAAAACCTTGCTTTTACATATAAAGCCCACCGTTGACTTTTAAAATTTCCCCTGTAATATAAGAAGAATGATCACTTAATAAAAACGCCACAGCTTGAGCTACTTCACTTGCATCTGCAAAACGCTTTAAAGGGATATTGTTAATATAATTTTGTTTTATTTCATCACTTAAAACTTCAGTCATATCACTTTTTATAAAACCTGGTGTAATACAGTTATATCTTATATTTCTTGCTGCACCTTCTTTAGCAAAAGATTTTGTTAATGCTATCATACCACCTTTGCTAGCGCTATAATTAGTTTGACCTGCATTTCCCATTTCTCCAACTATAGAAGCAATATTAACAACCGCACCAAAACGCTTTTTACTCATAGTTTTTAATGCTTCTCTACAACCTAAAAAGCTTGAATTCAAATTAGCATTAATCACTGAAGAAAAATCATCCATACTCATTCTAAGCGCTAATTTATCATTAGTAATACCTGCATTATTAACTAAATAACTAAGTTCACCATCACTTTCTACTATAGTTGCAATAGCGCTTGTAAATTCTTCTTCAACACTTGCATCAAATTTAATCACAGCTGCAGTGCCACCATTTTTTTCTATCTCTTCTTTTAACGCATCAGCAAGTTCAGGTTTACTTCTATAATTAATCCAAACTTTTAAACCATGACTTGCTAATTCTTTAGCTATTGCTGCACCTATACCTTTACTTGCACCTGTTATTAAAACATTTTTTCCACTAAATTTCATTGTTCTCCTTTAAATTAAAATAAAGCCTCATCCATTTCTTTTGGAATAGGCAAGTTTAAAATTTTAAGCACACTTGGCGCTATATTACTAAGCCCCATGCCTTCTTTAAGCTTTTCTACTCCTTTAGCTTCGACAAAAGCAAAAACATCAAAGGTTGTGTGATTAGTGAGCATATTTTCATTTTCATCTCTCATTGCTTCACAGTTTCCATGATCTGAAGTAATAACGAAAGCATAATCATGCTCTCTTGCTTTGGCAATAACCCTACCCAAGCACTCATCCACACATTCAACCGCACTAATCGCAGCTTCAAAATCACCCGTATGTCCTACCATATCACCATTTGCAAAATTGACTACGATAAAATCCATACCATTTTCTATGCCCTTAAGCACCTCATCTGCAACTTCTTTAGCGCTCATTTGAGGTTTTTCATCGTATGTTTTTACCTTAGGACTTGGGATTAAAACCCTTGTTTCATTACACTCTAATTCTTCTTTTCCCCCATTAAAGAAAAAGGTTACATGAGCGTATTTTTCTGTTTCAGCTGTGTGAAGTTGGCTTAAATTTGCATTAGCTATCACAGAAGCTAAGGTATTATTTAATTCTTCTTTTTCAAACATCACAGGCAGTTTAAAACTCTCATCATACAAACTCATAGTAATGGCATTTTTTACAAGTACTTCTTTTGGAAATTCATTAAAACTTTCTTGGGTTAAAGAAGCAACTAATTGACGCATTCTATCATTTCTAAAATTGATAAAAATCACGCCATCTTCAGCCTTAATCCCATCAAAGTTTTGACTAATAACTGGGGTTAAAAACTCATCTGTGATGTTTTCATCATAGCTTTTTTGTATAAATTGCACAAAATCATCACACTTTTGTGCCTTAGCAAATAAAGCATCATAATAAGACTTAACCCTATCATAGCGCTTATCTCTATCCATAGCATAAAATCTTCCCGATAAAGAAGCAAAATTAACCCCTTCTTTTCCGCAAAATTTCTGTAAAGATTTTATAAATTCCAAACCTGAATTTGGAGGACAATCTCTACCATCACTAATTGCATGTGCAAAAACTTCTTTATTTTCTTGCTTACAAATTTTTAAAAGTGCATTAAAATGTGTATGCATAGAATGCACCCCGCCATCACTATAAAGCCCTATAATATGCACTCTTTTGCATTTTTGCAATAAATCTTTTAAAGCCTTATTATCTTTTAAAGTGTCATTTTCTATGGCTTTATTTATCTTGACTAAACTTTGATAAATTATGCGTCCGCTACCTATACACATATGCCCTACTTCGCTATTACCCATTTGACCTTCAGGTAGGCCAACTGCCAAACCGCTTGTTTTTATCAAAACATTAGGGGTATTTTCAAAAAGCATATCATAAGTTGGCTTTTTAGCATGAAAAAAAGCATTATAGTTTGAATTTGTATTATGTCCTATACCATCTGTGATTATCAAAATACATTTTTGACTCATTTTTTACTCTTTTTTATAATTTATTTATGTGATTTTACTAAAATTATGCTTTTAAAAAACAAATACAAGGTTAAAATTTTGCTTTATCTTACAGAATATACAAATTATATGTTTTTTTCTTATATTAGCGTGCGTGCTGGTTTTGCATTTTTTATCGCTTTATTTTTGAGTTTATATTTAATGCCAAAATTTATCAAATGGGCTCAAAATAAAAAAGCAAATCAACCTATTTATGAATACGCCCCACAATCACACCAAGCCAAATCTCATACCCCTACTATGGGTGGGCTTGTTTTTATCTTTGCTACTATCATAGCAAGTGTTTTAAGCGCTGATTTAAATAATAGTTTTGTAATCGTTGGATTATTGTGTTTAGTACTATTTTGCACTATAGGCTTAGTGGATGATTTAGGGAAAATTTTAAAAAAAGACAATCACGCAGGACTAAGTCCAAAAATGAAACTTCTAGGGCAATTTAGCGCTGCTTTTATTTGTGTTGGATTATTATATTTATTTGATATAAATACTGAATTTTATTTACCTTTTTACAAACATGCTCTATTTGATGGTGGTGTGTTTATGTTGTTTTTATGGATTTTAGTTATTGCATCAAGCTCTAATGCTGTAAATTTAACCGATGGACTTGATGGTCTTGCAACTGTGCCTTCTATATTTTCTCTTTTAAGCCTTGGTGCTTTTTTATATTTGAGTGGAAATGCTATTTATAGTTCTTATTTATTTTTACCTAAAATTCAAGGTTTAGGAGAACTTGTAGTGCTAAGCTCAGCTTTGGTTGGAGCGCTTATGGGATTTTTGTGGTATAACTGCTATCCTGCGCAAGTTTTTATGGGAGATAGTGGGAGTTTAAGCATAGGGGCATTTTTAGGCTATCTTGGTATAGTAAGTAAAAATGAAATTTTACTTTTACTGATAGGTTTTGTATTTGTTTTAGAAACTATTTCAGTGATTTTACAAGTAGGAAGTTTTAAAATCTTTAACAAAAGAGTATTTAAAATGGCACCTATTCATCATCATTTTGAAAAAATAGGTTGGGTAGAAAATAAAATCATCGTGCGTTTTTGGATGATAGCCTTACTTGCAAATATCATTGCATTAATTAGTATAAAGTTAAGATAATGAAAATTTCACTTTTTGGATACGGAAAAACAACCAAAGCTTTTGCGCAGCGTTTTGGAAATTGCGATATTTATGATGATCATTTTACAAGTATAAGTAAAGATGAATTTGGCAATACACTTTTACCACCTTGTAAATTTGATCCTTTAAAAAGTGACTTAGAAATTCCAAGCCCTGGCTTTCCAAGTGATCATCTTCTCATACAGCAAGCAAGAAATTTAAGCAGCGAGTATGATTTTTTTTACGATGGCATGCCAAAAAGCGTTTGGATAAGCGGAACAAATGGTAAAACCACTACCACTCAAATGACACATTATCTTTTAAAACACATTAACGCACAAATGGGAGCAAATATAGGAACCCCTTTAGCACAAATGGACGCTAATGCTAAATTATGGATTTTAGAAAGCTCATCTTTTTCACTTTTTTACACCAAAGTAGCTAAACCTGAAATTTATGCACTTTTACCTATCACACCTGATCATCTTTCTTGGCATAAAAGTTTTGAAAATTATGAGCAAGCAAAGCTTAGCGTGCTTGAAAGAATGAATGAAAATGATGTAGTAATTTTACCTAAAAAGTATGAGGCTTATCCAACTCATGCTTATGTTATAAGCTATGAAGACGAGCAAGATTTAGCTAAAAAAATGCAAATTGACTTAGAAAAAATTCATTTTAAAACCCCATTTTTACTTGATGCACTTATTGCCTTAAGTATAGAAAAAATCATACTAGATCGTTGCTCTTATGAGCTTTTAAATGAGTTTAAGATAGAAAAAAACAAGCTTGAAGAAATATTTGATCATAAAAATAGACTTTGGGTAAATGATACTAAAGCAACTAATCTTGATGCTAGTTTAGCTGCTCTTAAACGCTATAAGGATAAAAAAATTCATCTTATCATAGGTGGGGATGATAAGGGAGTGGATTTAAGTGCTTTATTTACTTTTATGAAAGAGCTTGATATAGAACTTTATGCCATAGGAAAAAGCACTAATAAAATGCTTGAATATGCTAAAAATGCTAATTTAAAAGCACATTATTGTGAGTTTTTACCTAAAGCGGTAGAAAAAATCAATCAAAACCTAACTAATGATGAAGTAGCCCTGCTAAGCCCTGCTTGTGCGAGTTTAGATCAGTTTAAATCTTATGAAGAAAGAGGGGAGCTTTTTAAAAAATGTATTCAAGAGCTAAACTAAATCTTTTTGAATGCAAAGTTTTAAAAACTCACATAAATTTATAAATTTCTTGCTTGGCTCTTTATTTTTATGATAAATCAAGCAAAGCTCTCTTGAAATTTTAAAATTTTTTAATCTCACTTCAAATAAGCTTTTAGCTTCAAGTTCTTCTTTAACACTAAATTTAGGTAAAACTGCTAAAAATTCACCTTTTTTAACCAACTCTTTTATCATAGCAGTTGAGTTTAGCTCATAAACTAAATTAAGCTTTATATCTTTAGGCAAAGCATTTAAAAACACTTCTTTTGCACCCGAACCTTGCTCGCGACTTAGCCATTTAAAATCCTTTAACTCATCTATGAAAAATTCTTTTTTTAAGTCATTTTTACTCACCACAATAAGTTCATCATCACAAATTTTAATCTTTTTTATATCATTATCTTTGCAAATTCCTTCAATCAAACCTATATCGATTTCTTTATCTAAAATATCTTTGATAATATTTTGACTATTATCCAAGGACAAATTTAACTTGATATTTTCTGCCTTTTGGTCCAAAAAAGATCCTAGTAAATAAGTACCTACATTTTGACTCACTTTCATACTTATTTCATAGCTTTGATCATCTTGCATTGCTTTTTCAATGCGCTCAAATTCTAAAATCAAAGGTGTAATTTGCTTTAAAAAAACCTTTCCTTTTTCATTTAAACTTAAAAATTTAGCATTTCTATCAAAAAGCTTGGTGTTTAAACTTTTTTCAAGTTCAAATATAGCTAAAGACAAAGCAGATTGAGTTATATTTAATTCTTTAGCACAAGCTCTTAAATTTAAATTTCTACACAAAGCTTGAAAATATTTTATTTGTTTAAAAGTCATAAGTACTCTTTTGATAAATATTTTTAAT
Source organism: Campylobacter lari (assembly GCF_001017575.1). NCBI lineage: Bacteria > Pseudomonadati > Campylobacterota > Epsilonproteobacteria > Campylobacterales > Campylobacteraceae > Campylobacter > Campylobacter lari. The sequence continues at coordinate 232,128 of NZ_CP011372.1, read as the reverse complement.
CATTATATCAAATAAAATTAATTTTACTTATCATAAAAAAATCATTAAGATTACAAAAAAATAAAAAAGGAAAAATCTATGCATAAAAATATATATAAAAATAGAAAATTTGAAGCTTTTTTGCTACTTTTTACCCTTGCTTTTTGTGCTTTTGCTATTTCTGAGCTTAATTTTTTTAAAAATCTTGGAATTTCAGCTTTAATCATAGCCGTAATTTTGGGAGCTTTAATAGGAAATTTAGCTCATCAAAATGCAAATTTACTCAAAAAATCAGGAGTTTTAGGCATAGCAACAAAAGAAATTTTAAGACTTGGGATTATACTTTATGGTTTTAGAATTACTTTTAATGATTTAGAAAAAGTTGGATCAAATGGAATTTTGCTAGCATTTTTAGTGGTATTTTCTACCTTTTTTATAGGGCTTTTATTAGGAAAATTATTTAAACTTGATCTTAAAGAAAGCATACTTATAAGTAGTGGCTCAAGCATTTGTGGGGCAGCTGCTGTGATGGCAAGTGAAAGCGTTGTTAAAGGTGGTTCTGCTAAAGTTGGCGTGGCAGTTTGTACTGTGGTTGTATTTGGAACTTTAGGGATGTTTTTATATCCTTTGGCTTGGAATTTGGGTTGGTTTGATTTTTTTAGTTTAAAGCAAATGGGGTATTTCATGGGAGCAAGCTTGCATGAAGTTGCACATGCTGTTGCAGCAGGTGAAGCTATACAAGCAGGAGATGGTGCTGTCATAGAAAAAATGATGCGTGTTTTAATGCTAGTACCTTTTTTAATTTTTTTAAGTCTTTTTTCATTGAAATTTCTAAGTAAAAATAATGAAAAAATTTCCATTAAAGCAAATATTCCTTATTTTGCTTTGTGGTTTTTATTTGCTTGTGGTATTAGCTCACTTGAAATATTAAATACCGATTTTGCACTTAATTATATAAAACCAAGCATACAAACTATAGATACACTTTTACTTTCTATGGCCATGGTAGCTTTGGGAGTAAATATCCATAAAAATATTTTAAAAAATGCAGGTTTTAAACCATTTTTGATGGCATTGTTGCTTTTTATTTGGTTAATCTTTATATCAATTAGCTTAATTTTCTTATTAAATTTATAATATGTTTCATTATGAAACATATTATAGCATTTTATATTTTTTTGTTAATTTAATATTTATTTTTTTCTATTTTATATTTAATTAGTATTATAATTTTAAAGAGAAATTAAACATAAAAAGGAGCTAACATGTTTACGCCTAAAACAAAAAGCGAATTAGTTGCTCTTATTAGAGAAGAGCTTATTACCTTAGATGAAATCGATGTAAGCTTAATCACGGATATGTCTTATTTGTTCTACTATTCTACTAGAACTAATTTTGATGGTATAGAAAAGTGGGATGTGTCAAGCGTAAAAGATATGTCTTATATGTTTTATTGCTGTAAAAGCTTTAATCATGATATTTCTAAATGGAATGTTAAAAATGTTGAAAACATGGAAGGAATGTTTTTTGATTGTGAATCTTTTGATCAAGACTTATCTTCTTGGAATATGTCAAATGTTAAAGATACTAAGTATATGTTTTGTAATTGTCTTAAATTTAATCATAAAGTAGAAAATTGGGATGTGCATAATGCCATTACGATGGCACATATGTTTGAAAACTGCAAACAATTTGATCAAGATTTATCAAGATGGGATGTACATAATGCTAAAACAATGGCATTTTTATTGCACAATTGTACTAATTTTCATCACGATGTTAAGAAATTAGATATTGATAAAAACTGCAATATTCAAAAAATACTAGGACATGAAGAAATACAAAATAAATATGCTATAAAACATTAATCGCAAGGTAAGCTATTGCTTACCTGCTTGGTTAATCCAAAGTCCCATAGCAATCACAACAATAACCTGCCCTAAAAATCCTTGAAATACGCTAAATAATCTTAACAAAGAACTAACAGGCGTTACATCTCCAAAGCCTATCGTTAGCATAGTAACTCCGCTAAAATAATAACAATCAACCAAACCTTTTATTCTATTTTGAATTTGAGGTTTTAACTCATCATTTAAAGACCAAAAATTATGAATTCCTCTTATAGGTGTTTGAAACTGCACTTCTATGATTTTTTCTTGCAAATCCACAATCTCTAAATTTTCATTTTTTTGAGTAGCAATTAACATTCTATTATAATTATCTACATCACAAGAAAAATAATACAAATTCCCGTACGCAAACCATATCAAAACATAAGCATATAAAATAATAAAAAATTTTTCTTTGATATTAATCTTACTACTAAAAGCAGCCCAAATACTAATAAGCAAAAACATCATCAATGCCACAGCCACCATAATAGGAATAATATTTAAAATTAAAAATAAAATTTCAGAAGTAATTTTACCCGTTGCATAAATGGCAAGCTCGTCAAATAAAAAACTACAAAATAAAGGCACCACAGCAAGCAAAGTCCAAACAAAAAGAAATCGTTTGGTACTTTTATGATAAATGCTAATATAGTGATTTAAAAGTCTATGGTATAGCATTAGCGAATTAACAACAAAGGTTTTTTAGCCTTAGTTAGAATATCATTTGTCAAACTACCAAATAAAATACTTTTTAACCAATGATGTGAATAAGCCCCCATGATCAACAAATCTATATCATTTTGCTCACCAAAATCAAATAAAGCCTGAGTAATCTCACCACTTAAATGCTGAGTTTGTACATTTAAATTTGCTTCTTTAAAAATTTGACTTACTTGAGCTAATAACTCATAAGAAGCTTTTTCATCTTTAGAAACATTTACTATATAACGCTTTGCTTCCTTAAAAATAGGTCTTTTAATGGCTTGCTCTATGGCTTTTTTAGCTAAATTACTCCCATCATAAGCCATCATCACACTTTTAATCTCTTTAAAAGCAGAATTTACAAGCAAAATAGGCACATTTAAAGCTCTTACTAATTCTTCTGTATGAATGCCTATTTTATTTTTCTTACCTCCGCCTTTTAAACCTGCTATGGCTAATCTTATTTGATCATTGTATTCTTTTAAAACTTCTTCCAAATCTCCATCTCTTTGCACACTAAAGCATTCTTTTACGCCTTGTTCTTTTGCATAAGCACAAAATTCTTCTAAAATTCTTTGCCCTTTTTTGCAAAGATTTTCATTTTTTTGACTTTGCTCTTCTACCAAATCTTCAATCACACATCCACTAGCGCCTATGCCAAAACTACAAGCTAATTCAGCATTAGTAAAATTTGGTTCTATGGTATATAAAAACATTAAAGGTAAATCTAGCTTTTTAGCTAAATACACCCCATAATACAAACTTTCCTTACAAGGCTCTAAAACATCCACACAAACTAGAATTTTTTCCATTTAATATCCTTTTGTAGTATTAATCTTGCGCTTTTTGTGCTATTAAAACACCTTCTATGATTTTTTTAATATCCCCATCTAAGATATTATCAACCTGTGAAAAAGCTTCATTTGAGCGTGTGTCTTTGACTTGTTGATAAGGAAAAAGCACATAAGAGCGGATTTGATGCCCCCAACCTATCTCACTTTTCTCGCTTGAATTTGCTTCATCTTGTTGTTTCATAAGCTCAAGTTCATAAAGGCGTGATTTTAACATTTTAAAAGCAGTTGCTTTGTTTTTGTGTTGACTTCTATCATTTTGACATTGCACTACTATACCACTTGGCATATGAGTTATACGCACTGCTGATTCAGTTTTATTAACATGCTGTCCACCCGCTCCGCTTGCTCTATAATAATCAATCCTTATATCTTTTTCTTCAATTTCTATTTCTATATCATCATCAAGTTCAGGTGAAACCATCACACTAGAAAAACTCGTATGGCGACGCCCTGCACTATCAAATGGAGAAGTTCTTACTAAACGATGAATACCATTTTCAGCTTTTAAATACCCATAAGCATTTTCACCTTTTACTAAAAAGCTCACATCTTTAAGCCCTGCTTCTTCGCCTTCTTGAAAGTCAAGTGTTTCTACTTTAAAACCTTCTCTTTCACAAAATCTCAAATACATCCTATAAAGCATACTAGCCCAGTCATTACTCTCCGTTCCACCTGCTCCTGGATGAATGGAAACTATGGCATTTTTACCATCATTTTCCCCACTTAAAAGCATAGAAATTTCAAGATTTACAATAAGATCTTCTAGCTTGTTTGCATCTTCAAATAAAGCTTCTATGGTGTCCAAGTCATTTTCACTATTTGCTAGATCAAAAAGCTCACTTGCATCATTTAAAGCATTGAAAGCGTTCTCGTAGTTTTTTAATAAATTTGAAATTTTAGTTTTTTCTTTACCTATAACGCCTGCTTGTTTTACATCACTCCAAAAAGAAGGGGAATTTTCTAAATTTTCTATTTCTTTTAATCTTGCTTTTATCTCTTCAGGCTTAATAATAGAAGCGATATTTCCAACTTTATTTTTTAATTTTTTTAAAAGTTCGCTGTATTCGTAATTATCCATAAAAATTTTCTTTCTAATTTTGATATAATTTAATCTTATAATTTTAGCAAAAAAATAAAATATTTAAAGTGAGAAATATGCCAAAACTTTTTTTAATGTCTTTAGGTTGTAATAAAAATTTAGTTGATAGCGAAATCATGCTTGGAAGATTAAGTGATTATGAAATTTGTGATGAGCCAAGCATAGCTGATGTTTTGATTGTAAATACCTGTGGCTTTATAGATAGTGCTAAAAAAGAAAGCATAAATGCGATTTTAGACTTACACGAGCAAAGAAAAAAAGATTCATTGTTAGTTGTAACAGGATGTTTAATGCAACGCTACCGCGAGGAATTAATGAAAGAACTACCTGAAGTTGATCTTTTTACCGGTGTGGGAAATTATGAAAAAATTGATGAAATGATACTTAAAAAAACTAATCTTTTTTCAAATTCCACTTACTTGCAAGATAAAAATACCAATCGTGTAATCACAGGATCAAATTATCACGCTTTTATCAAAATAGCTGAAGGATGTAATCAAAAATGTTCATTTTGCGCTATACCAAGTTTTAAAGGAAAACTCAAATCAAGAAGCCCAGAAAGCATTGTAAATGAAGTAAAAGAGCTTGTTAAAAAAGGCTATAAAGACTTTTCTTTTATTGCTCAAGATACAAGTTCGTATTTGTTTGATCAAGGTCAAAAAGATGGACTTTTAAAGCTTATTGAAGCTATAGAAAATATCCAAGGTGTAAAGGCTGCTAGAATTTTATATCTATATCCAACAAGTATTAGCAAAGAAGTGATAGAAAAAATCATTCAATCAAAAGTTTTTGTAAATTATTTTGATATGCCTTTGCAACACATCAGTGATAATATGCTTAAAATCATGAAACGCGGAGCTAACAAAGCTAAATTAATCGAACTTTTAAATTTAATGAAACAAGCTCCAAATTCATTTTTACGCACAGGTTTTATAGTAGGACACCCAGGAGAGAGTGATGAGGACTTTGAAGAATTATGCGCTTTTATAAAAGAATTTGGTTTTGATAGAATTAGTGTTTTTGCTTATTCTAAAGAAGAAGATACCGCAGCTTTTAACATGGAACAAATTCCTAGTAAAATCATTAATGCGAGATTAAAAGTGATAGAAAAAATCGTCGATAAATGCATAGAAAAAAGTTTTAATCAACAAGTTGGTAAAAAAATCTTAGCATTTTGTGAAGGTCAAAGCTCTGAAGGAGAATTTTTCATCGGTGCAAAAGATTTGCGTTGGGATAGAAATATTGATGGAGAAATTCTCATCAATGAAAGCGATTGCGGAGATTTAGAAATGGGTGAGCTTTATGAGTGCGAAATCACGCAGAGTTTAGATAAAAAACTCATTGCAAAAGCTTTAAGAAAGTTTGATGATTGATAGCAAATATTTAAATCATTTAAAGCAAGGGAAAAATCTTTTAGCATTTTCTCATGGGAGTGATTCTAGTGCTTTATTTTTCATGCTTTTAGAAAAAAATATAGATTTTGATCTTGCTTTTATAAACTACAAAACTCGTAAAAATAGTGATAAAGAAGAACAAAGTGCCAAAGAATTAGCCAAGCGTTTTCATAAAAAAATTTACATCAAAACCGCACACAAGATAACAAAAAATTTCGAAGCTTGCGCAAGAGCTTTGCGTTATGAGTTTTTTGAAGAACTTTGCAAAAATCACTCTTATGATAATCTTTTACTAGCTCATCATTTAAATGATAAACTAGAATGGTTTTTAATGCAATTTTCTAAAGGTGCAGGGCTTAGAGAATTACTTGGCTTTAAAGATATTGAAAAAAGAAAATATTTTACTATCATAAGACCCTTGCTTGAAATTCCAAAAAAAGAAATTTCAAACTACCTAAAAGAAAACAATATCACTTATTTTCATGATGAGAGTAATGATGATGAAAAATATTTTAGAAATTTCATACGCAAAAATTTTGCAAATGAGTTTTTAAAGCTTTATCCAAATGGAGTAAAAAAAAGCTTTAAATACTTAGAAAAAGACTTAAAAGAAGAAAATATTTGTGAATTTAAAAATATTTACATTACTCATAAAGATGAAAGTTTAATCGCAAAATGCTTTAAAAAACTTGGAGTACTTTTAAGTACCAAACAAAGACAAGAAGCATTAAAAGGTGATGGGGTGATTTCGCATAAAATAGGCATTGTTTATATACAAGAAAAAGTTTTGATTTTTCCTTTTGTAAGTTGTGAGAAAATGCCAAAAGAATTTAAAGAAATTTATAGAAAAGCAAAAATCCCTAAACTCTTAAGAGCATATTTATACACAAAAAATATTGATGTAAAAGAGCTTATGCAAGCTCTTTTATGATTTCTTCGAAAAGTTCTTTTGCCCTTGCTTCTAAAAAGTCTTTAAATTCAGCACTTGTAGCTTCGGTGCGCATGATAAGATATGGACTTGTGTTAGAAGCACGCAAAAGTGCCCAGCCTTCTTTAAAGGTGATTCTAACTCCGTCAATTTCATTACAATCAAGCACATTTTCAAAAGCGTTTGCTTTTACTTTTTCTTTAAATTTTTCTATGATTTGAAATTTATTTTCCTCACTAACCTTAAGCTTAATCTCTTCACTTGCATAAAGTTTTGGTAACTCTTTAACTAATTTTTCTATATCAAAACCATTTACTAAAAGCTCTAAGGTTCTTAAAAATGCATAAATTCCATCATCATAACCAAAATATCTATCTTTAAAGAAAATATGCCCACTAAGCTCTGCTGCTATGTCGATATTTTGCTCTTTCATCATTTTTTTAATGTTAGAATGCCCGGTCTTACCCATCATGATAAAACCAAATTTAGCTACCTCATCAAAGAGGTTTTTAGAGCATTTTACTTCACCTAAAACTCTAGGATTTTTTATATTTTTAGCAAATAAATAGCAAAGCTCATCGCCCTTAAATACATAGTCTTTACTTGCGACTACTAAACGATCTCCATCTCCATCAAAAGCAAAGCCCATTTTTGCATTTTCATTTTCTTTTAGCGCAACTTGCAATGCGTGTAAATTTTCAAGCTCTGTTGGATCGGGCGCGTGGTTTGGGAAATTTCCATCAGGATTTTCAAATAAAATTTGTGCATTAAGATTTAATTTTTCCACCAAAGGCTTTATAATCACTCCAGTAGCTCCATTTGCACAATCAATAATGATTTTTTCTTTATAATCTTTAAGATGTGAAAAATGTTTAGCTAAAAAGTCTATATATAAGCTTTTAACATCATAATTTTCATATCTTAAATCATCATTGATTTCAAGTTCTAAATACTCTTGCACTTTTAAAGAAAGCTTTTTCAAATCAGCACCAAAAAAACTTTCTTTGTTAATCGTGATTTTAAAGCCATTGTATTCTTTTGGATTATGCGAGCCTGTTATCATGATATTTGCATCAAAAATATCATCAAAAAACAAGCTAAAATATCCCATAGGAGTTGGTGCTAAGCCTATATTAAAAACTTGCATATTAGCTTTATTTAAACCGCTAATTAAATAGTTAAAAAGTTCATTTGCACTATATCTTGCATCATAGCCCACACTTACTTTCTCACAACCTCTTGATTTCATTTCTAAACCCAAAGCATAACCTATAGCTTTTACACTTTTTTCATTTAACTCACTTGGGTAAAGCCCTCTTATATCATACTCTCTAAAAATCAAATCTAACATTTTAATCCTTTTGTCTTCTAAGTTCTAATTTTACTTGTTTTAAACTTTCTTCTATGTTTTCATTTTTGCTTGATAAACAAAGTTTAATTTCTAATTTTGCATTTTGCTCTTTCAATTCAAAACTATATTTTTGCATAAAATTTTCAAGCATTTGAAGCTTACTTTGCACAAAGGCCATGTTTTCATTTTCAAATACAATGATAAAATAATCCTTATCATCTTTAAAAACCCTAGCGTGTAAAGCTTTTTTTAAAATCCTAGCAAACTCATACATTACAAACTCGCCCATTTTTGAGCCTTTTTGATGATAAATTTCATTGATATTTTTTACTTCAATCAAGGCTAAATGAAAATTTTCAAGTCCTTGTGCATATCTTCTTAAGGCTTTTAAATTTGGCAAATTGGTTAAAGTGTCAAAAAAGGCTATTTTATAAGCTTTATACGCTAAAAATCCTATCAACACTAAAGAAGCAAATTCATAATAACCCAAATCAACACTATTGTAAAATAAAAACTGCACACTCAAGCCCATATAAGCTAGTAAAAAATGAAAATCATTATTTTTAAAATAAGAAAATAATAAAAATATCATTCCCACCCAAAACACACAAAAGCTTAACTCGCTAATAGGCTTAAAAAATTGCGTTGAAAGGCCAAAAATTTCACTTGTAATGCTTGCATTAAAATTAGTACTTGTGCTAAGTATTAACGCTACAAAACCCATAAAGGCTAAATACGCAAATTTAATGAGATTAATTCTTTCAAACACAAGCTTGCTATCTTGTAAAAACACAAAAAGCACAAAAGAAAAAGGTAAAAATACCGAGATAAACAAATGCGCTTGATACTCACTTGCTACTAAAGATAAAGCCCTAGCACATAAAATTAATAAAAGTAAGAAAAAAATCTTATTTTGCTTAAAAAAATAAGCTAAAAATAAAGCTAAGATATTAAAAACCAAAGTCATACTAGGCAATGTTTTTAACAATAAATACGAAAAATCCAAAATAATAAACCTTTTTTTGTTAAAATTATAGCAAAAATATTTTAAGGATATTAATGGTAGAAGTAAAAAATCTCACTATGCGTTTTGCAAACCAACTTTTATTTGAAGATGTAAATTTAAAATTAAACCGTGGTGAAAGATATGGACTTATAGGCGCAAATGGCGCAGGAAAATCAACCTTTTTAAAAATTCTCTCAGGCGAAATAGAATCAAGCAGTGGAGAAATTTGTATAGATCCAAATTTAAAAATCGCTGTATTAGGACAAGATCAATTTGCTTTTGAAAACTACACTATCAAAGATGCGGTAATGTGTGCAAATAAAAGATTATATGATGCACTAAAAGAAAAAGAAAAACTTTATATGAGTGAAGAATTTACCGATGAAATCAATGATAGATTAAGCGAGCTTGAAATCATAACAGCAGAAGAAGATCCAAACTATGATTGTGAACTTAGATGTGAAAAAATTCTTAGTTCTTTAAATATTAAAGATTTTAATGCTCTTATGAGTACTTTGCAAAGTGCGGATAAATTTAAAGTTTTATTAGCACAAGTATTGTTTTTAGGTGCTGATGTATTATTTTTAGATGAGCCTACAAATAACCTTGACTTAGAAGCTATTTCTTGGCTTGAAAATGAACTTTTAAGACATGAGGGAACTTTAGTAGTAATTAGCCATGATAGACATTTTCTAAATAAAGTTTGTACAAGAATTTTAGATGTGGATTTTAAACAAATACGCGATTTTGCTGGAAATTATGATGATTGGTATATGGCTTCAACCTTACTTGCTAAGCAAGCTGAACTCAAACGCGATAAAACCTTAAAAGAAAGAGAAGAATTAGAAAATTTCATACGTCGTTTTAGCGCTAATGCTTCAAAAGCCAAACAAGCTACAAGTAGGGCTAAAGCTTTAGAAAAACTTGAACTTGAAGAGATTAAAACTTCAAGCAGGCGTGATCCTAGTATTGTTTTTAGAACAAATAGAGAAATAGGAAATGAAGTTTTAGAATTAAAAGGTATTAGCAAAGCTTATGATAAAACCTTATTTGAAAATTTAGAATTGAAATTAGAAAAAGGTGATAAAATAGCCTTAATCGGTGCAAATGGTGTTGGAAAAAGCACTTTAGCTAAAATTATCGCATCAAAATTAGAACCCGATAGTGGCCACATCCACCTTGGTGCTACCATAGAAATGGGATATTTTTCACAAGATACAACGAATTTAATTAATGAAGATTTGAAACTTTATGAATGGCTAATGAGTGAAAAATTCAAAGATTTGGATGAAATTCGCAAATGTCTTGGTAGAATGCTCTTTAGCGGAAGCGATCAAGAGAAAATGGCTTCTAGCTTAAGCGGGGGCGAAAAACACCGCTTAATGCTTTCAAAATTAATGTTAGAACGTGGAAATTTCTTACTTTTAGATGAACCGGATAATCATTTAGATCTTGAAAGTATCATTGCATTAGGTGAAGCCTTGTATAATTTCAAAGGTTGCGTGATATGCATAAGCCACGATAGAGAACTAATTAGTGCTTTTGCTAATCGTATATGGTTTTTAGAAGATGGGAAATTAACAGATTTTAAAGGAAGTTATGACGAGTTTTTAGGAGGTTTAGAATGAATTCGTTTAAGATAAAATATGCAGCTGGTTTTGGACATTTTACTCAAAATCACAGAGGCTTTGGCCCAACTATTTATGTAGAAGAAAGTATTGATTTTCAAAGCGAAAAAGATTATTTTGACTATGTTGAATTTTATGAAAAATTCAGCAAAGAAGATGATACTTATTTTCATATTTCATTTTTAGAAGATCGCCCTTTAACTTCTCAAGAATTAGAAAGTAGAAATGCTTATAGAAAACTAAGAGATGAGCGCTGTAACAAAGCCAGAGAAGAGTTTATTAAAAACAATGAAATAGAAGCTGAATACTACCCAACTCATGGTGATTAAGGAATGATTTTTGCTTGTTTTTTCCTTGTAATATTTTGAAAGGAGAAAACATGCAAGTTAACCATGATAATTTATCGGTTAAAGAGTATGGGTATGGTCAAAGTAGTGCTTATAAAAGCACTCAAGGAGCTAATGAAGACTTTATGTCTTTACTTAGTCAAAACAATAGTGAAAATTTAAACGAGCAAAGTTTAAAACTTGATGAGCTTTTTTCAAAAGCTATGAATCAAGATCAATTTAGCACAGGAATTTTTAGCTCAAATATGTCAAATATTTATAATTATCGTTTTAGAGGACAAAACGAAACTCCTATGCAAGCTAATATAGAAGAAAAACAAGAGCCACAAAAAGATATAGTAAAAGATCTTTTAAGTTCTTTATAAAAATGAAGTAAGCAAACGCTTACTTCCAAACAAGTCCGCTAAATTCAAACTCTTTTGCAAATTTTTTAAATTCCTCTTCTTCTTTAGCATTAACGTTTAAAATCAATTCAACATTTTCTTGAAATTTTTTTTCATATGAAATGTTATTTTTATTTAAAAAATGCTCAAATCTTGCATAAAGATGAAAAGGAATGTTTAAAATTAAAATATTTTTAGCTTCAAAATCTAAAAGCGTTGCATTTAAAATAGCTTCATTTGTAGCTTCACTATAAGCTCTTACAAGACCGCCTGTACCAAGTTTAATCCCTCCAAAATAACGCACCACAATCACCGCGCAATTAACAAGCAAAGCCCCTCTTAAAACATTCAAACAAGGCATTGCAGAAGTTCCTTTTGGTTCACCATCATCGCTTTTATCTTCTATGATTTGATCAAATTCATTTAAATACCTATAAGCATATACAAAATGCACGGCTTTTAAATGCTCATTTCTTAGCTTTTGCATTAAATTTTGAAAATCTTCAAAAGGACATAAAAAAGACAAAAAAGTTGATTTTTTGATTTCTATTTTTGCTTGATAAATTTGATCAATGGTTTTCATATTTTCCTTAATTTAGCTATAATATTTAAATAAAATTATAATCAAAACAACTTATAAAAATTTAAGGATAAACTATGCTTCAAACTTGTATTTTTCCTGCAGCAGGTTATGGTACTAGATTTTTACCTGCTACAAAAACCCTACCTAAAGAAATGCTACCTATACTAACTAAGCCTTTAATTCATTATGGTGTGGATGAGGCTTTAGAAGCTGGTATGGAAACTATGGGCTTTGTTACGGGGCGTGGAAAAAGAGCTTTGGAGGATTATTTTGATATTTCTTATGAACTTGAACACCAAATCGCAGGTACTAAAAAAGAATATCTTTTAAGTGAAATAAGAACACTCATAGATCGTTGCACTTTTACTTTTACAAGACAAAATGAAATGAGAGGCTTAGGAGATGCAGTTTTAAAAGCAAAGCCTTTAGTGCAAGATGAAGCTTTTGGAGTGATTTTGGCAGATGATTTATGTATAAATGAAGATGGGGTAAATGTCTTAGCTCAAATGGTAAAAATTTATGAAAAATACCGCTGCTCTGTTATAGCTGTGATGGAAGTTGAAGCTGACCAAGTTTCAAACTATGGGGTTATAGCAGGAAATGCTGTGGAAGAGGATTTAATCATGGTAAATTCTATGGTGGAAAAACCTGATCCAAAAGATGCTCCAAGCAATCTAGCAATCATAGGAAGATACATTCTAACGCCTGATATTTTTGGTATTTTAGAAAATACTAAAGCAGGTAAAAATGGAGAAATTCAACTTACCGATGCCTTACTTTCACAAGCAACTAATAATATGGTTTTAGCTTATAAATTTAAAGGAAAAAGATTTGATTGTGGAAGCGTAGAAGGCTTTGTAGAAGCGACAAATTATTTTTATGAGAAAAGTAAAAATGCTAAATAATACTTTATTTTTTAAAACCCAAGATTTTAAAAAAATTACCGCTTATGCAAATAGAATGAATGATGAGTTAGAAAGTGGCGATATAGGGTATTATCACTTAGTAGATACAAGCTTTGATTTAATCAAAGAAAGCAAAGAATTTATCGCAACTAAAACTCATATAGAAAATATCGTTTTAGTGGGCATGGGTGGATCAAGTTGTGGGGTTAAAGCTTTAAAAGAGCTTTTATTTGATCAAGTAGAAGAAAAAAAACTTTTCATTATAGATAATACTTCCTCACATACTTTTACCCAAACTATGCAAAAAATAAATCCCCAAAAAACACTTTTCATCATAGCAAGTAAATCAGGCACAACTATCGAAGTGATTTCTTTATTTAAACTCATCATTGCTCATTTTGATTTTAAAAATGAAAATTTACACAAAAATTTTGTGTTTATTACTGATTTTGAGTCAAAACTTCACAAACTAGGAGAAGAATTAAATATAAAATGCTTTTTTATACCTAAAAATGTCGGTGGTAGATTTAGTGTTTTATCTGCTATTGGTATTGTTCCTTTGAGCTTTTGTGGCTATGATACTAAAGCCTTATTAGAAGGTGCAAAAGCTTGTTATGTAGATTTTTTTGAGAAAAAATGTGATCAAATTTTACAAAAGGCTTATCATTACTGCACACATAAAAGTGCGCATATTAATGTGCTTTTTTCTTATGGGGATGCTTTTAAAGGTTTTAATGAATGGTATATTCAACTAATTGCTGAAAGTCTAGGTAAAAAACAAGGCTTTAAACGCATAGGTTTAACTCCTATTGCTTTAATTGGTGCTAGAGATCAGCATAGCTTTTTACAACTTATCATGGATGGACCTAAAGATAAAACTGTTACTTTTTTAAAAATCAAAGATAGTCAAAAATCTCCTAGTATCCCAAATATAAGCTTTAATCATTTACAAAATTGTGATTTTACCAATGAAGTTAATTTACATAATCTTTTAAACGCGCAATGCGATGCAACCATGCATGCATTAATTGCTGAAAATTTAAGTGTTGATGTAATAGAACTTGAGAAATTAGATGCTTATCACTGTGGGTATTTGATGTATTATTATGAGTTATTTACTTCTGCATGTGGCATTATGCTTGGAATTAACACTTATGATCAACCTGGCGTAGAGGTGGGAAAATTAATACTCAAAAATATATTAAGTAAATAAATTTGCTTTATTGTAAAAAAAGAGTATAATGAAAATATAATAATTATTAACATTAAAATTTATTAGATAATAATAATTATTATTTAAGAATTTTATGTTATAATTTTAAAAATAAAAAAAGGAGATAACATGTCAGTAGCAAAACAATTATTACAATTACAAGCAGATGCTCATCATTTATGGGTTAAATTTCATAATTATCATTGGAACGTAAAAGGTTTACAGTTTTTTTCAATTCATGAATATACAGAAAAAGCTTATGAAGAAATGGCAGAACTTTTTGATGATTGCGCCGAAAGAGTTTTACAACTTGGAGAAAAAGCTATTACTTGCCAAAAAGTTTTAATGGAAAATGCAAAAAGCCCAAAACTAGAAAATGGTAAAGATTGCTTTACTCCTGTAGAAGTTTTAGAATTTATTAGAGAAGATTATAAATATCTTTTAGCTGAATTTAAAAAATTAAATGAAGAAGCTGAAAAAGCAAGCGATACTACAACAGCAGCATTTGCTCAAGAAAATATCGCAAAATATGAAAAAGTTCTTTGGATGCTTAATTCAACTATCCAAAATACTTGCTCTATGTAAGAATTTATAATGTTTTTTGACTTGCAAAGCTTTATTGCTTTAAGTCAAAAAACAAATTTAACTTCCCAAGAAAAACTACTCTTACTAAAACTTCATACTCATTTTGAAAAAAATATCGATTTATTGCAAAAATTATATGATTATAGTTTGGTAGCTTATTGTGCTAATGTATATTTAAATCAAAGCTTACAAAAAGAAGGTTTGCAAAAACACAAAGCCATTATAAAAGCTTTAACTAATCCTTTTTATAAAAAAGAAAAAATTCCCGTAGGTGGTTTAAACAATGCATTTTTAGCTTTAAAATTTGTAAAAAATTATGAAATACTTGAGCACATCAACGAAACACACCCTCAATCTAAAATGGGTTTTAGAGCTAGTTTTATTTATGATAAAAAAAGAAAAAATTATATTTTAGCCTTTGCAGGAAGTGATTTAAATCCTTTGTGTTTTGATTTTAAAGATTTTTATAGTGATTTTTTGATTTTACTTAACAAAACTCCAAAAGGCCAAATTCAATCCATGCAATATTTTTACAATCAACTCAAGCAAAAATACACCATTGATAAAAATCTCATCATCATAGGGCATTCTTTAGGAGGGTATCTAGCTCAAACTTTTGCAAGAACCTTTCCTAGCGCAGCAAAAGAAGTCTATGCCTTTCAAGCACCTGGTTTAAACCAAAACTTTCAAAATCATTCTTATATAAATTTTCATATAAATACCACCCATAATTTAAATTTCAAAACTTACAAATGGTGGAATTTTAATTTTGTGCAAAAACTTTATAAAAAAGATAGCAAAGAGATTTTACTACATATAGGAAGTATTAAACATCACCCTAGCGTGTGTATTTATAAGCTACATGAATTATTTAAAATTCTTAACCCATAAGGGCTAAGAATTAATGCAAATCTTCATTAAGTTTTACAGCCTTTTTATTAAAAGCTGCTATCATCACTCCACTTTGAGAATCTTGTCTAAAATGCAAGCCATTTAATCCTGCTAACTCTAAACCTTTGTATATATCTTTATCAAATTTAAAATCAGGATTGATTTTTTGAAGTTCTTCTTTATTTTTTAAAGCAAATTTAGTCCCTTCTAAAACAGCAATGCCTGCATCAACGATACAATTATCCCCTAAAGGAATTCCCGTAACCGAATTTGCACCCAAAAGACAAGCTTTACCGATGCTAATAGCATTACCACTTGTACCACTTAAAACACCAAGTATAGAAGCACCACCTCCTACATCGCTACCTTCACCCACAACGGCTGAAGAACTAATACGCCCTTCTACCATACAAGCACCGGTTGTACCTGCATTAAAATTCACATAAGCAGCCCCTGGCATTATAGTAGTACCTGCAGCTAAAACCGCACCCATTCTTACTTTAGAACTTTCTAAAATTCTAGTATTATCCTCAGGAATAACATGAGCTAAAAATCTTGGAAATTTATCTACATAATCAATCCTTGGATATCTTCCACTCATTTTTAAATCAATCTCATTTTCTCTTAAAAAGTCTAAATCAATAGGCTTATTATCACTCCATGCAACATTTGGTAAAATCCCAAAAGCACCTGTTAAATTTAAACTTCTTAAAGGTACTTTTTTATTAGAAAGCAAATAAAGTTTCAAATACACACTTTCTAAACTTTTTGGTGCCTCATCTTCAAAAATACAAACAAAAGAAAAAGCATTTTCTCTAAAATTTTCCTTTGCTGCTTTGATTGCTTCTATATTTTTATGACCTTGCTCTTGTAAAAATGGCGCAAAGCATTCAAGCGCAAAATCCAAATCCTCTTTAATCAAAGTAGCCACAAACTCACTTTCATTAAAATCAACATCAACCCCTCTTCTAAAAAAAGCTTCAAACATAACAGCTGCAGCAGCATAATTTTGCTCAAAATTAATCACACCAAAATTAGCTTGAAGTTTTTTACTAGGATCAACTTGACTTAAATCAAGTCTTGCTATAGCAAAAGCTTTAGGCTTTTTATAATTAATCCTTTGTTCGATTTGCTTGATTAAATTTAAAAATTCTTCTTTACTTTCTATTGGCATATTTTCCTCCTTATTACGAGCACGCACTTTTGCCATTCATTACAGGTTGAATAGCTGAATTATCTACTTTACCTTCTTGATTAACCTTTTCTATAAATTCCCAAATTTTTTCAGCAGCTTGTAAATATCTTTTTGAACTTACACTCTCAGGCATATAAAAACTTACAGGCTTACCGCTATCTCCACCTTCTCTTACACTCATTTCGATAGGAATTTGAGCTAAAACATCACACTTATAAGCTTTTGCCATTTCTTCTGTGGTGCCTTTACCAAAGATATCATATTCTTTGCCATTATCAGGACATAAAAAGCCACTCATATTTTCTATAATACCTGCAACAGGAATGTGTAATTTTTCAAACATATCTAGCGCTCTTTTGCTATCATCTAAAGATACTACTTGAGGAGTACTTACACACACACCTGCACTCACTGGCACGCTTTGAGCTAAGGTAATTTGCGCATCACCGGTTCCTGGAGGCATATCAAGCAATAATACATCAAGCTCAGGCCAAAGCACATCAGCTAAAAGTTGCTCAATTGCCTTCATGATCATAGAACCACGCCACATCAAACCTTTACCTTCTTCTATTAGCACACCCATACTCATCATATAAACTCCATGAGATAAAATAGGACGAATTTTTTGACCTACAATCTCGGGCTTGCTTTTACTCTCACCAAGCATTCTTGGTATATTTGGCCCATAAATATCTGCATCTAAAAGCCCTACTCTTTTACCCATTTTAGCCAAAGAAATCGCTAAATTTAAAGTTGTAGTACTTTTACCTACCCCACCTTTACCACTTGAAATCATAAGGAAATTTTTAATTTGTGGAGCGATATTTTTACCACTTCTTGAATTGCTTTTTTCTTCAGGAATTTTTGGTTGAATGATTTCTAAATTAAGCTCTAAATTTAAATCTTTTAAAGCATTTACGATGTTTAGTCTAAGCTCTTGTGCGATTTGAGCATTAGCTGAAACGATTTCAACTACAATATGTGCTTGATTTTCATTTGATTCAATTTTTTTTACAAAACCAAAACTAACTATATCTTTTTTAAAACCTGGATATATAACTTGTTTTAGTCTTTCTTCAATTTTTTCCTTCAATTTTTCTCCTTATTATTTAAAATGATTAATTCTACTAACATAAATATAAATTTTGGCTTTTATGGTGTATAATATCGTAACATTAATAAGAAATTAAGGTGTAACAAATGTTAGATATTTCCTTGATAATGCTATCTGCGGGAGAATCATCAAGATTTAATGCTCCGGTAAAAAAGCAGTTTTTACGACTAGGCGAACAACCTTTATGGCTTTATGCTACTAAAAATTTAAGTTCTTTTTATCCTTTTAAACAAATAATTGTTACTTCTGGTAATATTTCTTATATGAAAAAATTTGCCCCTGAATATAAATTTGTTCAAGGTGGCGCAACTAGAGCACAATCTTTACTCAATGCTTTAAGCATGGTTGAGAGTGAATATGTTTTGGTTAGTGATGTTGCAAGAGTTTTGATTTCTAAAAATCTTTTTAATAACATCATAGAAAATCATGACAAAGCTGATTGTATTACACCTGTTTTAAAAGTAAGCGATACTACAATTTATGCTCAAGAAGCTATTGATAGAGATAAAATCAAACTCATACAAACCCCTCAACTTTCACGCACAAGTATGCTAAAAAAAGCTTTAGAGCAAAGCTCAAATTTCACCGATGATAGCACAGCCATACAAGCTATTGGTGGTAAAATTTGGTATGTACAAGGTGATGAGTTAGCTAAAAAAATTACCTTTAAAGAAGATTTAAAAAGCTTAAATTTACCAAAACCATCTTGGGATATTTTTAATGGAAATGGTTTTGATGTGCATGAATTTGGAGAGCAAAGAGCTTTGCTTTTAGGTGGGGTAAAAGTGCATGAAAGTATGGGTTTAAAAGCTCATTCTGATGGAGATGTATTAACTCATGCGCTAATTGATGCGCTTTTGGGCGCAGCAGGGCTTGGAGATATTGGCGAACTTTTCCCAGATAATGATATGCAGTATAAAAATGCTGATTCTATGCTTTTATTGCAAAATGCTTATACTTTGGTGCAAAATTATGGTTTTGAACTTGTAAATGCTGATATTACCATCATAGCTCAAACACCTAAAATGAAAGATTTTAAAGAAGCTATTGCTTTTAATATCGCTAAAACATTAAAAACCACACCAAATAAAATCAATATCAAAGCCACCACCACAGAACATCTAGGATTTGTAGGAAGAAAAGAAGGAATTGCGGTTTTAGCAAGTGTAAATTTAAAATATTTTGATTGGATGAAATTATGAAAGTTTTAATAGTAGAAAATGAATTTTATTTAGCCCAAAGTATAGGCTCAAAGCTTAATTCTATAGGTTATGATTGTGATATTATCGTAAATGTTAATGAACTTGCTCATCATGATTATGAGGTTATTTTGCTTTCTACTAGCATGGCTAATTTTGAACATATTATAGAAATTTTTAAGCATAAAATCATTATTTTACTTATATCTTACATAAGCTCAGATACTGTTTTAGCACCATTAAAAGCTGGTGCGAGTGATTATATACAAAAGCCTTTCATGATAGAAGAATTAATGCGTAAAATAAAGCATTTTCAAGAATTTAAAAAAATAAGCATATTAAATCATACTTATCAATCTTATTTAAAACATAAATTTGAAACAGCAAAGCTACCAACTTTTGATTATAAAAAATTCAAATTGCCTTTGATTTTAAAAACTAATAATCAAATTTTTGCTGATCATTTTGTATTTAATTATACTAATGAGCACAATATCGCAAATATATACATAGATCTTTCACATCAACAAAATTTAGATAAGATTTTTAAGGATAATTCTTTATATTATTTAGTCAATTTTCAAACCTTAAAACCTTTGGAAAAAGAAAAGGTATTAAATCTTGCTTTAAAAAAAGCTGTTATTATACATACAAGTGCGAATATTGAACATAGTGATTTCCAAATTTTAGAGCTAGGCGAAGATGAAAAAAGCTTTGAAAGCAATGGAATTTTAACCATTGATGATTATGTTAAACACATTATCATTAGTTATCAAAACGTCTTTCCTGATACGGATTTATCTAAAAAGTTAGGAATTTCAAGAAAGTCTTTATGGGAAAAAAGGAAAAAATATGGCATTACAAAGAAAAAATAGCATTATAATCTCAGAGGAAGAATACGAGGTTTTATGCTTTATCAAAGAAGGAATTTTTGGTTCTTTTACTAAATTAATGAACCAAAAAGAAAGAGATGAAGTCCTAGCTACTGGAATGATTCATAATCAAAAAATTCCTTATACTCTAACCTTTGCACCCGCTAGCACTGAAGAGAATAATACAGTTTTAAAAAATGCAAAAGTTGGCGATAAAATAGATTTTATCTGCAATGATAAAATCATAGGACATATCATTTTAGAAAGTAAATTTGAAAATGATAAAAACAGCAATGATATTTTTAGACCTAATGCTTGTTTAATTCAAGATTTTGGAAAAACTTGCATTAGTGGGGAATTTGAAATTTATCATAATCATATCAAGGCTATTAAAGAAGATTTTGAAAAAATCAAAAAAAGATTAAACCCTTCCAATATCACTGCCATTGTTTCAAGTTTTGACCCTTTTCACAGAGCGCATGAGAGAATTTTAAGATGGGCTATAGAGCAATCTGATCTAGTGATTATTTTCCTTATAGAATCTTATGAAAATAACGGTTTGAGCTTAAAACTTAAAAAGCGTTGTTTTGATGTTTTTGCACAAAATTACTTACCATCTTCTAGGGTTTTACTCATACCTTTGCATAATATCAAAATTTTTGCCTCACATTTAAATCCAGTTCTTGAATGTGCTTTGGCTAAAAGTTTTGACTGTAATAAGCTTTTTGTAGGACAAAATCATGCAGGACTTGGAATGTATTTTAATCAAAACAGAGCCTTTACTGTACTTGATGACTTTGCAAAAGATTATAATATAGAAGTAACCATACTTCCTGAATTTGTATTTTGCGATGAATGCAAAATGATAGTAAGCACCAAATCATGCCCGCATGGAGCTCATCATCATATGAAATACCATGGCGATTCTTTAAAAAATTTACTTAGACTTGGTATCATTCCACCAGCAGTTTTTATAAGAAGAGAAATTTCAGCTTTGATTTTATCTGAGCTTTTTCCAAATCGCTTTCATAATAAACAAAATATCTATAGCAATCTTTTCCCTACGCATGGTATTTTAGAATATCGAAGCGACAAAGAATTTTATGAGCAACTTATAAAACTTCATCAAATGTCATATATGGTGTAATCATGCAAAAATTATTTTTAACTTTTTTTTATTCAGGTAGTATTAGTAAAGCTCCAGGAACCTTTGGCACGATAGCAGCGCTAATCCCTGCTTTTTTTATTTTAAGGTATTTAGGCGTAGAAACTTTAATCTTACTTGCTATTTTACTTTTTTTAATCTCTATAAAAATCATCGATCAGTATGAAAAACAAACAGGCATACACGATGATAAACACATCGTTATAGATGAAGTTGTTGGGGTGTTTTTAGCCTTGGCAATTTGCGGACAGAGTGTTTTTACTTTTTTACTTTCTTTTGTTTTGTTCAGATTTTTTGATATCACAAAACCATCTATCATAGGTAAAATTGACAAAAAAACCAAAGGTGGTTTAGGGGTAATGCTAGATGATGTTTTAGCAGGAATTTTCGCAGGTTTATTTAGCGCTGTGATTTATGGAATTTTACTTAAATTTGATCTTTTATGGTTTGATATAAGCATTATGGAGATATTTTAACTCCATAATTTTTTAAGTTTAACTTCATTTATGATAAACTTCACAAACTAAAATGAAAAGGATAAAAATGATTAAAAAAACAATGTTTGGTGCTTTAGCATTAATTTCTTTTATAGCATGTGCTAATGGAGTAGATTATAAATATGATCCAAGTAAAGGTTCTAAAGGTGGTTATGATTTATTCATTAAAACTTTAAAAAAAGATTATGGCTCTAATGTTGTGATAAAAAGCCTTAAAGATGTTGATTTAAATGCTTTAAAAGAAAAACACCCTGAAGTAGCTGAAGATTTTGAAGAGATAAAACCGACTCAAGATGAATTAGCTAAAGAAGTTGCAAGAGGCGAAATAGAATATGGAGATGTTGTTTATATCAACTATAAAAATGGCGATTTGAATAAACATGAAATAGTTTATGGCATGTGTGATACAAGAAAATGGAATAAAGAAAGATGTCAAAATAGTGGAGCAATTGTTGATATGACTGAATAAGATCAACCTATCAAATGCAATATAATTTTTCTAAGACAAGATTTGCTTAATCTATCTTAGAAAAACCTCAACCACAATTTTCTTATTTTTTATTACAATAAAATAATTTTAATTTTTAAAAAAAAGTTAGTATAAAGGGTGCAACGCCAAAGGGGTGCAACCCTTTAGCTTTTTTATTTTATAAATCCGCTTGCAAGAACTAAATCTTTATCATAAAATACTGCCATTTGCCCGCTAGCAAGCCCATAAACAGGCTCTTGTAAGATGATTTTTGCACTCTTATCTTCATTAATCAAAACTTTACACGGGGTTGATCTTGACCTATAGCGTATTTTTACTTCACAATCTATTTCTTTAGCATCGATAAATAAATTAATATTATCAAGCTTAAATTCACTTATCTTAAGCTCTTCTTTTTTACCTACTATGATTTCATTTTTTTTAGGATCAATTTTTAATACAAAATGTGGCTCATGAGCCCCACGCACTTCAAAACCTCTTCTTTTACCTATGGTATAGTGCATATAACCTTCGTGTTTTCCTACTTCTTTACCGCTACTATCTCTTACAATACCTGGAATTTTAGTATCCATAAACTGATCTAAAACTTGCACATAAGTATCTTCCACAAAACAAATCTCAGAACTTTCCTTTTGTGTTGCAAAAGATTTTAAAACATCGATTGTAGAAGCAAATTTTTTCACATCTTCTTTTTTCATCTCTCCAAGAGGGAAAATCAAATACTCTAAAGCCTTTTTATCTGCATTTGCTAAAAAATAGCTTTGATCCTTACTCTCATCAACTGCAGTTTTAATCAAACCATTTTCTATCCTTGCATAATGACCTGTGGCTAATTTTTCACAACCCAAACTCTTAGCAAATTCCGAAAGCTTGCCAAGCTTGATAAAGCGATTACACAAAGCACAAGGATTTGGCGTCTTTCCTTCTTTGTAAGTATTAACAAAAGGCATATAAACTTGATTTTTAAAATCTTCTTGTAAGTCTAAAATATGGTATTTAATGTCTAAAAATTTAGCAACTTTTTCAACTTTTTGTATATTTTCTTCATGATAATTAGCTTTTCCATGAAGCTTCATATAACAACCTATGATCTCATGTCCTGCTTGTTTTAATTTATAAGCAGTTACAGTACTATCCACACCCCCACTCATCGCAACAAGAATTTTCATCTTTTTCCTTTATCATTCTTATAATTTCATCTAAATCATCACTTATACTATACTTTAACTCATCATTTTTAGATATAGTTCCAAGTTCTAGTAAAGAAGTTTTGATAAATTCATCAAGAGGTTGCCAAAATTTTTGCCCAACTAAAATAATAGGAACATCTTTTTTAAAACTAAGTTGTTTAAGAGTAAGAATTTCAAAAAATTCATCTAATGTTCCAAAGCCGCCTGGGAAAATCACAAAAGCTAGACTCTTTTGAATAAGAGCCATTTTGCGAATGGCTAAGCTCTTAAAAGTGATATTATACTCTAAAAAGTCATTTGCTTTTTGCTCAAATGGTAAATGTATATTAAATCCAAAAGATTTTAAGTGTGAAGTTTGACTTTGCATAGCCCCATAATTTGCAGCTTGCATAATACCACCGCCACCACCACTGATGATACTATAACCAAGATCTGCTAACTTTTGAGCTAATTTTGAAGCCAAAATACAATACTCATTATCTGCTTTTAATCTAGCAGAACCAAAAAAGGTTATGCCTTTTTGAATTTTTTCTAATTCTTTAAGATAGGTAACATCCTCAATGATATATTCTTTCATCTTAGTTGTTCTAATCTTTCTTTTTTAGAGCCTATCTCAGTAATTTGCACTCCAAAGTTTCCATCTACGATAACCACTTCCCCATAAGCGATTTTTTTATCACCTATTAAAATTTCTAAAGGATCATTTGCTAATTGATCAAGCTCGATAACCGAACCTATATCCATAGTTAAAACATCTTTTAAAAGCATTTTTTTACTACCTATACGCACTCTTATAGGCAAACGCACATCCATAATCAAACCGATATTTCTTAGCTCTTCTACATTAGCCAAGGCCTTATGATCTTGCGTATGATCTTCATTTGTTGCTACGATTTCCTCTAAGTCAGTTTTGGTTAAAATCTTATAAATTTTTTCATCAAATACTAAAGAAATTTTTTCTTCTAAATCAGCTATTTTTACATTATATAAATATAGCTTATGAAAACCACCAAGTTCTAAGCTATCTGCAACAAATTCACAATTTTCTAGACTAAACTCCATTTTTGGAATTTCTTTTTGTGCACCTAAAGTTGTAGAAAATGCTGAGATGATATTTTGTATAGCTTCTTTGGCTGCATCCATTTCATCTTCATTTAGCTCACTGTTTTTGGAGATTTCTTCTTCTCCCATCATCCACTCACCAATTGCACTCATTAAAACTGCACTGGCTAGGATTTTGATTTTCATTTCATTATTAACGCTAAAAGTAGCGCTAACTAATGGCGGAGTCATAGAATCTTGAGAATTTACATCATATTCATAATACTCGCTAAATTCAGCACTTTTTCCTGTTAAACCTTCTATTGTACTTACACATTCATTAACGAATATGCCTAAAAAATCATTGATCATCGTCTTCCTCTTCTAGTTCTTCATTATCATCATACGAATTTGCTTTTGCTCTTCTTTCATCTTCATATTTTTCAAGCATTTCTTTAATCTCATCTTTATCAGTTTTGATAAGTTCTAAGATTTTAATTGACTTTCTAAATCTATGAAGCCCCACTTGAGCTAAAAATACTTCTTTTTTATCAATAGCTACTATAGCTTTATCATCTGCACTTCTATCAAGCTTTAAAATATCCCCTTGTTTTAAATCTAAAAATTCATTCACATTGATAAAAGTTTTACCAAGCATAGCTTCATAAATTACCTCAGCACGACCGATCAAGGTTTTAAGTTCTTTATTTCTTGATTTTTTAGCTGAAGTTTCACCCATCATAATATCACGATTTGCCAAACGGCTCAAAATACTTTCCAAATGCACAACAGGATAACAAATATTTACCATACCACTTGAATTTCCGATGATAATCTCCATTACCACCATGATAACAATCTCATTTTGTGAAACAATTTGCACAACATTTGGACTTGACTCTTTTGCCTCTACGCTTGGATAAATTTCTGTAACATTCATCCAGCTTTCTTTAAGCCTTTGCATAATAATACGCAAAATAGAATCAAGCAAATTAAGCTCGATTTCTGTAAGCTCTCTTAAGGTGTCAAAACTTTCCCCTTGACCACCCAAAAGTCTATCTATCATAGGGAAAGCAATACTTGGATTAATCTCTAAAACACAGTTTCCATCTAAAGGCTTAATCGAAAAAACGTTAAAGCTTGTTGGCGAAGGTAAAGACATCAAAAACTCACCATAAGTCATTTGATCCACTGAATGTAGTTTAATCTCAACTATACTTCTCATCATGGATGAAATTTGAGAAGCAAGATTTCTTGCTAATTTATCATGAATCCCTTTGATAGAACGAAGCTGTTCTTTAGAAACCCTATTTGGACGCTTAAAATCATATACTACTATATCTCTTTTATCTTCTATTTCTTCTAGTTTTGATGTAGCTGTACTCTCATCGCTATCATCATCAACAACTTCTAAAAGAGCATCAATTTCTTCTTGGGAAAGTATCTCAGCCATTAAACTAGCCTTTCTCTAATCTTCTTAAGCAAACGCTTATGAATTTGTGAAATTCTTGACTCGCTAATCTCTAAAATCTCTGCGATTTCTTTTAAATTTAATTCTTCATAATAATAAAGCTGTATTACAAGCTTTTCTCTTTCTTTGAATTCTTCCAAAACTGCGTTGATTTTTTCTATTAATTCTTCTTTTTCTATTTGTTCTATGATATTGCTATCATTAAAGCAATTTAGCTGTTCATCCAAAGGCATAACAAGCGATATAGCATGAGCTGCTCTTGCTTCTTTTACCTTTTCTACTTCTAAATTTAGTCTTTGCGCTAAATATTCATCATCAGGTTCTTTTTCATTTTCTTGATAAAACTCATCTATAATAGCATCAATATCTTTGATGATTTTCCTATTGCTTCTGCTCATCACATCAAGGCTTCTTAGATAATCAAGCATAGCCCCATTAACTCTTTTTCTTGCAAAACCCCAAAAATTATCATTTTGTTCTTTATCATAACGGCGTGAGAGTTTGATCATCTCTTCTACGCCAATACTAATTAAATCATTTACATCAATACTAGCAGGCAAACGCTCTTTAAGCCTAAAAGCCATAGCTCTTAATGCTGGCATATAAGAGATGACTAAGTCATCTTGTTCTTTTTTTAGCGTAGAAGCATAGGCATTATGCGGCTGCATGTTTTACTTTTCTTTTTGAAGAGCTTTCAAGCTTTTTAAGGTCTTCGCGCTCTTCTTGAAGTTTTTCAAGCAAGTAATCCATTTTCTTTTCTCTTGCGGCTAATTCTGCTATAAAACTATTATTTTCATTTTCATATTTTTCTTTATTAAAGCTTCTACCGCTAATTTTATTAACATCTACAAAGATCATAATTACTATATGGATTAACACATAAAATACAAAAGTAATCAAACAAGTATATACAACTATCTCTACTGCATCTTCTATATTAACTATGGTAAACATTAATCCTATAAAAAAACCACAAACAGTAAAAAAAGCAACAAAATTCTCTGGTCTCATCTTTTTCCCTCAATCTAAAAACGATCCAAAAGCTTTTTGAAAAAACTCATAATGCTTTTATCTCCCACATTATTAAGCACTTTTTGTTCCAACCTATACAAAAGCTTAGAAGCTATGGCTTTTAGCTCATCACTTGCATTAGTGTCATCATCACTAAATAAAGTTCTTTTTTTAATACTAGAACTAATATCTTTACTTTGACCTAAAAATCCTAAAAATTCTAAATTTAAACTATGCTTAATGTTAATATCTGCTACTTTTTTAATATTATCAAAAATTCTCAAAGCCTCATTTTCGTTTTTAACAACATTAAACACCATTAATAAATTCTCTTTAGTTTTTGAAGTGGTTTTAATAGTAGCATAAGCATCGGTAATCGCGGCAGGATCAGGCACAGTGATAACAATAACCTCATCAGACATTTCTAAGAAATTTCCTATATTACCACCTATACCTGCTCCTGTATCAATGATTAAAAAGTCTAAATCATCTAAAATACTTGTTTGATTCAAAAATCTCTCATAAATGTTTTTATCATTGTATTTTAAAATTTCATCGCCACTCTCACCTGGGATAAGCCATAAATTTGGCTTTACTTCTATTAAAATATCTTCTAGCGAGCATTCGCCTTTCAAAACATGTAAAAGGTTTTTTTCCACACGCACATTTAAAATCACATCTAAATTTGCAAGCCCTATATCTGCATCAAAAAGCCCTACTTTATAACCATTTTTAGCTAGGATGTTGCCCAAATTTGCGCTAAAAGTACTTTTTCCAACCCCACCTTTACCGCTAGTAACTGCGATAAAATGAGTATGTTTTACATTTGAGTTTTCATTTTTCACTAGATCTTTTAATTTTTCTGCTTGATTACTCATTTTCATCCCTTCTAAAACCTTCTAACACACAACGCACTAAAAAGTCACTATTAGCCACTTCTATATCATCAGGCACTTCTTGACCTATGGAAAAAAAGCTCATCGGAGTGCTAGTTTCATAAAGTAAAGAAAATACATTTCCAAATACTTTTGTTTCATCAAATTTGGTAATGATTAAAGTATCTATATTTAAAAATGAAAAATTATTATAAGTTTCTAATAAATCTTCATATTTTGTATTTGCTGAAAGTACCAAATTTACATCAATTTGTGCATTAGAATGCGATAAAAATTCTTTTGTTTTTTCAAGTTTTGCTTTATCATACTGTGAATTTCCGGTTGTATCTACTAAAATAACCTCACAAGTATTTAAACTTCTAATCGCATCATCTAAGTCATTTGGCTCTATACTATCAATAATAGGAAGTTTCATCATCTTAGCATATTGGAAAAGTTGCTCTACTGCGCCTATTCTATAAGTATCAAGAGTTATAATACCGGTTTTATAGCGTCTATCTCCATAAGCATAACGAAAAGCAAGTTTAGCTAAAGTAGTAGTTTTACCCACTCCTGTTGGGCCTACTAACATCATGATTTTTTGCTTTTTAATTTCACTTTCTAAACGACATGGAAGCATATTACGCAAAAGTGAGTAAAAATACCTTTGCACTGCTTCTTGATTTGCTTTCATAGTGCTTGGCATATTTTCAATAGTTGCTTTCATAATCGCTTCTAAATGCGCTTCTTGCATACCACTTGCCTTAGCTTGCTTATAAATACTTGCAAACTCAGGTGGTATAGCTAATTCTTTGCGTAAATCTGCCTTATCATCCCACATCATATCCACAAGCAAATTCATTTTATCATTAAGCTTATTCATTTGCTTTTCAAAGGCTTCAATTTTTTTATCATAATTTGGATTTGGCATAGAAAAATCTTGATAGTTTGAAACCTTGCTAATTTCTGAACTAACTTGAGAAAGTTTGTTTTTTAAATTTAAAAAATTATCATCTTTTTTGCTTGTATTTAAATAAGGATTAATAGGTTTTTGCTTAGCTTTTGAAGAAAAATCAAGCACTATATCTTCTTCTTTTTTTTCATCTTCAAATTTTGGAGCTTGAATTTTAGCCTCAGGAAAACTTGCTGTGTTTGGTTTTTTCTTTGGTGGCATAGGTAAATTGTTTTGTTTTAAATGCTCTTCATAATCAGCTTCTTCAATCGCTACTATAACCTCATACAAAGGCTTTTGATTGATGGTTTTTGGACGAATTTGCTTATTAGTTACTATCAAAGCTTTATCGCCATAATCTTGCTTAACCTTAGGTATAATCTCATCTGTGCTTTCAACTGTAAAAGTATGAATCAATTGTCCCATATTTTTCCTTATCTTAACAAGCCCAAAGGCAAAGTTACGCTAATTCTATCATTTACCCCCACATGAGGCACTGTGCAATACTCATCTTTACGCGCTTTTTTTGAAAAATACAACAAATCCAAATCAAGCGTTCTAGGAGCATTTTTAAAAGTTCTTTTTCTTTTGAATTTAAACTCATAAAAAAACAAAACTTTTAAAAGTGCTCTTGCGTGCAAACTTGTGCTTACAACCATCACTGCATTAGTAAAGTCTTTTTGCTCTTCAAAGCCAAAAGCTTTATTAATCAAAAATGGCGATGTTTGCAATACTTGCAAGCGTTTATCTTGCATTAAAAGCCTAAATAAACTCCGAAAGCGTTTTTTTTCATCTTCTATATTGCTTCCAAGTCCTATAATGGCTATGTATTTTCCTTTTTTATCTGCCTTTGAATAAAAAGGAAAAAAACGAATTTTTTCTAACCTTCTAGCTCCTTTAATCAGCAAATTATAACACCACCGCCTTTTCTTTATCAAGATAGACCATGTCTTCTATTCTAATACCAAGTTTATCTTTGATATAAATTCCAGGTTCAATGGTAAATACCATACCCTCTTTTAGTTCATAATCACTTCTTGGACTAATGTTTGGCAACTCATGTATATCAAGCCCCACTCCATGTCCTAAACTATGAATAAATTCTTTTTCAAAACCTGCGTTTTTAATCACTTCTCTTGCGATAAAATCAAGCTCACTTGCCATCATACCAACACGTGCTTTTTCAATAGCTTGAAGTTGGGCTTGCTTAACCACTTCATAAATTTGCATAATTTCTTTATCTTTAAAATTTGGCTTATTTTTATCAAATACTATACCACTCTCATCAAAACAAGCCGTTCTTGTACGATCAGAACAATACCTTTGATAAACCACACCCGCATCAACTAATAACAAATCTCCATATTCTAAACATTTATCACTAGGTAAAGCGTGTGCTTTAGCCGCATTTTCATTAATAGCTACAATAGGCGAAAAAGAAAGTCCTAAAGCGCCTTTTTTTTGAAAAATTTCACATGCTTTAAAATGCAATTCTTTTTCACTTTTTCCATAACCTTCTTGGCTGATAAAATTAGCAAATTCTTCAAAACATTCTTTACCAAAATTTACAGCCTTTTGCAGAAGTTGCAATTCTTTAGCGTTTTTTATAATGCGTTTGTTTTTACTCAAGTCTAATTTTTCTTCAAAAACGACATTTGCACTTTTACTAAGTTCTTTAAATTCAAAATAGCTAAAGTCTTTTGGGTCAAAACATATTTTATCAATTTCTGCTTTTTCTAAAAGCTCTCTAGCACTAGCAAAAAGATCTTGTGCTAAAACTACCTTAGCATTTTTTATCATTTCGCTAGCTTCAAAGCTATATCTTGCATCAGTGATGAAAAATGCTTCATCTTCAAGCTTTAAAAACAAAGCATTATCACAAGAATAGCCACACTCATAAAAAAGTGCATTTTCGTTTTTTAAGATAAAATTCATTGATTTGCTTGTTGTGCTTTTGCTTGAGCTGCTTTATATGCATTGATTTGATCAAAAATTTGAAAAAGTCCCATTAAAGCCATATGATAACCAAAAGGACCAAAACCTACCACACTACCTGCGCAAACTGGTGCTATCATGCTTTTTTGTCTGAATTCTTCTCTTCTGTAAGTATTGCTAATATGCACTTCAATCACAGGCATATTAATCGCTGCAATCGCATCGCGGATTGCTATAGAAGTGTGTGCATAAGCAGCTGCATTAATAATCACTCCATCTACACTACCTAAGCATTCTTGAATTTTATCAACTAGCTCACCTTCAAAATTGCTTTGAAAAAACTCAATCTCTACATTAGCTTGTTTTGCAGCTTGTTTCATTTGCTCATGGATATCTTCCATTTTCATATTGCCATAAATATGAGTTTCTCTCACACCAAGCATATTGATGTTTGGTCCTTGTATTACCATAACTTTCATAATCTAACCTTTATTTAGTAAAATTTACTATATTATAACACTTTAAAGCTAAATTTTAGCTACAATTTCCCTTTTTAAAGGAGGTAAAATGTTTATAATAGCACCTAAAATCATCTTAACTTGCGATGATGATTTTAATATTTTAGAAAACAAAGCAGTTCTTTTTGATGATAATATTTTAGAAATTGATAGCTTAGAAAATTTACAAAAATCCTACCCACAAGCTAAGCTTATACCAACTCCAAAAGATACCTTACTTTTACCTGCTTTTATCAACCCGCACACACATTTAGAATTTAGTGCAAATAATGGAAATTTAGTCTTTGGGGACTTTTTAAAATGGCTTGATAGCGTTTTTAATAACCGCGAGCAATTAAACGAAAAAGCCAAAGAAAAATTAATCTCACAAAATATCCATAAAATGTTAAAAAATGGCACTGCTACCATAGGAGAAATTTCAAGCTTTGGGAGTGATTTAAACCCTTGTATCAATTCACAAGCTAGAGTGGTATTTTTCAATGAAATTTTAGGTTCAAATGCAAATTTTATCCAAGCTAAAAAAGAAGAATTTTTAACTCGTTATGAAAAAAGTATGAGTTTTAAAACTTCTAAATTTATCCCTGCTATTTCAGTGCATGCGCCCTACTCAACCCACCCAGAACTTGCCAAATTTGCTATAAAACTTGCTAGAGAAAATGATCATTTACTAAGCACACATTTTCTTGAAAGCAATCATGAAAACAACTGGCTAAGGTTTAAAAAAGGTGGTTTTAAAAAAAGCTTGGCTAAATTTAGCAAAAATCCTATGCCATTTTACACCCCACAAAGTTTTTTAGAGCTTTTTAAAGGCCAAAGGACTTTATTTACTCATTGTGTGTATTTTAAAGAATGGGATTTGCTAGATAAAAATTTACACTCGATCACGCATTGTGCTTTTTCAAACAGACTTTTGAGTAAAAATACTTTTAAATTAAAATCTGCTTTAAAAAATGGTGTTAATATCCACCTAGGAACTGATGGTTTAAGTTCAAATACCTCTTTAAGTATGCTTGATGAAATGAGAGCAAATTTACTTATACATGATGATTTAGAGTTAGAAAATTTTGCTAAAATATTGCTTTTAATGGCAACAAACAAAGCCGCAAAAGCTTTAAATTTAAACCTAGGCCAAATTCAAAAAGGTAAAATAGCTGATTTTAGTCTTTTTGCTTTGCCATATAGCACAAATTTAAAGCAACTTCCTTTGCAGTTTATCTTACAAAGCAAAGAAGTGTTAAAACTTTTTATAGAAGGGAAAGAATGCAAATTATAAAATCATTTTTTAAAGGAATTGGAAAAATCATCTCTTATATCAACACTTATTTTAAAACCTTTGTGTTTTTGTTTATCGTGTTTTTGATCCTTACTCCAAGTGGGGATAATACTAAACTTTCTAATGCAAACTTAGCACAAATTAACCTTAAAGGCGAAATTAGCGATGCGAGCAATCTTTTAGAACAAATTTACAAAGTCAAAGATGATAAAGCTATAAAAGGGGTTTTGCTTTTTATAGATAGCCCTGGGGGAGCTTTTGCACCAAGCATGGAAATAGCTTTAGCTATACAAGATCTTAAAGCTAAAAAGCCTGTGGTAGTCTATGCAGGTGGAACTATAGCAAGCGGAAGCTACTTAAGTGCAGTGGGAGCTGATATGATCATCGCTAATCCTGCTAGCTTTGTAGGATCTATTGGGGTAATCATGCAAGGCTTTGAAGTAAGCAATCTTGCACAAAAACTTGGTATAAATGAGCAAACTATCAAAGCAGGAAGCTATAAAGAAGCAGGAACTTTCATGCGTAAATGGAGCAAAGATGAAAAAGACTTTTTACAAAATTTAGCTAATCAAAGCTATGAACTTTTCACGCAATTTGTCGCTAAAAATCGCAGATTAGACTTAAATCAAACAAACTCATGGGCTGATGCAAAAGTGTTTTTAGCTAATGAGGCTTTAAAATTAAAACTCATTGATAAAATAGGCAATTATGAGCAAGCCAAAAAAGAGCTAGAAAAACTAGCTAAAGTACAAAACCCTATCTGGCAAAAAGAAGATGCCATAGATAAGTTTTTAAAACGATTAGAAGAGCAAAGTGCTGGCTTTTTTGCTAACACTTTAGCACGATTTTTCACACAAGTAAGCTCACAAAAAATCTACTAAGATTTAATAATCTCATAAAATCCATAAGTATCATTTTCTAAAAAGCCTTTATATAAAGGCTTTAGCTTTAAATCTAACTTAACATTTTCAAGGGTGTTTAAATTCGAACTTGAAAAAATCAAAAGCATATCTAGCTCATCTTTAAAGGCTTTTAAAAAATTCTCCCCACCCTCATACATGATAAACTTTGCTTTGCTAGGAATGCTTGTAAAAATTTCTCTTTTAGGTACGCTAAATAAAGGAATGTTTGGATCAAAACTTTCTAAATTTTGACGGCTTAATATGCATAAATTTGGTGCTTTAGCTTGAACTAACCTTGCATCCAAAATAGGCCTATCATGTCTTATAGTTTCTCCGCCCACTACAAGCAAATCAAGCTTTGAGCGTATTGCATGGGCATAGGTTCTACTTGCTTTAGAACTTACGATTTTACCATAAACAGAGCCATTTAAAGAAAGGGCTAGTTTAAAAAATTTAAAACTTGATTTTTGCCATTTTAAAAAAGGCTTTAAAAGCTCTTTGGCTCTTTGCTCGCAAATTCCCATGTGAACTTTTATGCCTTGATTTTTTAAAAACTCTGCTCCACCGCTTGCGAGCTTATGCTCATCTTTAGTGGCGATAAAAACTTCGCTAAAACCAAGCGTGCTAAAAAGTTTCGCACAAGGTGGGGTTTTACCCTGATGATTGCAAGGTTCTAAACTCACATAAGCACTAGCGCCTTTTAGCAAACCTTGATGATTTTGACAAATAAACTCATGCAAATCATTTGCATTTTGGGGTAAATCTAAATTTGGATTAAGCGCTTTTAAGGCTTTACTCACTGCTTCAAGCTCTGCATGAGCCTTGCCCGCTTCTTTGTGTGCTTCTATGCTTAAAATTTTACCATTTTTATCTAAGATCACACAACCTACGGCTGGATTTG
Organism: Campylobacter lari; assembly: GCF_001017575.1. Classification (NCBI taxonomy): domain Bacteria; kingdom Pseudomonadati; phylum Campylobacterota; class Epsilonproteobacteria; order Campylobacterales; family Campylobacteraceae; genus Campylobacter; species Campylobacter lari. Next base: position 197,787 of record NZ_CP011372.1, on the reverse strand, counting down.
GGTAGCTTAAAAGCTGATATTTCCAAGCTTCATCTATGGCTAAATTCATATAAAATTCGTGATTCATGTTACTTCCTAAAAAGGCAAAGGTGCGAAAAATACCTTAAGCTTTACATGTTCATCGCAAGCTTTTAAAAAACCTTGTGCTAAAAACTTAATATCTTTAGTTTTTAACTTCTCTCTTAAGTCAAAACTTCTCTCGCATAGAGGATAAATAAGATAAATTTCCTTTATCTCGTATTTATTTGCATAAGCAAACATTTGATATAAATCACTTTGCGATATGCTATGCTTTTTCTCATCTTCGTTATCATCTGGAATTTTCCATTTGGTATCTAAGATCATTTTATTTTCTATATATAAATCAGGCTTTAACATAAAACACTTTTCATTATTTTTTGAGATTAAATACTTTCCACTGCTTTGAGTTTTTATATTTTCATTAGGATTAGCAAGTTTAAACATATAAGCTACATAGTTTTCAAAAAGTTTTTCCATAGGAAAAAGCAAAGCAAAAGCTTCTTTTTTACCTTTATATGGAGCAAAACTTTGATTTTGCAAAAATATCTTACACCAAGAAAGTATATTTTCATAATAATCAAAATGTCTTGAAATTTTAAAACTAAAATCTTTTTCGTAATTTTTAGAAAACTCTACCTCATCAAGCATTTGCATAGCTTTGATGATTTTAAATTTATTCAAGCTTGTTTTGGATTTTAAAAAATTTAGCGTTGATTTTATCAAGCGATTTGGAGCTATGTCTAAAACAAACTCATCGCTACTTGTGAAAAATCTTTCTTTGTGTATTAAATTTGATTTTATATGCTCATTAAAAAGTAATTTTCCTTTTAAAAAAGTTCTGTTTTCTTCGCTACTTACATAAGATCTCATCAAACCTTTTTTATACACACTATCAAATTCATCTAAAAACATCGTGATAAATACTTCAAACAAAGGCATTTTAGCAATTTGTAAAGATGAAATTTGAGACTTTTTAAAGGGAGAATTTTTTAAGGTTTTTAGCATGTTGATTAAAAGATTTTTGGGGTTGAAATTTATCTCTTTTATACTATACCATTTCTTTATTTTAATGTTTTTCACAATTTTATATTCTTGAAAATAGCTAAAATTAGTATATAATTTATTACCATTGCTTATTGTATAGGCATAATTTAACTTGCTCTTTGAAACTTTCAAAGATTTATCTTTTTTTTCTTTATAGCTATCCAAATTTGTGCATTTTGGCAAGATTTCTAAAACACCGCTTTTAGTCTGTATAATACCAACATAATTTTTAGCTTTTAAGGCGTTTTTACTTTTAAAGCCTAGAAGACTTTCATTGTTTTTTGCGAAGTCTTCTAGCTCTTTATAAAATATTTCAGCTTTTTCTTTAAAAATTTCTTTTAAATCTTCTTTAGAAAAATCTTGGTATTCGATGATAGAAAAGGTATTATTATTTATCATTTTCATATATTTTTATAAAAGTGCTTTTATTCCAATCTTTGCTATTACTAAATTTATAAATACCATTATCTCTTTCTATAAAATCTGTCATATTTTTCAAATAATCACTATTTATATCTTGTTTTTCTAACATACCATTTTTATTTAAAACCACGTCAATCAATGCATAATCATTATAAAAATACTCTTGTAATAGTGGGATGATTTTATTTTGAAAAACGTTTTTTAATTTCTCTAAACTATCAACGCCTATAAAAAATGCATGTCCTATAGTCTTTTCTCTATCTAGTAAGTATTCTATGCGAGTATTTATAGCTTCTAATAATTTTTTTAAATTTACATCTTTATATTTTGATTTTTCTAACTCTTCAACATCAGGCATCATCTCGATAAATTCAAAACGTCTTCTTAATGCTGTATCAAGTGAAGTTATACTTCTATCAGCCGTATTCATAGTGCCTATGATATAAACATTTTTAGGCACTCCAAAATCTTTACCACTATAAGGTAATTTTACTTTTATTTCCTCTTCTTCACCTATCCTTTTGCTAGGCTCTATCAAGGTTATAAGCTCACCAAAAATCTTACTTACATTACCACGATTAATCTCATCTATGATGATTATAAATTTCTTTTTTGTATTATCTTCTACATCTTCAAGATTATTTGGTTGGCTTATCTTTGCTAATAAATCATTAGGATTAATTCTATATAATTCATAAACAGTTTTTTGCACTAAAATTTTATCATTATTCAAATCAAGAATGTTTATTTCATCATTTTGAGAAATCCAACTAACTTCTCTATATGTTTGATATTTTTTGTCTTCATTATATTTAACATCGCTTGTAATAATTCCAACACCCTTTATAGTTTCTGAAGTATTAAAAACACATACTAAATCCCCTATTTGCATGTATTCTACAAAACTTATTATGCTATTTTTATCATTTGAACCTAAATTTAAAAAACGTTCATCTTTGTTCTTTGGAATATCACTCCAACCTATACAAATTTTATTTTTTTCAAAACACTCACTTCTTAATGAAGCATTGGCCCCTAAAGAAATTTTCCAAACTTTTGAATTTTTATCGATAGATATATCATTGTTAATTTTTCTTTTTTTATCCAAAGCTTTTTCACAAAGTTCTTTAAAAATTCCATCTTTTATTTCGTATTCTATTTTCTTAGAATTTTCCTCTCTATCTATGTGAGGCTTTATACCTTCTACGAATTCTTCATATCCATAGCTTTGATGAAAAGTAGTAAAAACTATTTGTCCGTTTTTAACGTACTCATCAAATTTTACTTTTTTATCATCTCTATTTTCTAAATTTTCATTTAAAATCTCTAAAGCTTTATCTATAGTGTGATAAGTTTTCCCCGTTCCTGGAGGCCCATAAAGAATTTGATTTAAAGGTGGATTTTTCATATTTAATTCCTTATCCATTATTTCATTATTTAAAAATTGTCTTTCAAAATTGTATAAAAAAGTTCTATAATGCTTTAAAGCAACAGAATACATTTTATTTCCATTATTATTTTTTAATACAAATTTATTATTTTTATTTAATTTTTCTATATTTTGATCAAAATTATATAAATTGCAACTATATAAATTATCTTTCAAAAATTCATTAGATATATTTTCTACAGCTGAAGCATATTTTTTTATGCTAGAAGTATCTATATTTCTTTTACTTAAATATTCACAAAATAATTTTTTCATTTTTTTTATGTTTATTCCATACTCAACCCATAAAGGAATAGCCATATTTTCTATCATTTCAATTAATGATAAATTTTTATTTTCTAATAATTTTTCATAAATTTGATATATTTTTAATTTTTCTTTAAATTCATTCAAAGATATTAAATCTAAAACATTTTTAGAAAAAATATTAACTATTTTTATATTTTCTACATTTTGATAATGAAAAGCTATTTTCCATTTAGTAGCATCTCCAAAATCTATATTTTCTATAGTTTCTAAATTATTATTTTTACTTGCTTGTATTATATCTATAATTGTTTGTTTTATTTTATTAAAAGCTTCATCTTGATTATTTCCATATTTGGATAACCAAGCATAATTATCATTGTAAGTTTTACCTTTTAAATTTTCTTTATCATCATTAGAATTTCTTTTATATATACCAAATTTAAAACTAGAACCGCCCCAAATACTTCCTATATCATCAAGTTTATTTTCTATCCAAAAAGTAAAATCGTTCCTATCTGGATTATCTTTTTTAATACTAGTATATTCTTCAAGAGTCATACTTTTAACTTTTTCTAAAGTCCAAATTCTTTGAAATTCTAAAAATTTATTCTCTATATTTTTCTTTTGTTCTTCATTTAAATTAATATTCATATAATTTCCCTAATCCACAATTGCAAAAAAATTACAATTTTTATAATATCTATGAAAATATTCTCCATCTTTGTGCATAGATTTCAAATAGGTGAAGTCCATTTATAACCTTGACTTTTTGGATGAAATTCATCTATTAATTTACCATTTTGATAAACATACACACTCATACCGCCATTTTTTACAACTGCTTCTTTAAATTCATCACTATCTTTTGGATAATGATGATATATATTGCCATTTTTATCTTTTTTGCTGATTTTGTAATCATATTTATTTTCAAGCATTATACGCCTTTGTATTTTTGTATTTAAAATTAATTATACAAAATATAAGTAAAAATTTAGATTTCTAAATTTTTACCATTGTATGAAGGTTTTAGCTTTTCTTATGTCACTAAAATTTATAGTAGTTTTTTCTTGAGTTTCTAAATTTTCTAAAGTGATATTTTCATCATCTACGGCGATGATTTTTGCTTCGATTTTTTCTTTTTCACTAGTTGTGATTTTTACAAGCTCATTAATGCTTTTTGCAAAATGCTCGATTTTGCTAAGTTTTCTCTCAAGCCCACAGCTTGATACTTCTAAAAAATATTCTCCACTCACAGGTGGCTCTACATCAAAAATAGGCGATAAAATCTCACTAAGTCTAGCACAATCATCAAGATTTACCCCACCTTCTTTTTGCACATAAATTCTATAAATCTTTCTACCATTTTCACTTACTAGCTCATCATCATAAAAGCTAAGCCCTGCTTCTTTACAAAGTGCTTCAAGATTCATTTTGTTCCTTTTTGATTTTTTCAAATAAAGCATCCATGTGGTTTTGATACTCTAATCTATCATCAAATTTAAAGTGAAAATTCGGACACCTATACCACCCTTGCTCACTCATGCAGTAATTTTGCAAAGCACGGGCGGCTTTTTTAAGTTGATTGAGTATGATTTCTTGCTCTTGGGTATTAAAAAACATTTTATCTAAATACACAAAAGCATCATATCTGCCTTTTTTACACTCCACATCCACCACACACAAGTTTTTTAAAGCTTCGTTGTCTAAATTTGCTAAAGCTTCTGGTATAAGTTCTTTTAAAATGCTTTCTGTGCGTAGCTTTTTGATTTCAGCTGGGTTCATAGACTTACTTGTTCCTCAACTTCTTTGTAACTTTCTATATAATCCCCCACTCTCATATCATTACAACCTTCTATGCCCACACCGCATTCATAGCCTTTTGCAACTTCTCTTACATCATCTTTAAAGCGTTTGAGCGAGCTTACATTACCTTCAAATACCACAACCCCATCTCTAATGAGCCTGATTTTAGCACCACGATTGATCGTGCCTTCTGTTACCATACAACCTGCGATTTGTCCTAGTTTTGGCACATTGATCACTTGGCGAATTTCAGCTTGACCAAGTTGTTCTTCAGAGATGATAGGACTCATCATACCACCTAGTAAGGCTTTTACATCATCAAGCAAATTATAAATAACATTATAAGTTTTTATCTCTACGCCTTTATCTTTAGCGCGTTCTTTGATCTCACCAGTTGGGCGTATATTAAAACCTAAAACGATAGAGTTTTCACTAGCACTTGCAAGCTCTATATCACTTTGAGTAATCCCACCTACCCCACTATGGATGATATTAACCTTAATCTCATCGTTTTTGAGTTTTTCTAAACTCGCCTTAATCGCTTCAAGTGAACCTTGCACATCTGCTTTTAAGATCACAGGAAGGGCTTTTAAATTACCTTCTTTGATTTTTGCACCAAGCTCATCTATACTTACTTTAGTAGATTTACTTAGTTCTTTTTGGCGGTTGTATTCATGGCGTTTATTAGCGTATTCTCTTGCTTGTTTATCGCTATCTACAGCTATTAGAGTTTCTCCTGCATCAGCTACTTCACTAAGACCTATGATCACCCCGCACTCACCTGGACCTATTTCTTTTAAAGCTTTGCCTTGATCATCACTCATAGCACGCACTTTACCATAAGCTTCCCCTGCTACGACTGTATTTCCCACTCTTAAAGTACCATTTTGTACGATGATAGTAGCCACAGGACCTCTACCTTTTTGAACCGAAGATTCTATAATACTTGCTTTAGCATGGGCTTTTGGATTTGCTTTAAGCTCTAAAATATCAGCTTGTAATAATACAATTTCAAGTAAATCCTCTATACCATCACCCTTTTTAGCTGAAACTGGTACAAACTCATGGCTTCCACCCCATTCTACTGGCATGATATCCATTTCTGCTAGCTGGGTTTTTACCATGTCGGGATTTGCGTTTTCTTTATCCATTTTATTAATAGCAATGATGATAGGCACATTAGCTGCTTTTGCATGATTAATCGCTTCTTTAGTTTGTGGTTTTACCCCATCATCTGCAGCTACTACAATAATAACAATATCCGTTATACTAGCTCCCCTTGCACGCATAGCAGTAAATGCCTCATGGCCTGGAGTATCGATAAAAGTGATTTTTCTACCATTTTTTTCCACCATGTAAGCACCAACATGCTGAGTGATCCCACCTGCTTCACCACTTGCAATGCGTGATTTTCTTATATAATCAAGCAAAGAAGTCTTACCATGATCCACATGCCCCATGATAGTGATAACCGGAGCTCTTTGGCTTAAATTTTCTTCTGTTTGATTTTCATCATAATCTTTTACATAATCAAATTCATCAGCTTCATCAATGATATTAATCTCCACGCCAAATTCAGCTGCAAGAATTTCTATAGCATCCTCATCTAAAAAGTCATTTTTAGTCGTCATCATGCCAAGCATGAAAAGTTTAGAGATAACTTCTCCGGTGTTTTTACCAAGTTTTTCAGCAAATTCATACACACGAATTTCTTTAGATATGCTTACACTTGTAATCGCTTCGCTTTCTTTTTTTTCTACCTTTTTAGGTGGCTTTTTACGACTTCTTCTTTGTATACCACCCTCGCCAAATGGATTGATAGAATTATTTAAAGATTGCTTTAAGATATTTGGTTGTTTTTTGTTTGCTGGTTGTGCTGGTTTGTTTTCTTTTACACTAAAATCAGGTAAAACTACCATATCATCATCTTCTAAAGAAATATCAGCAAAGTCTTTATCTCCTAAAAGATCCATTTTAGTAGTGCTTTCTTTTTTGCTTGCTACAGGATGATTTTTCTTTTCTTTTTTCTTTCTTTTTAAATTCTCATCTGAATTTGAAAAAATCATACTAAGGCTTAAACCTTGAGTAGTTTGTGTACTAACTTTTTCCTCTTTGTTGATTTGAGTTTCTTTGCTTTCTTCTTTTTTCTTTTTAACGATGACCAAGCCTCTTCTTTTGGCCAAATTTAAATTAGAACCTAGCTTTTCATCGAGTTTAATTTCTTCTTTTTTTTCTTCTAATACTTCATTTTTTATAGGATTTTCAGGTTGTTTTTCTTCTTTTTTTATTTCATCTTTTTTTTCACTTACTGCTTTAGCAAGGCTTTTGCTTTCTTTTTTAGTAGTAGTTTTTTTCTCTTCTTTTTTGCTTTCTTCTTTTTTAGTTGAAGTTTTTTTTGCTGCGCTTTCTTTTTTAGGTTTGGCTACTTTTTTTACCACATCTAGTATTTCACCAGATTGAACGTATTGATAAATCGCTTCTGCGATTTCAGAAGATACTTTTTTGTTAGGGGATTTGATATCTTCTAAGCCCATTTCATTGGCTTTTTCTATAATTTCTTTACTTGTATATCCTAACTCTTGAGCGATCTCGCTAATCTTTACATCTGCCATTAAAAAATATCTCCTTTAAATCCTGCTGATTTATATTACCATGAAAATTGCCTTTGCAAGCTCTCATAAAAGCCCTTTGCAATGTTTTTTCATCTTTTTCAAAACATGGATTACAAATATATAAACTCCTGCCAAATTCCACTTTAGTGATAATTTGAGAATTTTTTATTTGAAATTGATGCAAACCTTGCTTTTCATAACGGCCTTTGCAAACAATGCACATTCTAATGGGTATATGATTTTTCAAAATTATATCTTTTTTTTGGAATTTTTAGCAAATTTTAAAGCCCTCATCATCAAATTCTAAAAGCTCAACTCTAAATTTAGCAAATTTATTTTTGATTTTTTCTTTGATTTTTTTGGCATCATCTTTATAAGCTAGAGTAAAAAAACTCGAGCCTGATCCTGAAAGCGTGCTCATGAGAGCATTATTATCTAAAGCTAGTTTTTGCACTTCAAAAAGTTCTGGCAAAAGTTTCATTCTTTGATTTTGATGAAGTTTATCCAAACTTGCATATTTTAATAAATCATATTTTTTTTCTAAAAAGCAAGCAGTTAAAAATGAAGCATGGCAAAGATTAAAAACACTATCTTCTAGATTGATTTTTTTAGCTAAAACTGCTCTTGATTTTTGAGTATTCATCGCTACATTTGGTATGGTTATAATAGCTTGTAAGTCTTTATCTACTTCTTTTTTTATAGCTAAAACTTTTTCATTATGAGTTAATGCACACACAAAACCCCCAAGTGCTGCTGGAGCTATGTTATCTGGATGGTTTTCATATTTTAAAGCTTCATTTAAAATGGTATTTTTATCCGCTTTAAACCCACTTAATTCATAAGCACAAGCAATAGCTCCAACTATCACAGCAGAAGAACTTCCCATGCCTCTAGCTAAAGGGATATTATTTTGGAAAACAAAGCGGAAATTATCTTTTTTACCACTAAGTCTTTGATAAATTTCATAAAAAATATTGACAAAACTATTGTTTTTTTTAAGATAGATATTATTTTCACCTTCTCCGTGTATGCTAATACTAAAAAATTTAGATTTTTCAACTATAGTTTGATTAAAATATTTTAAACTCAAACCCAAACAATCAAAACCAGGACCTAAATTTGCACTTGTAGCGGGAACTAAAATCTTCATTTTTTACCTTAATTAATCGCATCTAAAACATAAAAAGGTGTATTTTCTTTACTGAAATTTAAACCTTTTAAACTTTGGGGCATAAAAAAACTTCCCGCTTGTGTCTTTTCTAAAACAATCTCATCATCTTTTTTTACAAAACATAAATATTTATTTGCAGCTATAGGCATATTGTGATTTAGTTCAAAAGCACTAATAGCTTTTAAAGGTATATTTTTAACTATAGCTAGGGTTTTAAAAGAAACATAAGAAATTTTTATACCCATGTAAGAGCCTGGTCCATGCACATAAATAAGCTTTTCAAACTCATATTGTGAAAGTAAATCTTGCAGTATTTTTGGCAAAACTTCACTAACTTTTAAATCATCCTCAATGGTTTTTATCAATACATTATTTTCGTAAATACCAAGCATTAAAGGTTTTGCTATGGCATTTAAAAGTAAAGTAACCTTTTTTATGCAAAAACCTTTTCATAAACTTTATATGCACTTTTTTCTAAACTTACCACTTCACAAGCACTAGGATCTTTTAAAAGTTCTTTGGTTAGAAGATGATTAAGCTTATGCGAACCTGCATAAGAAGTATAGTCTCCAAAAACTCTACATCCAAGCAAGGTTAAATCCCCGATAGCATCTAAAATTTTATGGCGCACAAATTCATCTTTAAAACGCAAACCTTCAGGGTTTAAAATACGATTATCATCAATCACAACAGCGTTTTCCAAACTTCCACCAAGACCTAAATTCATAGCTCTTAAAGCTTGAACATCCTTTAAAAAGCCAAAGGTTCTTGCTCTTGCTATTTGTTCTATGTAGTTTTGTTTACTAAATTCAAAACAATAATTTTGCTTACCTATAATAGGATTATCAAATTCGATTGTATAGTTTATAATAGGCATATCCGTAGGACTTAAACGTACAAATTTATTACCTTCTTTCACTTCTACACTTTTTTTAATCACTAAAATTTTTTTAGCCACATCAAGCTCTTTTATGCCTGCTTCTTCAAGCATCATACAAAAGCCTATGCTACTACCATCCATTACAGGAGCTTCATTAGCATCTAAAACTATACGCACATTATCAATACCATAAGCATTAATCGCACTCATTAAATGTTCTATAGTAGAAACATAACCTCTATGATCGCCTATTACAGTAGCCATTTGCGTATCGATGACATTTTCAGGCCTTGCCTCATAAGAAATTCCCAGATCGCTTCTATAAAATACTATACCACTGCCAGCTTCTAATGGCTCTAATTTTATACTAATAGGCTCACCCTTGTGCAAACCTATACCAACACCTTTAACTTCTTTTGCTATTGTTGTTTGATTCATTTTTATTCACTCAAAATTCTTTTTTTGCTTGATTCTAATACATTATAGATATTTTCTTTTATCCATTTTGCATCTTGCCATTGCTCAGGACGCACTTCAACTCCTTGCACCAAAACACCAAAATGCACATGATCTCCAAGTGCTAAACCTGTAGTGCCTGTAGTACCTATAACATTACCTGCTCTAACTCTATCACCCACATTTACATCCACATTAGTACAGTGTCCATAAAGAGTATAAATCCCAAAGCCATGATAGATGATAATATTTAATCCATAAATTCCATTTTCTTGCACAAATACCACTTCACCATCGTTATTGCTAATAATAGGTGCTTCTTTTATGCTTGCTAAATCAAGCCCCATATGATAAGAGCTACTAAAAGCTTGATTATTATAAGAATAAAATCTATGATCAGCATAATCAGCTACTTTTTGGCCATTTTTTAAAGGCTTGAAAAGATTAACTTTAAAATTATTAATCATAGTATCAGGAACTTTGCTTGTAATATCATGAATGATAACTTCATTAGAAGCTCTTAAATCTTCATTCACAAATTTAAATTTTTCAAGCCTACTTAATTCTCTATCTTTTGGAGCATATTTTTGTGCTAAAAATTCAATCTTACCATCTAAAAATCTATCACTTACTTTTATATTTGATACACGATATTTTTTATTAGTAAAATAATATCTAATTCTTTGTTTGTTTACATTACCTGCTTTATCTACTGCCACCACATAAGCTCTAAAGTGCTCATCAGTCGCCTCCCAAGGAATCAAAGCAGCATAATATCCTTCTTTCACATAAGGAGTTGCTTTAAAAATTTTATCTTTATCGGTTGTGATATAAACTTCTTGTAAATTCTCATCACTTGCTTTAAATACCACACTACCTACTCCACCTTGCTCGATTTGGTAAGAATTATCTAAAATTTCTACAAACGGTTTTTTGGTATCAATGATAACTTTTACTTCTTTAAGCGCTTGATTTCCTAAAAAGAAATTCCAAAAACTACTATCACTTGCTTCTATTACAAGTTTATAAGAATCAACTTTTTCTTTATAAGCTGGTTTTGGTAATTTTAAATCAAAATGAATGCTTTTTTTATTGCCTTTAACATGCTCATTTACAAGTATTTCGCCATTTAGCTCATTTGCCTTAAATAAAGTAACTTTTATATCTTTTAAAGCACTTTCATCGCTTATTTCTATGGATATAGGATCTGTTAGATTACTATAAATTACATCTGATTTTGTTTGAATCAACGGAGGATTTTTTTCAAACAACTTTGTATTTAAAACAAACACCACAAAGGCTAAAAGTATTAAAAAAACTACAAAAATCCATTTTTTATTTGATCTTTTACGCGCAAAAACCATATTTTCACTTTCAATCTATATTTTTTAAAAATATATTATTCTTTAGCAAATTAAGAGTAAATTATAAAAAATTTTATAAAATTTCTCTTAATTTATTTGCACTTTTAATCCAAGTTTCAAGCTCATTTATATCACATTTTTCTATCATTTTTTTACATTCTTGTAGTTCTTTTTGAAATAAATCAATAGAATTTAATAAATTTTGTTTATTTTGCTCAAAAATACCACTCCACATTTGAGGGTTTGATTTGGCAATCCTGCACATATCTTTAAAAGAAGGACCTCCTAGGTGAGCTATGTTTTTTTTATTTTCTTCTTTCATCACAAAATTTGCCAAAGAAAAACTAATCACATGCGGTAAGTGTGAAATGATAGAAGCATGATGATCATGCGCAATACTATCCATAAATACAAGCTTCATTCCTAAATCTGAAAAAATTTCTATAGCCCTTTTTTGATGAATATGATCGGCATTTTGCACATCGCACAAAACACAAACTGCATTTTTGTATAAATCTTTTATAGCTGCATTTGGGCCACTATTTTCAGTTCCTGCCATAGGATGAGCTGCGATAAATTGACTTTTCAAATAAGGAGGTAAATTTTTAATAATTTCCTCTTTTGTGCTTCCAAGCTCAACGATAGTGCAATCTTTAGAAATATCTTGAAATTCTTTTAAGATTTTTACAATAGCTCTTACAGGAATAGCTAAAAAAATAACATCACATTTTTTCAACTCTTCAAAAGAAACAATTTTATCTATTAATTTTCGCTCTAGCGCGATTTGTTCAAATTCTTTGTTTATATCATATCCACAAACTAAATCTATTAATTTATTCTCTCTTAGGCTAAGACCCAAAGATCCACCTATTAAGCCAAGTCCGACTATACCTACTTTCATAAATTTTCCTTAAAAAGCATTAGTTAAAAATATTTTGGTATTATAACGATTTTGTATATAAAAATTTAGGTAGAATAATGAAAAAATGGTTTGTTTTCTTTGCACTCTCAAGTTCTTTATGTGCAGCTACAATTAAAGATATAAAATTTGAAGGCTTATCGCAACTTTCTAAAGAAAGTGCTATTGCGATTTCTAAATTAAAAATAGGACAAAAAATCGATCCTGCTAGCATAGATACAGCGATTAAAAATCTTTTTGATAGAAATTATTTTAAAGATATAGTAGTAGAAGAAAAAAATGGAGTGCTAACTTTTAAAGTAATAGAAAAACCTTCCATTAGCAAAATAGATATTCAAGGTATAGCAAGTAACGATAGAAAGCAAATAGAAAGCCTTGTTGGCTTAAAACCTGGAATTTTATATGATGAAAATTCAGCTAAAGAAGCTGCTGAAAAAATTAAACTTTTTTATCAAGCCAAAGGTTTTTATGACACTGTTGTAGAAATCAAAGATGAAAAATTAAGTAATTCAAGCTCATTAAAACTTACTTTTGTTGTAAACCGTGGGGAAAATATCATCATAGAAAAAGTACATTTAAGCGGTGCAAAAAATTTAAGTTATTCAGATGTTGAACCTGCAATAGCAAATAAACAAAGAGAAGCCCTAGGCTGGATGTGGGGTTTTAATGATGGTAAGCTTAAAATCTTTGATTTAGCAAATGATAGCTCAAGAATTTCAGATGTGTATTTAAAAGAAGGTTATCTTGATGTAAGTGTATCTCCTGCTTTTTTAAATACTTACACAGATACCTATCAAGCTGATTTGACTTATTTTATCAACGAGGGTGAGGTTTATAAAGTCAAAGGGATTAAAATTTTTAATCCAATTTTTAGTGATGAAGAAAATGAAGCTTTGGCAAATGATTTAAAATTAAGTGTTGGAAAAATAGTTAATATAGAAAAACTAAGAGAAGATATAAAGACTATAGAAACTAAAACAGCAGATTTAGGCTATGCTTTTGTACAAGTTATACCTGATATACAAAAAGATAAAGAAAATCATGAAGCTATGATTATTTTTAAAGTCATACCTAATGAAAAAGTATATATAAGAGATGTCATCATCTCAGGTAACACCAAAACAGTTGATAGAGTTATTCGTAGAGAGCTTTATCTAACTGAAGGCAATCTTTATAATAGAACTGATTTAATAGACTCAAGAAATGCCCTAAGAAGAACTGCATATTTTGAAAATGTAGACATTAAAGAACAAAGAGTAGATGATACGCATATTGATTTGATAGTAGAAGTCAAAGAAGCTTCAACTGGGGCCATTTCAGGTGGTATTGGCTATGGAACTAGTGATGGAATTTTACTTAGCGCTTCATTATCTGATGCAAATATCTTAGGCTCTGGTATGAAAGGAAGTGTGAGTATAGACAAAGGCGATGATACACTTTCAGGTAGAGTATCTTTAAGAAATCCTAGAGTAAATGATAGTGATTATTCTCTTGGAGGATCATTATATTCAGATCGTTTAGAATGGGATAGCTATGATGAGAGAAACTATGGTTTTGACATAAGCGTTGGTAAAACTTTAGGAAGATATACAAGTGTTGATTTAACTTATAATCTTGAGCAAAGTGATATTTATCATTTAAGTGATCGCTTAATTGCTCAAGGATATAAACTTGGAAAAACCTATAAAAGCTCCATTACTCCTTCGATAGTATTTAACAATACAGATGATTATTATTTACCAAGATCAGGTTTTATTGCCTCAACTTCGCTTGAATATGCAGGCTTAGGTGGGGATCAAGAATTCATAAGTTCTACTACTAAGTTTAATTATTATCAAGGTTTGGAAGAATTTATAGGTTGGGATTTAATTTATCGTTATAAAGCAAGTTTTTATAAGGTATGGGATCAAGGCTATTTGCCTATCAATGAAAAATTATATCTTGGTGGTATAGGAACTATTAGAGGTTTTGATAGAAGAAGTGTGAGTCCTAAAAATGAATGGGGTGATGAAACAGGTGGTACAGTGGCTTTTGCAAATTCTGTAGAACTTAGTTTTCCGCTTTTTGATAGAATCAAACTTAGAGGTAGTGTATTTTTTGATTATGGTGCTATCGGAGAGAGTTCTTTAAGTCAAATTCAAAGATGGAGCACAGGTGTTGGTTTTGAGTGGCTAACCCCGCTAGGTGCTTTAAATTTAGTTTTTGCTAAACCATTTAACACCAACTCAAAAGACGATTTAAGCAAATTCGAGTTTATGTTGGGCGCAAGATTTTAAAAATAATAAAATCTTGCTATAATTTTAAAATTTTTATTTTAGGTAGAGATAATGAATTTTTTAGATATTTTTTCTAGTATAAGACGCAAACAAGCTACTCCAAGTGAAGCTCCAAATCACTGGGTAAAATGTAATTCTTGCCATGCGTTAATGTATTATAAAGAAATAGAAACTTGTTATAATGTTTGCCCTAAATGTAATTTTCATATGAGATTAGACCCTCTAAAACGCATTGAATTGCTTAGCGATGAAGGCTCTTTTGAGGAAATGGATAAAGACTTACATGCAATCGATCCGCTTAAATTTGTAGATAGTAAATCATATAAAAAAAGATTGGCAGAAAATGAAGAAAAAACAGGAAGAAAAAGTGCCATAATAAGTGGTGAATGTAATATAGATGGGATAAAAACTCAACTTGTTGTTTTTGATTTTTCTTTCATGGGTGGAAGTTTAGGCTCAGTAGAAGGTGAAAAAATTCTTAGAGCTATTGAAAGAGCGATT
This sequence comes from Campylobacter lari, assembly GCF_001017575.1. NCBI lineage: Bacteria > Pseudomonadati > Campylobacterota > Epsilonproteobacteria > Campylobacterales > Campylobacteraceae > Campylobacter > Campylobacter lari. Next base: position 182,615 of record NZ_CP011372.1, on the reverse strand, counting down.
GAGAAAAAAACTCCTGTTGTTATAGTAAGTGCAAGTGGTGGAGCTAGAATGCAAGAAAGCACTTATTCTTTAATGCAAATGAGTAAAACTAGCGCGGCATTAAAACTATTAGCAGAAGAAAAACTTCCTTATATTTCAGTATTAACTGATCCGACCATGGGTGGCGTAAGCGCGTCCTTTGCTTGGCTTGGAGATATCATCATGGCTGAACCTGGTGCTTTGGTAGGATTTGCAGGAGCTAGGGTAATTAAACAAACCATAGGAGCTGATTTACCAGACGGCTTTCAAAAGGCCGAATTTTTACTTGAACATGGATTGATTGATGCGATTGTGGAAAGAAGCGAACATAAAAAATTTATAGCAGATTTTTTAAGGTTTTTTTCTAAAAACTAAAAAATGCAAATCAATCTTTTAAGTATTCAAAAAAATAGTAATGATGAATTTAGCAAGATAGATGAGCATTATACCAAACTCATCAAAAAATTTTGCAGTTTTAATGATATATGTGTTTTTAATAACAAAATTAATCAAGCACAAAACGCTAATGCTATAGAAGCAAAAAAATCTTATACAAATGCACTAAGTCCTTATAAAAAAGGTTTTTGCATAGCATTAGATGAAAAAGGTAAAGAATTTACAAGTGTAGAATTTGCAAAATTATTGCAAGATAAAAATGAAATTTCATTTTTTATAGGTGGTGCTTATGGATTTGAGCAAGAATTTATTGCACAAATGCATACAAGTATAGCTCTTAGTAAAATGACCTTAGTACATAAATTTGCCAAAACTATGCTTTTAGAGCAAATTTATCGTGCATTTTGCATTAATACAAATCACCCATATCACAAATAGGAGCGTTTATGCAAGAATTAAATCTTGAAGAATTTAAAAATATATTACTTCAAAGACAAAAAGAAATTTTACAAGAACTGCAAGGTAATATAGACAATATCCATAACCTACAAGATAGTGAACCTAGAGATGAAGTTGATTTACAACAAATTGACAATAGCTCTCATATTGATTTTAAAATTAATGAAAATTTAAAAGCTGAACTAGAAGAAATTAAACATTCATTAAGCAAAATAGATAACAATACTTATGGTATTTGTGAGTATTGTGAAGATGATATTCATCCTGAAAGACTTAAGGTTAAACCTCATGCAAAATATTGCATAAATTGCCGTGAAACCCTAGAAAAAAGGAAAAAGCTATGAAAATAAGATTATTTTTCTTTGCAAGTTTAGTTTATCTTTTAATTGTTGCAGCCTTAGTTTATAATCTAAATTTAGGAAATTATACTTTTGCAATTTCTACTTTTGAATTAAATTTGCCTATTAGCTTATGGGTTGTTTTGCCTGCTTTGTTTTTAATGATACTGGCTTTAGCGCATATGAGTTTTTATGGCTTTTTAAAACATTTACAATATAAAAATCTAATTAAAGATAGTAAAAATTATGAAAATTTTATTATTGATATTTTTTTAAAAAAAGCAAGCAAGGTTAAATTTAAAACTCAAGAATTTCAAAACATAGCAAAAAACACTCAAGCTCTTTGTTTTAAAGAAAAAATTCAAAATCCTAAAATAGATGAAATTATTGATATTTTTGAGAACTTAGACAAAAAGGAATTTGTGGAATTAAAAAAATACAAGCTAGATCCAAATAATGAAATTTTTATTTTAAATGAAAAAAATCACTTTCAAAATGATAATAATCATGCTTTTTCTTTTATCAAAAACAAAGATACCTTAGTAAATGAGCTAGAAATTTTTGCTTATAAAATAGTGTTAGAAAATGCGCCCTATAGTCAAATTAAAACACTAAAAATACAAAAAAATCAAGATGATATTTTATTGCTTTTAAGTAGATTTGAAAAAGAAAACTTAGAATTAAATCATGCTGAAATCGAAGTTTTACTTAGTATGAATACCTTAGATGATAAATCATATTTGCACTGTGCTAAAATACTTTGCAAAAAAATAGAACCTCAAATATTAATTGCTTTATTTAAAAAGTTAAAAGATAATCATTCTCAAGCTTTAAGAGCTTATCTTTATACTTTGGCAGAATTTGGTATGTATGATGAATTGCTTAATGAATTAGGAAATGATCAAAATGAGCATAAAGACTTTAGACTCTTGCTCTTTTTAAGAGAGCATAATAAAAAAATAGAGCTTGAAAAATTAATACAATGATAGATTTTAGCAAAAAACCTTTATTTTTAGCCCCTATGGCAGGTTTTTCAGACTTGCCTTTAAGAAATTTAGTTAAGCAATTTGGGGCTGATGTAACCATTAGTGAAATGATAAGTTCTAATGCCTTAGTGTATGAGAGCTCAAAAACTCTTAAAATGTTAGAAAAAGCTGAACTTGAAAGCCCTTACATAGTTCAAATTGCAGGCTCAGATGAAAGCGTAATTCAAAAAGCAGTAGAAATACTAAATCGTTTTGATTTTATAGATGGGATTGATTTTAATTGTGGTTGTCCTGTAAATAAAGTTATAAAACAATGTGCAGGTAGTGCTCTTTTGCAAGATCTTGATAAATTACAAAGAATTTTAGAACTTATTAAAAAAACAAGTAATAAAAAATTAACTAGTGTCAAAGTAAGATTAGGATTTGATAAAAAAGATCCCATTGCTATTGCTAAAGCGTGTGAAAATGCTGGAGTAGATTTTATCAGTATGCATGGTCGCACTAGAAAACAAATGTATAGTGGAAATGCTGATTATGAAGCCATAGCTTTAGCCAAAGAAAATATCAAAATTCCTTTAGTAGCAAATGGTGATATTAGTGCAGAAAATGCTAAAGAAGTATTTGAAATTACAAACTGCGATGCTTTAATGATAGGGCGTGCAAGCATAGGAAAACCTTGGATATTTCATGAGATAAAAACTGGTAAAAAAATCGAAAAGGCTATGAAAAATAAAATTATATTCGCGCATTTTGAAGAAATGTTAAAGCATTATAAAGAACAAGGCATAAGCATATTTAGAAAGCACTTGCATGAATATTCTAAAGGTTATGAAGATGCTTCTAATTTTAGAGATTGTGTTAATCGTATTAATGATGCAGATATTATGCGAAAATATATTCAAGAATTTTTCAATAAGGAATGATTTTTGCTTGTAAGTTACTAAGCAATATGAATGAAGAGATACCATAAAACAAGGAAGGTTCATGGCAGCTCATATCAATTCAAAAGGGATTTACAAAGCATTAGGTGGCATTAGAACAAGTGCAAACAATTTAGCAGCACATGCTTCAAAGCTTAACAATCAAAGTTTAAATTTCGAGCAAGTTTTGCAACAAACCCAACCAAAATGTATAAGCACTTGCCTACAAAGCTCTCAAAAACAACTTGGAAATTTGCTTGAAGATATTAAAAATAGCAAGGAAGCTATTATAAAAAATACACATATTGACAGTGCAAATATCATCGCAAAATTAAGACAAGAGGCTATTATGATGTATGATATTACCCTTAAAAACCCTCTTTAATAATTTTATATAAATTATCAATATATTCATCGCTAAAATGCGATGAATTAAAATTTTCATAAAACTTTGCAAGATCTTCAGCTTTAAACTCATAGCCAAAAGCACATTTTTTATGTGCAGGTAAAAAAGCTCTTACCAATACAACGTTTTTTTGTATATATTCATCACAATAAAAACACACAAAGCTTTTATGCAAACGTCCTTCAAAACTTAAAATCTTTAAGTAAGCATCCACAATCACACGCTTGCAATCTTGTTTTTCAAAACGTTTAGCACAATCTTCTAAAAGCTCAAAATAAAAACTATCAATTTCCTCAACATCTTTTAAATGCCAATAAAAAAGCCTAATAAATTCTTGCCAAAAAAACATTCTCTCTCTGTCTAAAATCCAAGAAAAACCAATATGTAAAACATCTTTTAAGCGTGGTAAAAACCTCGAACTTTCTTCAAGCTCAAAATCAATCTTATATCCACTTAAAATATTAGAATGTCTCATTCCGTAAAATCTATAACTTTTAATAATTCTTTTAGCACTTAAAAGATAAACGATTAAATCCTCATCTTTTACACTCTGAGTGTGTAAGATAAAACCTTGCATTTTATAAAAGTTCTACACCATAAGCTTGCAAAATTTCATAAGCACTATTTTCTAAAGACTTGCTAAAGCTTGCTGTTGCATTTTTATGCAATATAATTTTTGAGTTGATACTAGCGCTTTGAGCTAAAATAATATTACTAAATACACAAATATGTGAAACCAAACCACAAAATTCTATACTTTCATAATAATTTTGTTTTAAAAAATTAGCCAATTCTAAGCTACCAAAAGCATTCTTATAAAAGATTTTTTTTGCATTTTTTAAATACATATCAAAATCACTTGGCATTTGCCAACCTAAAGTATCTCTAATGCAATGATAAATAGGTAAATTTTTTCCTTCTTGAGTTTTTAAATAATTCTTATCATGCGTATCAAAAGTAAAAACAATATCACCTTGATGATTTTTCAAAAGAGCAAGAATATTATCTTTTATCTTGGTAGCTTTTTCAAAACCTAAGCTACCATCGATAAAATCATTTTGATAATCAACAACAACTAAAAGTTTAGTCATTATCCTTAACCATGAAAAAACTATCCGTGTGGATATTTTCAAATGCAGTTTTTAAGCTTGTAAATAATTTTGGATTTTCTTTTTCTAAATTTGCTAAAAGCTGTTTAGCTTCTTCTCTAGCGTGAGGAAATTTTACATTTTTTTCACTTAATTTCATACCAGGACAAAATTCATTACCAATAACTTCTAATTCATTATTAATAGCATTTTCTCTTAATTGTCTTTCTCTTACAAAAATCAAAGGACGAATAACCTCTACACCTCTTTTGCTTTTATATTTTGGAGCTAGACTTCTAAGAGCACCATTGTAAATAAAATTCATAAAAAAACTTTCCACTGCATCATCTAAATGATGAGCTATGGCTAATTTATTAAAACCATTTTCTAAGGCGTAAGTGTATAAAGCTCCGCGCCTCATTCTTGAAAAATAGCTACAAAAGCTTGAATTTTTTCTAATAGTATCGCCTGAAATTTCATAAATATTAGAATCAATTACTTCATGATCAATACCATGCTCTTTGCAGTGATTATGAAGCTTAGTATAATCCTCACCCATACCATAACTTAAAGTTACTGCCTTAAGTTCAAATTTAAAAGGCGCATGCGCTTGCATACGTTTTAAAAGATGTGCTAAAGCTAGAGAATCTTTCCCGCCACTAAGTCCCAATAAAACCTTATCATTATCCCCTATTAGGGAAAATTTAGCATTTGCTTTTGCAACTTCTCTAATTAGTTTTTTACTAAGATTTATCATAATTTCTCACAAATTTTTAAAACAAAATTAGCTGAAATTTTAGCGGATTTTTCTACAAACTCATCAAAGTCAAATTCAGCCTTTTCGCCTGCTTTATCACTCATTGATCTTAAAATCAAACATGGAATTTTTAAAGCATCACACACCAAAGCTACACTAGCCCCTTCCATTTCACAAGCATCTGCATTAAAAATTTCTCTAATTTTTGCTTTTTTACTCTCATCGCAAATAAACTCATCACCTGTAGCTATAATACCTGATTGTAATTTAACACCAAGTTCTTTAGCAACCTCTATAGCAATATTATTTAGCTTATCATCTGTTTTTATAAAAATTTCATTGCCTGGAACATAACCAAGTGGATGACCAAAAGCTGTGATATCTAAATCATATTGAGCTAATTTTGTTGCATAAATTAAATCTCCTATTTCTAAACTAGGATTAAAAGCGCCTGCTACACCTGTAAAGAGCAAAAGCTCAGCTTTAAATTTTTCTATCATAATAGCCGCACTAAGAGTGGAATTTACTTTCCCTATCTTAGAATAAGCGATAATTAATTCATGATTTTTATATTTTGCAAGATAATAAGTATTGTTTGCATATTCTACTGTTTGATACTCTTTTAATGTTTCTAGTAAAGGAGTGACCTCTTCAGGCATAGCACCTAAAATAGCTATTTTCATTTAATTACCTTTAAAATTTCATCAATATCTTCTATTTTACTTAAGGCATAAGTTTCTTTTTGAGTGATTTTTTTATTTAAGCCCTTTAACACACTTGCACCAAATTCTATATAAAAATCTACTTCTTTATCTATTGCCTTAATGCTTTGTTTATAAAGAACAGGCTTGATGAGTTGCTCACTTAAAAGCGTTAGAGCTTGATTTTTATCATTATACACTTTTGCATTAACATTTGATACTACGCTTTTAAAACTCTCTTTTAAAACAGGTTCTAATTCTTTTGTAAGTTTCAAAGATGCATTTTTTAATAATGGACAATGGCTTGCAACACTCATATTCAAAAGCATGGCTCTTTTAGCTCCTGCATTTTTAAACTCACTCTCATAAGAAGCTAAATCAGGTTTTAAACCTGCTACTACAATTTGCCCATCACAATTATAATTAGCAGCAAAAATGCTTTTTTCTTCGCTTAATGCCTTTTGACAAAGTTCTTCTACCACTTTATCTTCAAGCCCTAAAATCACCATCATACCAGCTTCTATTTTAGAGCAGTCTTCTTGCATAAACTTACCGCGTTTATTAACAAGCGCTATTACATCTAAAAAATCAAATGCATCTTGAGTTGCCAAAGCACTAAATTCTCCTAACGAATGACCCAAGCTATACTTAGCTTCTATATTAGCTTGCTCTTTTAACGCTTCATAAGCCATTAATGAATTTAAAACTATGGCCATTTGCGTAAATTCACTTTTATTTAAATTTTCATTTTCCCTAAAAAGCAAATTTTTAAAATCAATTTTACAAAAATCACTAGCATTATCTAACAATTCTTTTGCTTTTTTAGAATTATCATAAAAACTCAAACCCATGCCAACACTTTGAGAGCCTTGACCTGGGAAAATAAATGCACTATTCATTAATGACCACCGCAGCAGCCGCCACCGCCATGCCCATGGCCTCCGCAACATCCGCCACCGCCATGTCCGTGATGATGATCATGGTGATGTCCTCCACCACCACATCCACAACTTCTACTACCTGCGATAATTCCTGTTAAAATTTCATCTTCACTTGCAGCTCTAACATCTACGATATTGATTGAAAATAACAAGTCTTTTCCTGCATAAGCATGATTATAATCAATAGTAACTTCATTTTCAGTAATTTCTCTAACAATTACTCTTACTGTATTACCATCTTCACCTTCGCCAAAAAGCTCCATACCAACTTGCAAATCAATCCCTGCAAACTGCTCTTTTGGTAAAGTTTGTAATGCATTTGCATCATATTCACCCAAAGCATTTTCTTTTTTTATCACAATATCAGCATTACATGGGGCATTAAGTTTTTGAATTTCTTCTTCTAATCCTTCTAAAATTTGACCTTTACCCAAAATAAAAGAAATAGGTTCAGCATAAATATTTGATTCTAAAACTTCATTAGTATTTGCATCTTTTAACTCATAAAACATTGAAACTACACTATTTTTTTCTATAGCCATTTTATCTCCTTTGTTATTTTCTATCTGGTGAAACTTTTGCTTCAGGACTATCAGGATAAGCTGTCTTTAAAGCCTTATAAAATTTATTAGCACTTTTTGGATCTCCAACTTTATCCAAGCTAATAGCCGTGTGATAAAGCAATTTTGGCACATAATCACCTTTAGTGCTTATAGCAGAACTTTTTTTATAAAATCCCAAAGCACCTGCATAATCTTGCTGTTTATATCTTATCTCTCCAAGCCAAAAAGTAGACCTAGCAGGTTTATAGTGAATACTTATTAGATATTCAAATTTTTCTCTTGCTTCTTCAAATTGATTTTTATTAGTTTCATCTATCGCTTTTTTCAAAATTTCACTAGATTGTAATTTTTTCCAACTATCGTCTTTTACTTCAATCACTTCATCTTGAGTTTTATTTGTATCTTGAATGATTTCTTGGGTTTTATTATCATCACTTACAACAGGAACAACTGGAGTAATTTTTGTTTGATTTTGCACCCTAGCTATTTCAGATTGAAAAAAAGTTATAGTTTGATTCATATCTTCTTTGGAAATATAATCATCATTAATCTTATTGATTAAAGTTGTAATTTCACCTAAAACTTTTTGAATTTCTTGGTGATTTTTTTCCTGAATTTGTCTATTTTCTTCAATATAAGCTCTTAAATTTTGAATTTCTTGGGTAATATTTGCATCAAAATTTTGATAGTTTTCTTCTAATGAAAGCAATTTTGTATTAGCTTTTGAATACTGAGCATTTAATCCCTCAGTGACACTTTGCAAACCCTCTATGTTTTCCACTGCTGTATTTATTTTGCTTGTTAAATTTGTATAATATTCATTTAAAGCTTTTAAGCGTTCTTGATTTTCATATTGCAATTTTTCATTTTGAGTTAAACCATAAGGTGTTTTTGTATCTACTTTTCCTGCATCAAATGCTGAAATTTCAGCATGTAAAAAAGTAGCTCCTAAAAGAGCTACTGATAATAAGTTTAATTTCATTTATTTAAAACTTTATTTTGCAATTTTAAATTCTGCACGACGATTTTGAGCATCGCATGCTTTTGTTCTTTCAGTACATACAGGATTAGTCTCTCCATAGCTTTTTACACTAATTCTATCAGCATTAACACCTTGAGCTACTAAAGATTCTTTTACTGCTTTAGCTCTTTTTAAACCTAAAGCTTGATTATACTCATCAGTTCCCCACTCATCGCAGTTTCCTTCAACTACGATTGCAGCATTAGCAACTTCTTTGTTGAAAATCTTAGCATTATTTGCAATAACTTTTTGCATATCCGATCTAACATTAAATTTATCAAAATCAAAATATACATTTGCAACAGAATTTAAAGATTCAAGATTTTCAAATCTATCTGAACCACCACTACCTTTTGAACCATCTACACTACTTGAGCTACTTACACTAGTATTTTTTGTAGCACATCCACTTACAATAACAGCAAATGCAGTAATTGAAGCAAAAATGATTTTTTTCATTGCTTTCCCCTTTTTATTTAAAAATCATACTTAATTATAACAAAAAAAATGCTATTTTGATATTTTACCAATCAATTGATTGAATTTTACCTACTTTTAAACCATAATGAAAGGCTTTATTTGCATTAATTCTAATAACTCCTAATGCACTTTGTGAACCTAAATATTTAATAAATACAACACTTTCTCCATCACTAGAAAATCTTGGAAAAAGATTTTTACCATTTGCAGTAAGTTGTCTTATATAATCACTTTGAGTTGACATTAAATAAAGATTAAAAACTCCGCTTTGATTTACTTCTCTACTAGAATAAACCATATAGTGTTTATAAGTAGAAACCGAAGAATTATTTTTACCATGAAAAACAACTTGTTCTGTTAAATTTGAATCTAAATTTTGCATAAAAATATTTGGATAACCCAAGCGATCAGACACAAATACAATTTTTTTATCATCATCTACAAAATTGCCATTTACATCAATACCCATGTAGTTTGTAATTTGTGTCAGATTTTTTGAATCTACATCATACAAATATACGTCAGGTTGGTCTTTTGGGGCCATGGTAAGTAAAATTTTTTTACCATCATCACTCACATCAGAAGCAACCATCATACCTTTGCTAGCAATGATTTTTGTTATATTTTTATTTTTCATGTTGTATTTATAAAGAGTTGGAATCTCATCTTCATAGGCAGTAAAATAAAATGAGTTTTGCTCTTTATTTGCCCATTTAGGAAACAAATTTAAACCTTTTGAAATCAATACTTTTTGATAAGTTAAAGTATAATCTGCTAATAAAATATCACTTTGCTTATTACCTTGGGTTCTAGCTATTAAAATTTTATGATCCATCCAATCAACCGGAGCAAAACCTAACTTTTTATTCATTTGAGCAACACTTCTATGTGCTAAAAATGGATACTCTTCAATAGAAAGAATTTGTTCATAAAATCTTGTTTTAGTTTCATTTGCAGCTAAAATTTCAACATCAATATCTAAAAGCTTGCCATTTTTATTTAATATATAAGAAAAAATATAATCACCTTGTTTTTCATCTTGAGTTATCTCAAAATTTGAACTTACTTTTATATCATTAACAAGCATGTTGTAAAAACTTTTTTTAAGATCTAAATCATTCAATTTAGACTGATCTTTAATATAAATTTTAGGCAATTGCATACCTTTATTAACAACAGATATTGTTGCATCTTGTCCAAATAATACTGAACAAAAAAATAAGAATACTAGTATTTTTTTCATTGTTTCTCCGTTTTAAACTCAATTATATCACTAAGTTGCATTTTGATTTTTCTTATTTTACCATTTGGAGGTAAAGTTATGTATCTTCCTTCTAAATTTTGTAAAAATTCTTTTGCTTTTTTATCAAAACTATCACTATGTGCACTAGTAGCACTTAGCAAATAAAAATAGCCATTATTATCAATTACAAATTCTACATCTATGCTTAAATTACCACTAGGATTATAAATCCTCCATCTATCTTCAAGGTATTTTCTCACAGTACCTAAAAATTGATTGTAAACACCTATTTTTTGCTCTATAACAGATTGTCCTAGTTCTTGGTTTATTTTTAAATTTTCATTGAGTTGTTTAGAAAAATCATTGATTTTTTCTCTTTGGGCAAAAGTAGGTTTTTTTGAAGGCATAGAAGATTGCACTTTAGTTGTTTTTTCTTCTTGATAGTCTTCTATTTTACCAAACAACTCATTAAAAACACTTGCTTGTTGTTCTATATTTTGCGTATTGACACTTTTGTTTGTGGTGTATTTTTGCAGAAGATTTTCTTCAAATAAGCTTTGCAAATTTTCTTTTTGCAATTCTTGTATCATATTTACTTGATTTTGATTTATACTATCGCCAAGTTCTATATTAATAAAACTATTAGGATCATCAGTATATTCAATGGCTTTTGGTTTATACTCAACCAACTTAAAAAATACCAAAAAAACAACAAAAAAATAAACTAAAGTTGCATAAATAAAAGCTTTAAGATTATGTGTAGAATTTTCTTCCATTTTTTACTCAGTTTGCAAAGCAACTTTTTGGAAACCTAAATGTTTCATTGTTCTTAAAACACTCATTACATCATCATATTTTAGATTCTTATCTGCTCTTATGAAAACTGTCTCTTGTGTGTTATACTGAAGTTTTAAAGCATTCATATTATCCGCAAAACTTATAAAATCAAATTTATCTTTTCCTATAAAAATTTCTTTTTTTGCATTAATTGTTACAATTAAACTTTTAATATTTGGAGCACTTGAAGTTTTTTGCGAACCTTGAGGAAGTTGAACTTTTTCTTCATATGTGATACTTGGTGCTGTTACCATTAAAATAGCAAGCAACACAAGCATAATATCTACCAAAGGTGTAATATTTAATTCGGGTTTTTCTTCTAAAAACATAAATTAAGCCTTTATAGAACTTACCAGCACCTTAATTTCACTATCTAAGATATTAATCAACTCATAAGCCTTGCGTTTGATAATCAAATGAAAGCTATATGCAGGGATTGCTACTAAAATCCCACAACCTGTAGCCACCAAAGCTTCACTAATTTTAGGAGCAATAATGCTTAAAGAATTTTGCATTTCTAAACCACCAAAGGTTTCAAGTATAGAAATCACTGTACCAAAAAGCCCTATAAAAGGAGAGGTTGAAGCTATGATACTAAGCCAAGTTAATCCTATTGTAGCTTTTTTTTCTACAGAATTTTTATAAATGTTCATTTTAGTTTCATCAATTTCCACACATTTTTTTAAAATTGACGCACTTTGACTTAAATCTTTTTCCCCTCTCATTAAAGCTTCTAAAGCTTGACTTTCATTTTGAGTCCATTTATTAATAAGCATTAATCTTGAAAATAAAATACTAAAACTAAGTATAAAATACACTGAAAGCCAAGCTAATACAATATAAGTGATTAAGCTTGTATTTTCAAAGAAATGAAAAATTGCTTGAAAATCCACTATTTTTGCCTTACATTATTATCCATCTTAGCAAAAGTAGAAGCTAAAGCAACGCTATCACTACTCATAGATTTAATCAAATCTTTTGCTTCTTCTAATCTTTTTGCTATTTCACTATCGCTATTTCCACCAACCCATACAGCACCTTTTGCTAAAACACTTACTTTAGTTTCAGATACCTTTGCATGGCCTGAATCAATAGCAACTAATTCATGAGTTGAATCTGATTTTTCTATATCTATAATTCCTGCCTTTAAAGAAGAGATTAAAGACGCGTGTCCTTTTAAAACACCAAACTCACCTTCACTTCCAGGAAGAACAATAGATTTTACATTATCATTATAAATCATACCAAGAGGTGTTACCACCTCTATATGTATTAAATTATCCATTATTAAGCCTTAAGTTTTTCTGCTTTTTCAATAACTTCATCAATTCCACCTACCATATAGAAAGCATTTTCTGGTAAATGGTCGTATTTTCCTTCTAAAATACCTTTAAAGCCTGCTATCGTATCTTCTAAACTAATGTATTTACCAGGACTTCCTGTAAATACTTCTGCAACGAAGAATGGTTGAGATAGGAATTTTTCAATTTTTCTTGCTCTTTCAACAATTAATTTATCTTCTTCACTTAACTCATCCATACCTAAAATAGCAATAATATCTTGCAAATCTTTATATTTTTGAAGCACTGATTGTACTCCACGCGCTACTTTATAATGCTCTTCACCTATAATTTGTGGATCAAGCATTCTTGAAGTAGAATCGAGTGGATCAACAGCTGGATAAATACCTTTTTCAGCAATCGATCTATTTAAAACCGTAGTTGCATCTAAGTGTGCAAAAACAGTTGCAGGAGCAGGGTCTGTTAAGTCATCTGCTGGTACATAAACTGCTTGAACTGAAGTAATAGAGCCTTTTTTGGTTGATGTAATTCTTTCTTGGAATTTACCCATTTCACTAGCTAGAGTTGGTTGATAACCAACAGCTGAAGGAATTCTTCCTAAAAGCGCTGACATTTCTGAACCTGATTGAGAAAATCTAAAGATATTATCAATAAACATCAATACATCAAGTCCCATTTCATCTCTAAAATACTCAGCCATAGTAAGACCTGTTAGAGCAATACGATTTCTTGCGCCTGGTGGTTCATTCATTTGACCATAGCACAGTGCAACTTTATCTAATACGTTACTTTCCTTCATTTCATTATAAAGGTCATTACCTTCACGTGTTCTTTCACCAACACCTGCAAAAACTGAATATCCACTATGTTTAAATGCAACATTGTGAATTAATTCCATAATAATAACGGTTTTACCAACACCGGCACCACCAAAAAGACCAACTTTACCACCTTTAGCATAAGGAGCTAGCAAATCAACTACCTTAATACCTGTTTCAAAAATTTCGCTTTTTGTGCTTTGCTCTTCAAATGGAGGAGGATCTCTGTGAATTGACCAATGTTTATCAAAATTAATCTCTTCGCCCTCATCAATTAAATCACCCGTTACATTAAAAATTCTTCCAAGAACTTTTTCACCCACTGGAACACTGATTGGGTTACCAGTTGCTTCTACTGCTAAACCTCTAACAAGACCATCAGTCATATCCATAGCAATAGTTCTTACTTTATTATCACCTAAATGTGCAGCTACTTCAAGAACTAGCTTACATTCTTTTCCTTCTAATTCATAATTAACAATAATAGCTTCATTAATTTGTGGAAGATATTCTTTAAATTCAACATCAACCACTGGTCCTAAAACTTGAGAAATAAAACCTTGCATCATCACTCCTAAATTTATTTCATTGACTCAACACCGCTGATAATCTCTATCAATTCGGTGGTAATAGATTCTTGTCTTGCTTTATTATAAGCTAAGTTAAGTTGTTTAACTCTTGCTTTTGCATTATTGGTTGCATTATCCATAGCCTGCATTCTTGCACTATGTTCAGCCGCCAAAGAATCAACCAAAGAAAAATACATATTATATTCAAAATAAGTTTTTAGCAAATCATTTAAGATTTCTTCATCTTCTGGCTCTAAGTCCATTAAAGACTGTGATTCTTGTTCTTCCTTACTTGCAATAGCTTGTACTGGCAATAATTCATTAATACGAATTTCTTGAGAAATCATATTTTTATAGCCATTATGTACAATTACAACTTTATCGGTTACTTCATTTACAAAATCATCTACTGCACTTTGTATAATAGCACATGCTTTTTCATAGTCAGGACTAGAGCTTGTATCTAAATACTTTTCTAAAATTTCAATATTTTGAAAATTAAAATACTCTATACCTGTTTTACCAATAGCCCTTAATCTTACTTTGATTTTTTTTGCTTTACAATCTTCAAGCATTTCATTTACTGTTTTAATGGTTTTGATGTTAAAACCACCACATAAACCTTTATCGGCAGTAATAAAAATAATATCCATTTTTTCAATATTGTCTTTTTTTCTAAAAAACGGAAGTTTATCATCAAGACCCTCATATTGATTAATCTTAAATGCAATTTCAGATAAAACTTCATCAATTTTTTGAGCAAAAACTTTTGACTTTTTAGCTGCCTCTTCTGCCTTTCTTAATTTGGCAGTAGAGACAAGCTTCATAGCATTAGTTGTCTTTTGCGTGTTATGAACACTTTTTATTTTTCTTTTAATTTCTTTTAAATTAGACATTTAAAAACCTTATATGTGGTTTGCTTTAAACTCACTCAATGCTTTAGCTAATTTTTCTTCTAAATCTTTATCTAAAGCCTTTTTGGTTCTAATTTGCTCAAAAATTTCTGGATATTTAGCTTCAATAAATGGATATAAAGCCGCTTCAAATTCTCCAATTTTAGAAACTGCTATATCATCTAAATATCCTTTAGTTCCTGCATAAATCATCACTACTTGATTTTCAGCTGAAAGTGGAGAATATGGAGGTTGCTTTAAAACTTCAACCATTCTTTGCCCACGCTCAAGTTGCTTTCTACTTGCTTCATCCAAATCACTTGCAAATTGTGCAAAAGCTTGCAACTCTCTATATTGAGCTAAATCAAGTCTTAATGTACCTGAAACCTGTTTTGTTGCTTTAATTTGTGCAGCACCACCAACACGAGATACAGATAAACCAACATTAATCGCAGGACGAATACCTGAGTTGAATAAATCTGTTTCCAAGAAAATTTGCCCATCTGTGATTGAAATAACATTGGTTGGAATATAAGCTGAAACATCACCCGCTTGAGTTTCAATAATAGGTAATGCTGTTAAGCTTCCCGCGCCAAGCTCATCACTTAATTTACTTGCTCTTTCAAGCAATCTTGAATGTAAATAAAACACATCCCCTGGATAAGCTTCACGACCTGGAGGACGACGTAAGATCAAAGACATCTCACGATATGCAACAGCATGCTTACTTAAATCATCATAAACAATCAACGCATGTCTTGAGTTATCTCTAAAATATTCACCCATAGTTACGCCTGTATATGGAGCAAGATATTGCAATGCAGCAGGATCAGAAGCACCTGCATTTACTACTATACTATAATCCATTGCACCATATTCTTCAAGCTTTTTAACTACTTGAGCAACTGTGCTTTGTTTTTGACCAATTGCAACATAAATACAAATAACATCTTTACCTTTTTGGCTAATGATAGTATCGATTGCTACAGTTGTTTTACCTGTTTGTCTATCACCGATAATTAGCTCTCTTTGTCCTCTACCAATTGGAACTAAAGCATCAATTGCTTTAATACCTGTGTGTAGTGGCTCATGAACGCTTTTTCTAGCCATAATACCTTTTGCTTTTTCTTCCACAAAGCGATATTCACTTGCCTCAATCACACCTTTAGCATCAATTGGCTCACCCAAAGCATTTACAACACGTCCTATCAACGCATCGCCTACCGGAACTTTTAGAAGTTTTTTTAGTCTTTTTACGGAACTTCCTTCTTTAAGACCAAGACCTTTTCCTAAGATAACAATACCAACACTTGATTCTTCAAGGTTAAGCACCATTCCTTTTTCACCATTTTCAAATTCAACCATCTCTCCAGCCATAGCATTCTTAAGACCATAAACCTTAGCAACACCATCAGCAACTGAAATAATTTTACCAGTTTCTTCTATTTCAAGATTAAAGTCAAATTTTTCAATTCTTTCTTTTATAATAGAACTAATTTCATCTGCTTTAAATTTCATCAAATCTCCTTAAATTGCTTTTAATATATATTCATTCATTTTAGCTTTTAAGCTTTGCATTGAAAATGAAATTTCATAACCAAGACCATCTAAGCTAATCTTCACACTGTCATTATCACTTATTTTACTATCTAATCTAATTTTTGCATTAAACTTAGCGCTAAGTTTTTCTTCTAAATTTTTAATTTCTTCTGCACTTAATTGTTCTTTTGAATAAACTTGCCCTAAGAATGTATTTTCTTTTAATGCTTTTTGCTCACTCAATTCTTTAGTGATTTCTGGGATTAACATCTCCCTTTTATTATCTACGATTAAATTTATAAAATTTTTAAAAGCATCGCTTGGATTATCTAATAAAGAAAGTATAAACTCTAGTTTTTTTCCTTGTTTTATCTCATAAGAATTTAAAACATCTATAAATTTATTAGATGCAAAAGCTGAACTTAACTCTAATAAATTAGAATAAAAATCTTCAAAATCATTTCTTTCTAATATCGCCTTTGCATAAGTTTTTGCAATCACACTTTCCATCAAGACACCTTTTTCATCATGATATTTAGAATTTCTTTTTGCTGAAGTTGTAAATTTTGATCTTCAAAAATTTCTTCTAAAACCGCTTGCACAACTTCTTTTTCCATTTTTCTTATTTCATATTCTTTATGTTCTTCATAAGTTTTTTCTAAAGCCTTAATTTCCATTTTCGTTTCAGCTTCTATTTTATCTGTGATAATTTCAGCCTCTTTTTTTGCAAGAGCTACTGCATTGATCGCTTCTTGTTTGGCTAAATCTAGTTTTTTCATCATTTCTAACTTATGATTTTTACTCGCGATAAGCTTTTCTTGAATTTCATTCATTCTAGAAGCAATTTTTGCAATTCTACCATTATAAAAATTTTTCAAAGGAGTTGCAATAAAATAATACAAAATAGCAGCAAATAAAACAAAATTAACCGCTCTTGGAATTATATCATATTCACCACTTCCATTACCTGCTGCAAAAGCATAAAAAGGAAGTACTGATAACAATGCAATTTTTTTCAACATTTATCTTCCTTAAATTTTACTCAAGCTATTTTTAAAGCTTTGTTTAAATTCTGGCATTTTTAAACGCATTTCTTCTTTTAATTCTTTTTCTTTTTCTCTTAGACTTTTAAGAAAAACAAGCATTTGATCTTCTAATTCTCTTTTTCTTGTTGATAATTCTTTTTCTTGTTTTATTTTAGCTTCTTCTATTGCTTTTGCTTTAATTTGATTGATTTCATCTCTTGTTTGAATATGAATTTTTTCTAATTCACTTTCTACATTTGAAACATCATCAGAATTTTTTTTCATTTTTTCTTCATCATTTTTTATAGTTAAATCCCTAGAATCCATAAATTTAATCAAAGGTTTATAGAGCATAGAATTTAAAATCGCTATCATAAACAAAAAAATGACACCGGTGGCTATCATGATGGAAAAATGTACATCATTAAACATTAATACTCCTAAATAAATCTAAATAAAACGCGAAATTATAGCAAAATATACCTAAAAACATATTTAATTTAATGTCTTTAGAAATTCCCTAACCTCATCTTCATTTTCAAAATTTATAGTTATTTTTAAATCTTTTGCATTTACTTTTAAGCCTAAAGATTCAATTTTTTCTTTTAAATTTATTATAGATTGATATTGTTTATTTGAAATTGTGTTTTTTTCTAATTGATTTGTATTTTTAAAATTTTTAATTAATTTTTCAGTATCTCTTACATTGAGCTTTTGTCCTATGATGGTATCAACTATCATTTTTTCTTCTTCTTTTTCAAGCCCCACTAAAACCTTTGCATGACCTTGTGAAATTTTACCTTCTATAATAAAATTTTGCGTTTGCTCATTTAAATTTAAAAGTCTTAAGGTATTAGCAATTTGGGGTCTTGATTTATGGATAAGATCGGCTAATTTTTCTTGAGTGATATCATGAATTTCTAACAATTCCTTATAAGAATGTGCTAGCTCTATAGGATTTAGATTCTCTCTTTGAATATTTTCTATTAAAGCAAGCTCACGTAATTTTATATCATCTACATTTAAAACTACAGCTTTAATCTGTTCTTTTTCTAAAAGCTTACATGCTCTAAATCTTCTCTCACCTGCTATTAAAATATAATCAAATTCATCTTTTTTAAAAACCACAACAGGCTGAATCAAACCATATTCTTTAATAGAACCTGCAAGTTCTTCTAAAGCTTGGGTATCAAAATTTTTTCTTGGTTGATAAGGGTTTGGGCTAATTAAATCTATATCAATTTCTTCTATTCTACCTTCATTAGAGCCTAATTCTTTTTCATAAACCTCATCAATATCAGCCAAAATACTACTTAAACCTCTTCCTAATGCACTTTTTTTTGCCATTTTTTATCCTAATATAGAATGTGCTAAATTTTGATATGCCACTGAACCTGGAGATTTTATATCATAAAGTATAATAGGCTTTCCATAGCTTGGACTTTCAGCAAGTTTTACATTTCTTGGTATGATGATGAAATCATCTTCATTATCACCTGTTCTAAATAGCTTTTGTTTGAAATTTTGCTTTAAATCTTCCACAGTATCTTTTGAAAGATTATTTTGTGAGCTATACATAGTTGGTAAAAAGCCTTTTATTTTTAGTTTTGGATTGATAGTTTTTTTTACAAATTTAATAGTGTTTAAAACCATCGCAACACCCTCAAGTGCATAAAACTCACATTGTATAGGAATAATAACACTATCACTTGCTGCAAAAGCATTTACCGTAATGCTTCCAAGTGCAGGAGGTGAGTCAATGATAATAAAATCATAATCTTTGGCAATTTCTTTAATTTTTTCTCTTAAAATTGTTCTATATTCTCCGCTTTCTTTTACTACTTCTTGCTCAATTCCAACCAAAGAAATATTTGATGGAGCTAAGTATAATTGCGGAAGCTCAGTTTTTAAAATAATCTCAGAAAGTTTTTTCCTACCTATAAAAACATGATAAATATTATATTCATAATTACTTCTATTAAAACCAAGTCCTGTTGTAGCATTAGCTTGTGGATCAATATCTATCAAAAGAACCTTTTTTTCAGCTACTGCCAAAGAAGCCGCTAGATTAATAGCGGTAGTAGTTTTACCTACTCCACCTTTTTGATTTGCAATAGTTATTATCTCACTCATCTTAAACTATATATCCTTTTATTATCTAACAATATAGAACCATCTTTATACAATAAAGCATCTTTTAAAGATAAAATCTTACCTTCATTATGTATAAAAAAATTTCTTGATTTTTCAAATTCTAGCATATACTTGCTAAAAATATTCTTCCATAAAATTTTCTCATCTACATAAGAAAAATACTCATTTAAAAGTTTTGTTATATCCACTTCTATGTCTAAAATTTCAGCTTTAAATGGAGCATATTTAAGATTAATCCCCATTCCTACAACCAAAAAATCATTGATTTTAGAACTCATCAATCCGCCTATTT
This sequence comes from Campylobacter lari, assembly GCF_001017575.1. Classification (NCBI taxonomy): domain Bacteria; kingdom Pseudomonadati; phylum Campylobacterota; class Epsilonproteobacteria; order Campylobacterales; family Campylobacteraceae; genus Campylobacter; species Campylobacter lari. Next base: position 162,870 of record NZ_CP011372.1, on the reverse strand, counting down.
TTTTATCTTCTATATAAAAATCATTAGGCCATTTAATCCATACTTTTGAATTTTGTCTTTGCAGTACTTCTTTCATTAAAAATGCAAAATATATACTAGCAGAAGCTAAAGGAAGATCTTGTGCTAATTCTTGAGTTTTTATACAAAAAGATACATGTAAATTTCCTTGCTTACTTTGCCAAGTATTATCCCTACTACCTATACCGGCACTTTGGATAAAAGCACAAATGGCTGTATTGCTAGTAATCTCTCCACTGCGAATTTTATCACTTAAATAAACTTGAGTTGATTCAAGCTCATCAAAATAAACTATCTCCAAGTTTTAACCTTTTTCCATTTAAATAAGTCTTAGCATCTAAAGCTTTTTTTCCACTTTCTTGTAAAGTTTTAATCCTTAAAATACCTTTTTTACATGAAAGCAAAAAGCTTTCCTTTTCTATTTGTAAAATCACACCTGATTTTTGAGTTTTTTCACCATCAATTAATTCTATATCTAAAAATTTCAAACCATTTTCTAAAAAAACTCCAGGCCAAGGTGTAAAAGCTAGAAATTTTTGATAGATTTCACTTGCATTATCCAAATTAATCAACCCATCTTCTTTTTTGATTTTTTTACAATGTGTAACCAAACTTTCATCTTGCTTTTTTGGGACAATTTTTTCAAAATTTAAAAGCGTAGAAATAGTAAGCTTAGCTGCTAAATTTGAAAGCATGGTAAAAACCTCAGCTGAATTTTTACCTTCTATATCACATTCTATGTTTTCTAAAATAGCACCACTATCAAGCCCTTCTTCCATAAGCATAGTGCAAACCCCGCTTATTTTATCCCCATTTAAAATAGCACTTTGTATAGGCGAAGCGCCACGATATTTAGGAAGCAAGGAAGCATGTAAATTGATACAAGGAGCAATATCTAAAACTTCTTTTGATAAAATCTTCCCATAAGCAGCAACAACTATAAAGTCAGGTTTTAAGCTTTTTATTCCATTGATTATATTTTCATCTTTTAAGCTTTTTGGAGTGAAAATTTCTATATTTAAATTATTTTCTAAAACAAATTTTTTAGTATCACTTGGAGTTAAAATTTGCTTTCTTCCCACAGGTTTATCAGGCTGGGTAAATAAAGCTTGGACATTAAACCCTTTATCAACAAGCTCTTTTAAAATACATGTTGCATAAGAGGGAGTTCCCATAAAAATGATATTTTTCATAGTGCCGCTATCCTTTTTTGATAAGTTTTTATAGCTTTTTGATATGAAAGCTCAAGATAATCTTTAAAAATTTCAAAATTTTTTCTTGAAGGATTGTTAATACAAATATATCCCATATAAGCATAAATTGGATGAGGCATGATAAGATCAAGCATAGAAAAATCATAATTTAAACTAACAATCTCACCCTTTAAAGCTTTTTTAGGTTTTTGACCAAAAAGATTTTGATAATCTTGATCACAAAGAGAGCAACTTAGACGAAACACACCTTCTCTATTTAAATTCGAAGCTTTATCATTTATGCCATCATTTTCTTTAATAGTACAAAAATAAACTCCGTTTTTTAAAACCTTATCGGGATTATAAAAAAAGCTATGTTCTTTATACGTAAATTTATACACCAAGCCTTTAAAATTGGACTTGATATATTCTTGGATAAAATCTATAGTTAAATTTTCACTCATCAAAGATTATTTTGGTTTCTAATTTTTTTAACTTCTTCTAAAAGCATAAATTTAAGCTCTTTTAAACCTGTTTTTTCAAGGCTTGATACTTTAACAAAAAAGCTTTGTGGATTATTTTGACTTTGCAAATAAGCTTTTAACTCATTATAATCATCTTCCATTTTTTGTGCAAATTCCTCACCTAAATTTACACTATCACTTTTTGAAAGCATTAAGCCAAAATTTCTTGCATAAAGTTTGCTTGAAAATTTTTCTAATTCTTTTCTTAAAATGCAAAATTGTTCTTTTAAACTCATATCTCTTAATGGATCAAGCACAAAAAGTAAAAAAGAAGTTCTTTCTATGTGTCTTAAAAACTCAAGTCCCAAACCCCTACCATCGCTTGCACCTTCTATAATACCTGGAATGTCTGCCATTACAAAAGAATTATAATCATCTACTTCAACCATACCAAGTTTTGGAGTTAAAGTAGTAAATTCATAATTAGCTATTTCAGGTCTTGCATTAGACACTACGCTTATAAGAGTGGATTTTCCTACATTTGGAAAGCCTACAAGCCCAACATCTGCTATGAGTTTTAACTCTAAACGCACGCTTAAGGTTTTTCCTGCCACGCCTGGTTGGGCATAATCTGGGCGTTGATTAGTAGAGTTTTTAAAGTGAGTATTACCAAGACCACCTTTACCGCCTCTTAAAAAGAGTTCTTTTTGGCCTTCTACTAGCATATCAAGTAAAACTTCCCCACTTTGTGCATCAATTACTTGAGTGCCTTGAGGGACAATCAACTCTAAACTCTCCCCTCTTTTGCCATTTTTATTACGGCCCAAACCTGGTTGGCCATTTTGTGCTTTAAGTTCTTTTTTGCCTTTAAAGTGTGCTAGGGTATGAGTATTATTATCACATATAAAATACACATCGCCACCATTTCCACCATCGCCACCATCAGGTCCACCAAGTGGAACATGTTTTTCACGGCGAAAACTCACAGCGCCTTTGCCACCATTACCTGAACTTAAAACTAATTTTACATTATCTATAAACATATATAACCTTAAATAAATTAAAAAGAAGTATATCAAAATATAAATAATTTCAAAAGAGTAGCTTTTTTTAAATTTTAAAGTAGAAAATACACCTAATTTTAGAATATTTATCTCTAATTATTAGGTGTTATAGTATTTGTAACTATATATTATAGCCTCATTTATTTTTTTGATTAGGATTTAATTGCTTCCCGCGATTTCCTTGATTTTGATCATATTGCTTATTTGTTCCAGGTGTACCTTTATTTGGATTTTGCATATTTGATGCATTATCTTTGGGATCAATTTTTTTGTTCATTTAATTCTCCTTTTTTTAAAAAATTATAAAGTTAATAACTTTATAGATATAATTTTATAAAATACACTAGAGACAAATAGGGACAAAATGGAAAAACTCTATCAAAAAAAATATAAAAATAATTATCAAGAATTTATAACAAAAAATTTAAAAAAAGCCTACAAAAGCCAAAGAGAATTTATAGATGCCTATATAGACCTCCAAGAAGAGTGTGGAAAATTATATATTATAGATGAGAGAACAAGAAAACAGTATGTTGATAAATATAAAAAAATCATACAAAGAGGTGCTCCAAAAAATGAAATAGAAAAAATATATAGTTTCTTGCTAGAAAACGAAGAAATAAAAAAAGATAAAATTTATAAACCATTAATTGACGATCAATTTGAAAGAGAAATTTTTGGAGATGAATATTATAAAATTTTAATTAAACACTATTCTGAAGAATAGTGTTTTGCACACTCGATAAAACTTTTTTCATTTTTTTGACATATTTCCAATTTTGCAATACACGCCCATTTTCTTTCATGGCTTAAGTTTAATCCAACGCAAGTTGAAATAAATGCGTATTCTTCTTTTACTGTATAACGAGTTTCATTCTTATAATAATAAACTCCACTACCACCTATAATTAATGCAGTCAAAAAAGGTAAAAAATTATTTTTTCTAGAACTGCTTAATTTCTTATCAGCTAATGTATTTTTTTCTAAGATATATTTTGTTACTTCATCTATATTTTTTATATTTATTTCTGTGTATTGAAGATCCTTCATAGCTTTTTCAATAAGATCTTCTACTTGTTTTATTTTCACATCATCTGAAATTTGCTCTAGAATATATCTTCTTAATTCATCCTTGGATATTCTATACATTCAAAAGCCATCTTGTATTAAGAATTTATATTTACAAAGAATTTTCCTAGATAATCTAGGAAAATTATGCAGGATAAACAGAAACTTTTTTTCTATTTTTATCTTTTCTTTCAAATTTTACAAAACCATCAATTAAAGCAAAAATTGTATGATCTTTTCCCATACCTACGTTATTGCCTGCATGAGTTGCTGTTCCTCTTTGGCGAATGATGATGTTGCCAGCGCGAACAAATTCTCCACCAAATTTTTTAACACCTAGACGACGACCTATAGAATCACGATTATTCTGAGTTGAACCTTGACCTTTCTTGTGTGCCATTCTTTACTCCTTAAGCTTTAATATCTACTACTCTAACGCGAGTAAATTGTCTTCTGAAACCGCGTTTTAATTTTGAGTCTTTTCTACGTCTTTTTTTATAAATTACAACTTTTTTGTCTTTTCCATGAGCAATCACTTCTAAAACAACTTTTGCACCCGCAACAAACGGCGCACCTACCTTTAATTCTTTATCGCATACAGCAAGAACTTCACTTACTTCTACGCTTGATTTTGCTTCAGCTTCAAAACGATCTAGTTTAAGCTCATCACCTTGACTTACTCTGTATTGTTTTCCACTGTGTTTTATAATAGCATACATACAGCTATCCTTTCTTAAAATATTTTGGTAGCACCATAAAGCATTATGTATAAAACATAAATTTAAAAAGCTTTAGTGGTTAAAAGCGGTAATTATATCTTGATTTTATATAAAGTAAGCTTAAGACGCAAAAAGCGTCTTAAGATTTAAATTAAAGCTCTGGCTTTGGAGTTTTTTCAGTTGCTTTTGGAAGTTGAGGATAAGTAATGCTTGGTTTTTTACCTGTTAGGGCATGTAAGAAAGTTTCTATAGAAGCTGCTTCTTTGTCAGAAATTTCTATACCAAGTTGCACACTACCCATTTCTTTGATTGCTTCTTGTAAAGACCAAATAGCACCATTATGGAAGTATGGAGCTGTTTCAGCAATATTTCTTAAGGTTGGAGTTTTAACTAAACCATTTGCATCACCTTTAAAATCTCCTACATTTGCAAATTTATATTTAGCTGCTACTTGGAAAGCCTGCATACTACCACCTAAATTTACCCCTGTATGGCAAGCTGTACAGCCTTTATCGATGAAAGTTTTTAAACCTTCTTTTTCTTTTTTACTTAAAGCTTTTGTATCACCTTCTAAGAATTTATCAAATTTAGATGGAGTCAAAAGTGTTCTTTCGAATGTAGCAATAGCATCTGCGATATTGTCAAAAGTCACTCCGCTGCTTCCATAAACTTTTTTAAATTCTTTTACATATTCTGGCATAGAGGAAATTTTTTCTACTGCTAATTTAGCTGGGGTTGCCATTTCAGGTTCTGCTTCGATTGGCCCTTTTGCTTGATCTGCTAAAGTACCTGCTCTACCATCCCAAAATTGAGTTGAATTTAAAACTGAGTTATAAACTGTTGGCGAATTTAAATGATGAGGATTAGCTGTCCATTTGTGTCCTACAGCAGCTGCTATACCATCAGCACCACCCATACCTAAATTATGACAGGTATTACAAGAAATCAAACCACTTTTAGAAAGTCTTGGTTCAAAATACAATTTTTTACCAAGATTAGCTTTTTCTTTAGAAAATTTGCTAGCCTTAACTCCCATTTCTTTTAATAGTTTTTCAACACCTGCTTGATCCTTTGGTAAAGGTGCTAAACCTGCAGCTTTTGCTTCATCTAATAAAGCTCTATCATTAGCAAAAGCAGTTGATGCAACTAATAATGATGATACAACTAATAATGAAATTTTTTTCATTATCTACTCCTAAATAAGATAAAATAAAGCCTATTTAAAATAAACTTATTGAAAATATATCTATAATTTTCTTTAAACAAAATAAAAAATTTCTATTTAACAATAAAAATTATTATAGGATAAATTATCTCTTAAATATTTATTTCAGGGTTTTTTGCTATCATTTTATAAAGTTTTATAAAATCAGGATAAAAAGTAAATGGAAAATTTAATAATCTATCTTTTGGCTTATCTTATAGGTGCTATACCATTTGGACTTTTACTAGCTCAAATTTTTGCCAAAACAAATATCAAAAATGTAGGTAGTAAAAGCATAGGCGCTACTAATGTTTTAAGAGTAGTAAAAGAAAGTGATCCTAAGCTTGCCAAAACACTTGCTGTTGCAACTATTGTTCTAGATGCACTTAAAGGGATTATACCTATATTAGTAACAAAATTTTTAGGCTATGATGAAAATATCTTATGGACTATGGCGGTTTTAGCGGTATTTGGCCATTGTTTTTCTCCTTATTTAAAATTTGAAGGGGGTAAGGGGGTAGCTACTGGAGCTGGAGTTTTAGCAGTATTTTTACCTTTTGAAATTATATCTGCGGTTTTAGCTTGGTTTATCATAGGAAAGGTATTTAAAATTTCAAGCTTAGCTTCGCTTGGAGCCTTGGTTGTTTTAATCATAACTTCTTTTATATTTCATTATGATATGCCTGTGATTAACACCCATGCGCCGATATTTATTATCGCTTTTATAGTTATTTATAAGCATATACCAAATATTTTAAGATTAATCGGAAAACAAGAATGCAAAGTCATATAAAAGTTAGCTTAGAATTTAAATGTATTATAGGGCTTTTGGATTTTGAAAGAATTCAAGAGCAAAAAGTCTTAATAGAATTAGAAGCTAAAAGTAAAAAATTTTTAGATTATGCAAAATTATGTGCTAGAATAGAAAAAATCTACAAAAAGAAAAAATTTAAAACTATAGAAAAATCTTTAAAATATATATGCAAAGATATCAAAAAGCACCATAAAAAACTTCAGTTTATACATATTACCTGCTATAAGCCTGATATTATTAAAAATGCACGTGTTGGAGCTAGTTTAAGCAAAAAATATTAAAAATTTTTTAAAGAATTTTGAATATTTGCTTAATTTGTGTTATACTTTTGCACTAAAACTATCTTCAAAGGAATAAAATGCGTATTTTAGTTGTAGAAGATGAAGCATCGCTTAACAAAACCTTATCAAATACCTTAAACGAGTTTGGTTACCAAAGTGATACTTCAGAAAATTTTAAAGACGCTGAGTATTTTATAGGTATTAGACACTATGATTTAGTATTATCAAATTGGACTATAGGCAATAACGACGCAAGCGATTTGATCAATGCTATCAAACAAAAATCTCCAAGAACTGCTATAGTTACAATATGCTCAAAAGCAGACAAAGAAAATGAAATCAAAGCTTTAAAAGCTGGAGCAGATGATTATATAAAAAAACCTTTAGATTTTGAAATTTTAATGGCAAGAATCGAAGCTAGACTTAGATTTGGTGGAACTAATGTGATTAAAATTGATGATTTAGTGATTGACCCTGATGAAGAAAAAATCACTTATCAAGGAAAGGATATAGAATTAAAAGGAAAGCCTTTTGAAGTTTTAACTCACCTTGCTAGACATTCTGATCAAATCGTATCAAAAGAACAACTTTTAGATGCTATTTGGGAAGAACCTGAACTTGTAACTCCAAATGTTATAGAAGTTGCAATCAATCAAATAAGACAAAAAATGGATAAACCACTCAATATCTCTACTATAGAAACTGTGCGTCGCAGAGGATATCGCTTTTGTTTTCCTAAAAAAACTAACTAAAAATTTTTAGAATGATTCAATCATTCTAAAAATTAAATTTAATTTTTCTTTCATTTAAATTAGCTATAAGTTTTTATATAGTATAAGTTTGCTTTATTACTCATAAAAGGAAAAGTATGTCACTTTTAATCACTAGAGAATGTATATCCTGTGATGCATGCAGGGAAGAATGTCCAGATGAGGCTATTTATGATAACGATCCAATCTATGTTATAGATCCTGATCTATGCACTGAATGTGTGAATGAATTTTCAGAACCAGCCTGTATAGTAGCCTGTCCTGTAGATTGTATCATACCTGATCCTGACAATGTAGAAAGCATCGATGAACTTCGCTTGAAACATAAAAACAAAGATATTTAATGGCCAAAAAAACAGCAGTAATTGACCTTGGTTCTAATTCCGTTCGTATGGTGGTTTTTGAAAGAACCTCAAGATATGGTTTTTTCATTTGTAGCGAACACAAAAAGAAAGTAAGACTTGGAGAAAATGCCTATAATAATAACAAAATCCTCCAAGAAGAAGCTATGCTTAAAGCAGAGAAAGCTTTGGCTTACTTTAAAGAAAAAGCTTTAAAAGAAAAATGTAGAAAAATTATTGCTGTTGGAACTTCTGCGCTAAGAGATGCACCGAATGCTAAAGATTTCATATCTAGAATAGCAAAAAATGTAGGTTTAAATATCAAATGTATCAACGGAAAAACCGAATCATTTTTAGGCGGTCTTGCTGCGTTAAATTTGTTATCAAATATTCAAAATGCCACTACTATAGACATAGGCGGAGGATCAACCGAGCTTTGCTTGATTAAAGAAGGTAAAATTATAGATTGTATTTCACTTGATCTTGGTACGGTAAGATTAAAAGAAATCTTTTATGACACTAAAAGATTAAATGCGCTAGATCAGTTTATACAAGAAGCGCTAATGCAAGTTCCAAAGCGCTTTCAAAATGATAATATTATTGCCATAGGTGGGAGCTTAAGAGCGTTATCAAATTCTATAATGAAAAAAAACTCTTATCCATTAAAAATAATCCATAATTTCAGCTATAGTTTTGAGAAAGAAAAAAACCACATAGAAAAAATTCAAAATGCTAAAAATTTAGTTGATTTTAATATCAAAAAGGATCGTTTTGATACCATAAAAGAAGGCTGCGTAATCTTTTTAGCCTTAGCAAAAAACTTAAAAGCCAAAAATATCATCACCTCAGCAGTGGGTGTAAGAGAGGGCGTGTTTTTATCCAATCTTTTTCAAAAATATGCCAATATAAAAAACGACACTACCGATTTTTCAAAATTTAATGCTAAATTTCCACCTAATTTTAATCCGAGTTTAAAATCTTTACAAGATCGCTTTAATATAGACTATAGTGATAAAAGCGCATATTTTGCAAATAAATTATTTGATGTACTTTTACCTGTTCATAAAGTTGATATTAGCTTTAAAAAAGATCTTTTAAATGCTGCCAAACTAGCCCACATAGGCGAAAGAATTAATTTTTATTTTGCTAATGAGCATAGTGCCTACATGGCAATGAGTGGCTTAAATTTTGGCTTTTCACATAAGGAAATTTTACTTATTGCAACTCTTTTAAAGGCCAATGGTAAAAAAATCAATCCATTTGCTATTGAACATGTTAAAGAGTTATTACCAAACAATCATATATTAACTTGGCTTAATTTCATTCTTGCATTAGCAAAAAAATTAGCAAAAGATACTGATATAAATCTTGATTTTATGCTAAAAAACCATACTTTATATATTTACTCAGATAAAAAGCAAATTTATTTTTCAAAAGAAGAGATTAAAAAGATTTCAAAGCCAAAGCTTATCATTTTAGCTTTTAATCAAAAAAATTAATTATTTTGTTTTAAAAGTAAATTTTGCAATCTTTGTTTATTTTCTTCAAAATAAGAGTCAAAATCTTTTTCTTTTGGCTTTTGGGATGTTTGATTTTGTTCGTCATTTTTCATCATAGCTTCACTTGTTTCTAATACTACATTAGAATTTCCTATAATCATAGTATAGCGTTTTAAGCCATACTCAAAAACCACAAGTTGGTTATGTCTATCAAGTGGTCTTTGAAAAATCAAATTAAAATTTCTATCTAAAGGATGTTTTTGTCTTAAATACATTTTTAAAAACCAAAGTCCAATAAGCAAAAGTATCAAAACACTTACAACTAAAATATAATTTGTAAAATCATACTCTTGCATTTTTATTTCCTCATCTTTTTCATTTAAGTTTTTTTTGGTAGTTAAATTTGTGCCCTCTTTTTGCGCACGTAATCTTAATCCATACTCACCAATCGTATCTGCATTAATTTGTATCTTATCGCCAATACTTAAAGCTATAAAAGTTTTTTTACCTTCTGAAAAAATTTTTATTTTTTTAACAATATTAGAATTTATTATCTTATCTTCTTCTTTAGCACTTTGAGCATTTAGTGTAAAGATGATAATATCGCCTTTTCTCTTTTGACTAATGCCTTCTTTATAAGGAATATCAAATGAAAAAGTAATATCCACCCTATCTTCTCTAGGATAGATATTATAATCAAGAATTTTTGCCCCAAAAAGAGGCAAAGCAAGTAGTAAAATCCAAACAAATTTCATTGCAATTCTTTTTTAAAATACTGCAATACTGATTTAGAATCTAAAATCTCATTAATTCTTATTGCGAGGTTTTTTTCATACACCATTACCTCGCCTTTTCCAAAAATTCTTTTATTTAAGTAAAGCTCCACACTCTCACCTGCTGGCTTTTCAAGATCTATCACAGAACCAACTTCTAGCTTTAAAAGATCTCTTACACTCATATTAGTCGTGCCAAGCTCACTAACAAAATCAACACTAATATCTAAAATATCTTCATAAGATTGCAATAATCCTAAATGATCTTCTATCATATTTTTTTATAACCTATTCTAAAGGAAGCATTTTTTACTTCATAAGTAAATTTTTCTTTGAGTTTAATTTTTGAAAATCCATCAATACGTCCTAAATACTCAGGAACCCCTAAGCGATATTCATCTTTTCCATTAGTATCGTTAAGTAATTTTTTAGCATAACCTATAATTTGATTAGCCACTTCTTTTACTAAATCTGCTAATCCATCTTCTTTTAATTCTTCATGTAGTAAAAACAACGCAATTTCATTTAAAGCTTGTTTTTGGAAAAATAAATAAAAACTATATTCTTCATCTTTAAAATACAAAGGTATAGAAGCTCCATAAAGCTCACCCCTAATCATACTTTTTTGTGAAATTTTTAATTTTAAAATATGCTCAAAAAAATGATAAATCGAATACTCAAGTGTTTTAGTCATAGTTTTTCCTTAGATAACTTAATTAAATTTATTTTACTAAATAAACCTTTAATCATAATTAATAATTAAAATATAAAATATAGTAAATTTTTATTTAAATTAAAAAAAGGTTTTTAATGTTTATAGGAAATTTCAATTTAAATGAAAAAGTTTTCATCATTGCCGAGCTTTCAGCAAATCACGCAAACAGCCTTGAAGTAGCTTTAAAAACTATACAAGCAGCTAAAAAAGCAGGAGCTGATGCCATAAAAATTCAAACCTATACCCCAGATAGCTTAACACTAAATTCTAATAAAAAAGATTTTATTATCGAAGGTGGTTTGTGGCATGAACGCAAACTATATGAATTATATGAAGAAGCTAAGACGCCCTATGAATGGCATGAACAACTTTTTGAATGCGCCAAAAATGAAGGGCTAATCTGCTTTTCTAGTCCTTTCTCTAAAGAAGATGTGAATTTTTTAAGACAATTTAATCCCCCAGCTTATAAAATCGCTTCTTTTGAAGTCAATGATTATGATTTTGTGCGTTATGTAGCAAAAGAAAACAAACCTACCTTAGTTTCTACGGGTATAGCTTATGAAGAAGAACTTGAAATGATTGTTAAAATTTTCCAAGAAGAAAACAACCCAAATTTAATTTTACTTAAATGTACTTCAGCCTACCCTTCACAAATTTGTGATTTAAATTTAAACACCATTAAAACCTTGCAAGGAAAATTTAAAACCATAGTAGGCTTAAGCGATCATAGCGAGGGATTTTTAGCACCTACTTTAGCCGTAGCTCTTGGAGCAAGAGTGATAGAAAAACATTTTATATTAGATAAAACTTTAAATAGTGCTGATGCTAAATTTAGTCTTAACTATGAAGAGTTTAAGCAAATGTGTTCCATGGTGCGCTTAAGCGAGCAAGCACTAGGTAAAGCTAGCTTAACAATAAATGAAAAAACTTTAAAAAATCGCCATTTTGCAAGAAGCTTATATGCTAGTAAAGACATCAAAAAAGGAGAAATTTTTACACTAGAAAATGTAAAAAGTGTAAGACCAAACCTTGGCTTGCATCCTAAATTTTTGCCTATCATACTTGGCAAAAAAGCAAGTTGTGATATAGAATTTGGACAAGCGCTAAAAGAAGAAGATTTTTTGGAATGATTTATGCTTTTGCTTAAAGAAATATAAATAAGGAACTATAATGCTACTTGAACTTAATTTTTCTAAAAATTTACAAGTTTTAAAAGAAATCAACGCAAGCTTAGCTGATAAAATCTTGCAAGTAAAATCCAACGAAAGATTTGAACTTTTTGAAAAAAACTACGATATTTATGATCATAAAACAAAACAATTTTGTATACAAAATGCTTTAGATAATTTATCTTTTTATGAGCAAAATTATAAAAGACATCCATTTTTAGTTTTTTTTGGAATTGGCAACGGTATATTAATTTTTGAATTATTGAAAAATCCACTCAAAGATTATATTTGCGTTATAGAGCCTGAAATAGAACTTTTATATATTGCTTTGCATTTAAATGATTTTAGTCAAGATTTACAGGATAAAAGACTTTGTATTTATTTATATGAAGATATTAACTTTTTAACTTTTTATCGTTTTTTTGAACAAGAGAAAATTCACTTTTTTGTTAAAACTTATGATTTACTCTTAATATCAAATTTCTATGAAAACTATGAAGATGCCATAGCTAAAACCAACTCTTTGTGCATAGAAAGCATAAAATCTTTGGTTGTTAGACAAGGAAACTCATCAGAAGACTCCTTCGAAGGTATCACCCAACTTTTACACAATCTACCTTATCAATTAGCGAACCCTAGTTTAAAAGATTTACTAAAACAAAGAAAAGGTAAAATAGAAAATGCTATTATAGTTTCTACTGGTCCATCTTTAATAAAGCAATTACCTTTATTAAAAGAATATGCCAACAAAGCTAGTATTATATGTGCTGATAGTGCTTATCCTATATTAGCAAAGCATAATATAAAGCCTGATTATGTATTAATGCTTGAAAGAGATGATGTAGTTATTAAGTGTTTTGATAATGATTTTAAAGAATTTGATAAGGGTATATTGTTTATTTTAGCTAGTGTAGTACATCAAAAGGCTATAGAATACCTAAAAAGAAATAATAGACAGTTTATGCTAGTACATAGACCACTACCATTTGCACAAAGTTTAAATATGAATGACTATGGATATTTAGGTACAGGTATGAGTGTAGCCAATATGGCTTATGAGTTAGCTGTAAAACTAGGACATAAAAATATTATCTTAATAGGTCAAGATTTAGCTTATGATGAGAATGGTAAATCTCATCCTAAAGACTATGTCCATGGAGAAGCTATAGAAAATGATAGAAAAGAAGGTTTATTTATTACTGCTTATGGCGGCAATGGTAAGGTTGAGACAAATAAATGGTGGAAAGTTTTTAAAGAAACATTTGAAAAAGATATAGCCTTGATGAATCCACTAGGTATAAATACCTACAATGCCACAGAAGGTGGAGCTAGAATAGAAGGAAGTATAGAAAAACCTTTTAAAGAATTATGTGAAAATTTATTGAAAGAAAATAAGGTTTTATTTAAAAAACTACAAACTTTAAGTAAAAAAGAAATTCAAGATAAAAAAGATGAGATTGATGAGTGTTTGAGGGGGATTATTATTTTAGGAAGAAGTTACATCAACGAATGTGAAATTTTAAAATCAGATCTTGCTCGATGCTTAGAAAATTTAAATTTTGAAAATCAAGACTTTAACCCTCTAAGTCAAAGAATTTATAAAATGAAAACTAAGTTTGAGGATGAAGAATTTAAAAATTACTTCTTAGATCTTATTCGTTCAATATTTTTTCATTTTGAATATAAAATTGCACAAAATTATATAAAAAATCCTACAAACATAGAAGAAGAATATGCAAAAAGAAAAGAATATATAGAAATTCATATAAATTGGATTGATTTTATCATACCTCATATAAAATTACAAATTCAAAGCATAGAAAAAGGTCTCTCATGAACACCTATGAAGCTAACTTTAATAAAAATCTAGGGGCATTAGAAAGTTATAATGCTACTCTAGCTGATAAAATAGAAGATGTAAAAACAAATGAGCGTTTTGAGGTGTTTGCAGGAAAAAGTGCTTTTGATATCAATATATATGATCATGAATTAAAACAAAGCTTATATGATAATCCTGAAAAATTCTTTGATGAAAAATACAATGAAATTTATACCAAATATGAAAGATATCCTGTTTTATTTTTTTATGGTCTAGGTAATGGTTTATTATATAAAGCTTTATTAAAAAATGAAAATCATAAAAGTATAGTTGTTTTTGAACCTAATATTGAAATACTTTATATAGTTTTTCATTTAATAGATTTTAGTCAAGAATTAAAAGATAAAAGATTGTATGTGGTGGATACAAATGATTTTGATATGGATAGCATTATAAACTTTTTAATAGGAGAGCTTTTTGTTAGAAACTATCTTTATGATAGTAAAATTTATTCTTTAAATTCCTATTACAATCAATATAAAATACACATAGAAGAATTAGAAAAAAAACTAAATGAAAAAATTATGTATGTTTTTAACGCGCAAGGAAGCAATAGAATAGCAACTTTATCACAAGATTTAAGGTTTTCTATAGAAAATACACCAAAAATACTTACAAAAGCTTTATTTAAAGATTTTATCAATCAAAGAAAAGGGAAAAATAAAACCGCTATTATCGTTGCAAGTGGCCCAAGCTTGATCAAACAACTTCCTTTGTTAAAAGAGAATGCAGATAAAGCAACTATCATTTGTGTCGATGGAAGCTACCCTATACTTGCAAAATACAATATAAAACCTGATATTGTAATATCTCTAGATTCAAGTGAGCTTACTAGTAAATTTTTTGATAATAATCATGAAGAATTTGATAAAAATATAACTTTCGTCATTACAGCATCAACACACTCAGATACTATCAAATATTTAGAAAAAAATCATAGAAACTATTTATTAGTTTTAAGACCATTATCAAAATTTACTCATAAAATGCTAATAAATGATTTTGGAACCTTAGGTGGTTTAAATGTAGCTTATATGGGATATGAATTAGCTGTAAAATTAGAACATAAAAACATCATACTTATAGGTCAAGATTTAGCTTTTGATGAAAAAGGTAATTCTCATCCTATGGATTTTTTATACGGAGAAAACTTTGATAATAACATTCCTAGTTTAGAAAAGCGTATAAAAACTACAGCTTATGGTGGCAAGGGTGAAGTGATTACTCATCAAGGATGGAAATACTATATACAAAGCTATGAACTTTATATAAAAGAAACTGCCAAAAACAGTATTATAACCTACAATGCTACTGAAGGTGGAGCTAGGATAGAAGGCACTATAGAAAAACCTTTTAAACAAGTGTGTGATGAGTTACTAAAGGAAGATAAAATTATTTTTCCTTTTTTAAATAGCTTACCAAAAAAGGAACAGATTTTATTAGCAAAACAAAGCTATGATTATTTTTTAGAACTTATTAAATTTGCAAAAAACAAAATTTATCAATGCCAAAAGCTTTTGAAACCCATTTTAAAAGTTATTGAACAAACTAGATATCATATCGATTTAAATACTATTAATTTTATTAAAATTTTAAAGACTAATGATGAAATTCACAAAGTTAAAGAATTTTTAGAAGATGAAAAAATGTCCATATTTTCCGACCAACTAGTAGCTGCCTTAACTTTAACAGAACTTGAACTAGCCAAAATTTCACTTATGAGCGCTCATACTCAAGAAGATAAAAAAATTCGTATGATTATTTGGCTTATAAAGCATGAAAAATGGCTTAAACTGGTCATAGACACTCTAGAATCACAAATAAAAATCATGGAACAATCTATACAAGATTTAAAAGATTTTATAAAGGTAAATAATGAACACCTATGAAGCTAACTTTAATAAAAATCTAGGGGCATTAGAAAGTTATAATGCTACTCTAGCTGATAAAATAGAAGATGTAAAAACAAATGAGCGTTTTGAGGTGTTTGCAGGAAAAAGTGCTTTTGATATCAATATATATGATCATGAATTAAAACAAAGCTTATATGATAATCCTGAAAAATTCTTTGATGAAAAATACAATGAAATTTATACCAAATATGAAAGATATCCTGTTTTATTTTTTTATGGTCTAGGTAATGGTTTATTATATAAAGCTTTATTAAAAAATGAAAATCATAAAAGTATAGTTGTTTTTGAACCTAATATTGAAATACTTTATATAGTTTTTCATTTAATAGATTTTAGTCAAGAATTAAAAGATAAAAGATTGTATGTGGTGGAAAATTTTGACAAAACCTACCTAAGTATATTTTTAGGCAAGGAGTTGCAAATAAGAAATTATTTGCAAGATGTTAAGGTGTTTTCACATTCTTACTATTATAACAATAAAAATACTTCTGTTTTAGAAAAAAATATTCAGGAGCTTTGCTCTTATCTTATTACAGAACTAGGCAATGACCCTAAAGACTCCCTCCAAGGCATCACCCAACTTTTACACAATCTACCTTATCAATTAGCGAACCCTAGTTTAAAAGATTTACTAAAACAAAGAAAAGGTAAAATAGAAAATGCTATTATAGTTTCTACTGGTCCATCTTTAATAAAGCAATTACCTTTATTAAAAGAATATGCCAACAAAGCTAGTATTATATGTGCTGATAGTGCTTATCCTATATTAGCAAAGCATAATATAAAGCCTGATTATGTATTATCTTTAGAAAGGATAGAAAAAACCTCTGAGTTTTTCAATAATGACTTTAAAGAATTTGACAAAGGTATATTATTTCTTTTAGTTAGTATGGTTTTTCCAAAAACTATAGAATACCTAAAAAGAAATAATAGACAGTTTATGCTAGTACATAGACCACTACCATTTGCACAAAGTTTAAATATGAATGACTATGGATATTTAGGTACAGGTATGAGTGTAGCCAATATGGCTTATGAGTTAGCTGTAAAACTAGGACATAAAAATATTATCTTAATAGGTCAAGATTTAGCTTATGATGAGAATGGTAAATCTCATCCTAAAGATTATCATTATTTTAAAGAAGACTTTGAAGGAAGTAGAAAACAAGGTTTGTTTATTACTGCTTATGGCGGCAATGGTAAGGTTGAGACAAATAAATGGTGGAAAGTTTTTAAAGAAACATTTGAAAAAGATATAGCCTTGATGAATCCACTAGGTATAAATACCTACAATGCCACAGAAGGTGGAGCTAGAATAGAAGGAAGTATAGAAAAACCTTTTAAAGAATTATGTGAAAATTTATTGAAAGAAAATAAGGTTTTATTTGAAAAACTACAAACTTTAAGTAAAAAAGAAATTCAAGATAAAAAAGATGAGATTGATAAAAAGTTAAATCGCAAAATACAAAAAATTTCTCAAATTCTTACCAACAGCAAGAACTTTAAGGAAGAACTAAAATATATTCTAAATTATATTAATTACTCAAAAAATATTCAAAATTTAAATTTTGAAGAAATTTTAAATGTAAATGATAACCTGCATTTACTCAAAACAGATATAGAAAAAATGCTAGAATTAGGAGAAGTGCTAAATCCTGCTTTAAAAAATATAGAACTAGAACTTGCAAAAATCTCTTTAACGAGTGCTCACACTCAAGATGAAAAAAAAATTCGTATGATTATTTGGCTTTTAAAGCATGAAATATGGATACAAGAATTAATTAAATTTCTTAAAATTTTATTAAAAATTATTCAGGAAAATAAAATATGAATACTTTTGCGCATAATACCTTAAATTTATATAAAAATCATCCTATTTTATTTATCTATGGCTTGGGTGATTATGTTAAAGAGGTTTTTCATAATAAAAATTTAAAATTTTTAGTAATTTTTGAAGACGATAAAAACATCCTTAAAAAGTTCACACAAGAAACATACATCATTTGCCTCTTAAAAGAAAAAAAATTATTTCTATTTGATGTTGAAAAATTTGATTTTAATAAAGCCAAAGAATTATTTCTACAACAAAATTTTATGTTTTATAGTAAAATTGCTAAAATTTTGAAATTTAAAAACTCTACCTCCATACAAACCATACAAAATAATATCAATGAAGCCATTAAAAGTATTTTAAACGGATTGCAATCAAGTCAAGAATGCGAAATATACATAAAGCATTTTTGTGAAAATCTTCCAAAAACACTAACTCACTCTAGCATAAAAGATTTTCTAAATACTCATAAAGCCAAAAGTAAAAATGCCATCATAGTAGCGAGCGGACCTAGTCTAATAAAACAACTTCCTTTGTTAAAACAAATTCAAAACAAGGTTGCTATATTTTGTGCAGATGGTTCTTATACTATATTACACCAACATAATATTAAACCTGATTATGTATTTTGCATAGAAAGAGATTTTATTAACGGAAAAGAAGAAAAATTTACAGGTTCTTGGATTTTCTTTGATAATGATTTTGGAAATTTTGATGATAATATTTTATTTATTCTTAGCGATACCGTCCATCCTAAAATTATTAAACTTATAGAAAAAAATAATAGAAACTATATGGTTGCTCTATCTGCAAATTCATTTTCCACTAGCTTTGAGTTTGATGATTTTGGCTATTGTGATTTAAGTTTTAATTCAGTGGCAAATTTGGCATATAATTTTGCAGTATCCTTAAAATATGAAAATATTATACTCATTGGACAAGATTTGGCTTTTGGGAAAGATGGAAAATCACATCCTAAAGAATTTTTACATGGATCAAATTTAGATTTTTCACGATATAAACCTATTAAAACAACTTCCTATGGAGGTAAAGGTGAAGTTTATACCCATACAGCTTGGCTTTTATATAAAGAAAAATATGAATATGATATAGCCCAAAACAAAAACTTTATAAAAACCTATAATGCTACAGAAGGTGGAGCTAGAATAGAAGGAAGTATAGAAAAATCTTTTAAAGAACTTTGTGAAAACATTATTGACAAAGAAAGTATTAAAAATTTTCAAAAACTTTCATTGCCAGATAAAAAAGATATTCGTAAAAATCTCACAAAATCTTTAAAGCATTTTAATGCAATTAATCAAAAAGCTATAGAATTTTTAAATCAAGCTCAAGATCTTTTAGTAAAAGTCCAAAATATCTCTTTAATGCTCAACAACCTACCAACTCATTTAAGTTTAGAAAAAAGCTTAAATACGATCAATTTCAACCAAATAACAAACTTAAAACAAGAATTAAAATCATACAAAGAAAATATTTTGTCTAGTAAATATTTCTCTACAATTTTGTTAAGCTATATGTATGCCAATGAGTGTAATTTTATTGAATTAGAATGCATCGATATAAATGAAGCAAAAAAAGAAAAAATAAATGAGCTTTGCTATGTAATTAATCATGAAAGACATATCAGCGAAATAGCAAATCTTATCAAAACTCAATATTTTATAATAAATAAAACTATAGCTAATATTCAAATTTTAGTTTCTAAGGATTTTCATGAATGAACTTTTTTTAAAAAACACTCAAGCATTATTTGAAAAAGATCAGCCTTTAGCTCTAAAGCTAAGAGAGCTTAAAGAGTGTAAGCAATTTGAACTTTTTCAAGGAAGTAGTGATAATTTAGATATTAATATATTAGATAAAAAAAGAAAAGAATTTGTTTATAAAGATCCTTTAAAGGAATTAGATGAAAGTTTAAAACTTTTTAATGGAGAGTATTTAAGATATCCTGTTTTATTTTTTTATGGTTTAGGTAATGGAATTTTATATAAAGCTTTGCTTTCTAATCCTATTAGAAATCATTTAATTGTTTTTGAAGAAGAATTAGAGATTATTTATCTAGTTTTTCATTATTTAGATTTAAGTGAAGAAATAAGAAATGAAAAGGTGGTTTTGTTTTATACACCTCTAACAACTTTCACTCAACTTGATGTTTTAATGAGCTATTCAACAATAAGAAATTATTATAAAATTTATAATCTTTTTATACACAGCAACTTTTACTCTTCTTGTAATACAAACACAACAAATCAAAATATTATACAAGCCATTAAATCCAATCATTTAAGAGTAGGAAACGCACCTAGCGATTCCTTGCAAGGCATTACTCAACTTACAAGAAATTTAGTTTCACTGCTTACCAACCCTAGTTTAAAAGATTTACTAAAACAAAGAAAAGGTAAAATAGAAAATGCTATTATAGTTTCTACTGGTCCATCTTTAATAAAGCAATTACCTTTATTAAAAGAATATGCCAACAAAGCTAGTATTATATGTGCTGATAGTGCTTATCCTATATTAGCAAAGCATAATATAAAGCCTGATTATGTATTAATGCTTGAAAGAGATGATGTAGTTATTAAGTGTTTTGATAATGATTTTAAAGAATTTGATAAGGGTATATTGTTTATTTTAGCTAGTGTAGTACATCAAAAGGCTATAGAATACCTAAAAAGAAATAATAGACAGTTTATGCTAGTACATAGACCACTACCATTTGCACAAAGTTTAAATATGAATGACTATGGATATTTAGGTACAGGTATGAGTGTAGCCAATATGGCTTATGAGTTAGCTGTAAAACTAGGACATAAAAATATTATCTTAATAGGTCAAGATTTAGCTTATGATGAGAATGGTAAATCTCATCCTAAAGACTATGTCCATGGAGAAGCTATAGAAAATGATAGAAAAGAAGGTTTATTTATTACTGCTTATGGCGGCAATGGTAAGGTTGAGACAAATAAATGGTGGAAAGTTTTTAAAGAAACATTTGAAAAAGATATAGCCTTGATGAATCCACTAGGTATAAATACCTACAATGCCACAGAAGGTGGAGCTAGAATAGAAGGAAGTATAGAAAAACCTTTTAAAGAATTATGTGAAAATTTATTGAAAGAAAATAAGGTTTTATTTAAAATTATTAATACCAGCACATCCAAAATCGGAGCCAATTTAAAAACCGCAAGAAAAAATATAGAAAAAATACTTTCTTGCAATCAAAATAATATTAATAAATCTCAAATTCTTTTAGAAAAAATTCAAAAAGCTAAAATTAATTTAAAAGTTAAATCACTATTTAAGCAACTTGATGCATTTAAAAAGCAATTATATAAAACATCTAATGGAGCATATGAGCTTTATCCTCATATTTTGTATCATCATGAATTAAAAACTAATGCCCTGTTGTGCAAAAACCCAAAAAACAAAAAAGAGCAAAAGCAAATCACGAGAGAACTATTGAATATATATGAAGAAACTTTTAAAATACTTTTACATCTTTTTAATGTATTTGACAATGCTATAAAAGATGAAAGTGTAGAACTTTTTCAACTAACAAGGTAATCCCAATGAATGAACTTTTTTTAAAAAACACTCAAGCATTATTTGAAAAAGATCAGCCTTTAGCTCTAAAGCTAAGAGAGCTTAAAGAGTGTAAGCAATTTGAACTTTTTCAAGGAAGTAGTGATAATTTAGATATTAATATATTAGATAAAAAAAGAAAAGAATTTGTTTATAAAGATCCTTTAAAGGAATTAGATGAAAGTTTAAAACTTTTTAATGGAGAGTATTTAAGATATCCTGTTTTATTTTTTTATGGTTTAGGTAATGGAATTTTATATAAAGCTTTGCTTTCTAATCCTATTAGAAATCATTTAATTGTTTTTGAAGAAGAATTAGAGATTATTTATCTAGTTTTTCATTATTTAGATTTAAGTGAAGAAATAAGAAATGAAAAGGTGGTTTTGTTTCAAAATTTCTCCTTTTACAAAATCAGTAATTTTTTTGCACAAAGTAATATCAATACTTTGGCAAAAATTTACAACTTTCATCCGCTTAACTATTTTTATAGCAATAATTATATAAAATCTATCCAAGAAATTAATTCTGTCAATCTCAAATCTATTCAATATGTATCTACTACAATGGGCAATGACCCTAAAGACTCCCTCCAAGGCATCACCCAACTTTTACACAATCTACCTTATCAATTAGCGAACCCTAGTTTAAAAGATTTACTAAAACAAAGAAAAGGTAAAATAGAAAATGCTATTATAGTTTCTACTGGTCCATCTTTAATAAAGCAATTACCTTTATTAAAAGAATATGCTAACAAAGCTAGTATTATATGTGCTGATAGTGCTTATCCTATATTAGCAAAGCATAATATAAAGCCTGATTATGTATTATCTTTAGAAAGGATAGAAAAAACCTCTGAGTTTTTCAATAATGACTTTAAAGAATTTGACAAAGGTATATTATTTCTTTTAGTTAGTATGGTTTTTCCAAAAACTATAGAATACCTAAAAAGAAATAATAGACAGTTTATGCTAGTACATAGACCACTACCATTTGCACAAAGTTTAAATATGAATGACTATGGATATTTAGGTACAGGTATGAGTGTAGCCAATATGGCTTATGAGTTAGCTGTAAAACTAGGACATAAAAATATTATCTTAATAGGTCAAGATTTAGCTTATGATGAGAATGGTAAATCTCATCCTAAAGATTATCATTATTTTAAAGAAGACTTTGAAGGAAGTAGAAAACAAGGTTTGTTTATTACTGCTTATGGCGGCAATGGTAAGGTTGAGACAAATAAATGGTGGAAAGTTTTTAAAGAAACATTTGAAAAAGATATAGCCTTGATGAATCCACTAGGTATAAATACCTACAATGCCACAGAAGGTGGAGCTAGAATAGAAGGAAGTATAGAAAAACCTTTTAAAGAATTATGTGAAAATTTATTGAAAGAAAATAAGGTTTCACTATATTTAAAAAAATCTATTGATAAAACTTCTCTGCAAAAAACACTCTTATCGCATATTAGTAGCGCAGAAAACATTATCCAAAAAGCCGAAAAACTACTAGAAAAAGTCAATGAAAGCATTACCAATACTTCTTTTCAAAATTTAACACACGATATAAATAATTTTAAAATTCTCATAGCAGAAATAGATAATTTTAAAATTTCTATTTATAACAATAAAAATCCCTATTTTTATACAGAAATTTCCAAACCACTGTTTTACCACTATGAATGTAAAATAAGTGAAATTTTTATAAAAAATTATGATGATGATATGGACAAAATGCAAAAATGTGTAGAATATTTAAACGCAGGAAAATTATGGTTAAGTAATTATATAGATATTTTAAAAATACAAAATAATTTATTAAAGCAAGCCTCTTTAAATTGAGAGGCTTTGTAATTATTGTAAAAGTTTTAATACATTTTGTTGAACAGCATTAGCTTGACTCATAGCATAAGATCCACTTTGAGCTAAAATATTATATTTAGAAAAGTTCGCACTCTCAGCCGCAAAGTCAACATCTCTTATGGTAGATTCAGCTGATTTAATATTTACTTGAGTTACACTAATGTTATTAATAGTAGCTGTGATTTGATTTTGCACCGCACCAATATCTGCTCTAATATTATCAAGAGTTGTAATAGCACTATCTGCTAGATCCATTACAGCCATAGCTCCTCTAAGAGTTGTTACACCAGCGCTTTTTGGAGTAGTTATATTATCCGCTGTACTCATAGCATTAAATCCCATAGCACAAGCTATACTTGCTAAGATTTGTCCTTTAACTGATTCTAAATTTACAGTAGCCTGTGCCGCAGAAGAACCACTTTGACCAAAACCAATTGTAGAACCTCCAGAAATAAGAATATCTCTACCATCATTTTTAACTAAAGATAATCTTCCATAATTTACAGAAGCCACCGTACCACTAAGTGCTGTCCCTAAAGATCCTCCTAGCTCAATACCTCTACCATCGGCTGAATTTAAAATGAGTTTTCCATCCACTACAGAAGCTTCAACACCTGTTGTATCTTTTTTAGCATTAATTGCAGCTACTAAAGCCCCATCTTTATCTCCTGGTTTAACATCGACCTGACCTATAACAACACCATTAATAGAAAAATCAGCCCCTGTTTTACCAGCAGGTAAAGCTCCACTTGATATGGTTTGCACTACAGCAGTTGCTCTAACACCTGTTTTATCTGCCACTTTATTAATCTCATCAGCTAAAGCTCCAAGCCCTGTCCCAACGCTAGTAGAAATTACTACCGATTGGAACTTATAATCATTTACACCATCATATGATTTTAAAACCAAATTAGAAGTTCCACTTCCAGTAACCCTAACACCTGTTTCAAAACGTGTATGACCAATTTTTCCTGATTGAGTTGGCCCTATAGTAGCATGCACCGTTTGGTTTGATTGAGCACCGATTTGAAATTCTTGATTTACAAAATTTCCACTTAGAAGTTGTTTACCATTAAAAGCTGTAGTATTTGCTATGTTGTCAAGCTCTTCCATCAAACGGTTAATCTCATTTTGTATCATGGTTCTAGTTTTTGTGGTTTGACCATCTTGAGCAGCTTGAGTAGCTTTAACTTTAATGGTATCAAGTATTTTTAATTGTTCATCCATAGCTTTATCGGCTGTTTGTAAAATACCTATAGCATCATTACCATTGTTAATAGCTTGACCTAAAGATGCGGCTTGATTTCGCAAAGAATCAGCTATTGCCATACCAGAAGCATCATCTGCTGCTGAATTTATTCTCAAACCTGAACTAAGTCTTCCTAGAGATTTATCTAACTCTCTAGCTGTGATTACTGAATTTGCGTGTGCATTCATTGCACCTATGTTGGTGTTTATTCTAAAACCCATTTTAAATCCTTTCAAAATATTGCTTAGCTCATTAAAAGCAAATAGTGTTCCAAAAAATATAAAACTTTTTTATACAAAAATATAAAACTTTTTATTTTCTTTCCGATATAGCTTTAACGACAGCATGAGGGTGTCGAATATATTTAAAAGGATTTAAAATGGGATTTCGTATTAACACAAATGTAGCATCTTTAAATGCTCAAGTAAATGCAGGAATGAACTCAAGAGCATTAGATAGCTCTTTAGCAAGACTTAGTTCAGGTTTGAGAATAAATTCAGCAGCAGATGATGCTTCTGGTCTAGCTATAGCTGATAGCTTAAAAACTCAAGCTAACTCTTTAGGTCAAGCTATTAACAATGCAAATGATGCAAACAGCATGCTTCAAATAGCCGATAAAGCTATGGATGAACAATTAAAAATACTTGATACCATTAAAGTTAAAGCTACTCAAGCTGCTCAAGATGGTCAAACAGCAAAAACTAGAGCTATGATTCAAGGCGAGATCAACAAACTTATGGAAGAGCTTGACAACATAGCAAACACCACTACTTATAATGGTAAACAATTGCTAAGTGGTGCTTTTTCTAACCAACAATTTCAAATTGGTGATAAAGCAAACCAAACAGTAAATGCTACTATAGGCGCAACAAACTCAGCAAAAATAGGTCAAACACGTTTTGAAACAGGCTCTAGAATAACAGCAGGCGGAAATTTTGGTTTTACCATTAAAAACTATGATGGTGTTAACGATTTTAAAGTTCAATCTGTAGTTCTTTCTACAAGCGCAGGAACAGGACTTGGTGCTTTAGCAGCTGAAATCAATAAATCTTCTGATAAAACAGGTGTTAGAGCAACTGCTGTAGTACAAACCATCTCAAGTGGTACTATACAAGCTGGAAATACAGGTGATGAATTTAAAATCAACGGAGTTGTTATTGGTAAAGTTGCGGTGCAAGCTGGAGATAAAGATGGTTCTTTAGTAGCTGCAATTAATGCTAAAAAAGATACAACAGGAGTTGAAGCATCTGTAGTAAATGGACAATTAGTTCTTAACTCAGCTGATGGTAGAGGTATAGAAATAAGTGGTTTAGGTACTGCACTTAGTGGGCATATAGCCTCTGTAAATTATGGAAGATTATCTTTAGTTAAAAATGATGGTAGCGATATTATCATTTCTGGTGGTAGCTCTGTTGGTCTTGGAACAACTACAGCCGAAGCAACTGTAAATTTAGAATCAGTTAAAGGGCAAATTGCTGCAAGTATAGCTTGTGCTATGGGCTTTAATGCTATGAGTACAGCAGATTTAGTAGGTAAAAAACAATCAGCTGGTGTTACTACCTTACAAGGCGCAATGGCTGTTATGGATATAGCTGATACTGCTATAGCAAACCTTGACACCATTAGAGCAAACATCGGTGCTACACAAAATCAAATCACATCAACTATTAATAACATTAGCGTAACTCAAGTTAATGTTAAAGCTGCTGAATCACAAATTAGAGATGTTGACTTTGCAAGCGAAAGTGCAAACTACTCTAAAGCTAACATTCTGGCTCAAAGTGGATCTTACGCTATGGCTCAAGCAAACGCTGCTTCTCAAAATGTATTAAGATTACTTCAGTAGTCAACTTACGATTTCCTAAGCTCACCTTTTGGTGGGCTTTTCTTCTTTTCTAAGCAAAAAATTTAACTTTTTTTTATACACTTTTACTAATTTTAATCCTCACAAGGAAAATAATGAAAAATTTAATCATAGTAGAATCACCTGCTAAAGCTAAAACCATAAGTAATTTTCTAGGTAAAGACTATGAAGTAATAGCCTCTAAAGGTCACATTAGAGATCTACCTAAAACTAGCTTTGGTATAAAAATAGAAGATGAAAATTTTAAACCTGAATATAGAATTTCAAATGATCATTCAAGCTTAGTAAAAGAACTCAAAGAAAAGGCTAAAAAAGCTAAAACCATCTACCTTGCAACCGATGAGGACCGCGAGGGTGAAGCCATAGCTTATCACATAGCCAAGGCTATTAATAAAGATGAAAATTCCCTGCCACGGATAGTTTTTCATGAGATCACTAAAAGTGCTATAGAAAATGCTTTAAAAAACCCAAGATCTTTAAATGTAAATAGCGTCAATGCTCAACAAACTAGACGCTTGCTTGATCGTATAGTAGGTTATAAACTAAGTCCTTTACTCAATCAAAAAATTCAAAAAGGCTTAAGCGCAGGGCGTGTGCAAAGTGCAGCTTTAAAAATCATCGTCGATAGAGAAAGAGAAATCAAAGCTTTTGTTCCTTTAAAATACTTTAGTATAGATATGATTTTTGAAAAAGACTTACAAGCTGAATTAGTTGAGTTTCAAAATCAAAAGATAGAAAAACTAAGTCTAACTAATGAAGATAGAGCTAAGCTTATCTTTGAAACTTGCAAAAATGCTAACTTTAAAATAAAAGATATAGAAAGTAAAGATAGAAAAATAGCCCCACAAGCACCTTTTATGACCTCAACCTTACAACAAAGTGCGAGCAATCGCCTAGGTTTTAACCCTAAAAAAACCATGATGATAGCTCAAAAACTTTATGAGGGCGTAAAAACCCATCAAGGCATTATGGGTGTGATCACTTATATGAGAACTGATAGCTTAAACATCGCAAAAGAAGCTTTAGAAGAAGTAAGAAAACTCATCAAGAATGATTATGGCAAAGAGTACTTGCCAAGCAAGGCAAATATTTACACCACTAAAAGTAAAGGCGCTCAAGAAGCACATGAAGCTATAAGACCGACTAATCTTAGCTTTACCCCAAAACTTGCAAGTGAGTTTTTAGAAAAAGATGAAGCAAGATTATATACTTTAATATACAATCGCTTCCTAGCTTCACAGATGAATCCTGCCATCTCTCAAACTCAAAATGTCTATGTAAAATCAAATGAAGCAAGTTTTAAAATAAGTGGTAGAAAAATTTTATTTGATGGGCATTATAAAGTATATGGAGATATGGACAAAGATAAAATTTTACCTAATTTAAAACTAGAAGATACATTAAATATCCAAAATATAGAATTAAGCTCACATTTTACCGAGCCACCTTCAAGATACTCTGAAGCTGGGCTTGTTAAAAAGCTAGAAAATCTTGGTATAGGACGCCCTTCAACTTATGCTCCAACCATCTCTTTACTTAGCGCAAGAGAATATGTGCATATAGATAAAAAACAAATCATACCTAATGAAATAGCCTTTGTTGTAACAGAAGTTTTAGAGCAAAACTTTAGCGATATAGTAGATAGTGATTTTACTTCTAAAATGGAAGATAAACTTGACATCATAGCAGAAGGCAAAATGGACTGGCAAGAAGTTTTAAGAGAGTTTTATTTTCCTTTTATGAGAAAAATCGATGAGGGTAAAAAAAATATAAAAAGTCAAAAAACTTTTACAAAATTAGATGAAACCTGCCCTGATTGTGGTGGTGAGCTTGCTATAAGAAAAGGAAGATATGGAGAATTTATAGCTTGTTTAAATTTTCCAAAATGTAAATACTCAAGAAATTTAAAACAAGAAACACAAAATGAAGAAAAAAGTGAGAAAAAGCTCAACACCATAGGCGTAAAATGCCCAAGCTGTCAAGAAGGCGAGATCGTGGAGCGTTTTTCTAAGCGTGGTAAATTTTATGGCTGTAGTGCTTATCCAAAATGCAACTATATAAGCAAATACAAACCAAGTGAAGAAAAATGTAGCGAATGTGGCGAAACTTTGATCATCAAAGAGCTTAAAAAAGGCACATTTTTAGAGTGCTTAAAATGCAAAATTAAAAAGGAAATCTAATGCAAATCATGCTTTGTGCTATATCTAATATAGCAAGTGGAGGGTGCGGTGAGGACTGTAAATACTGCACTCAAAGTGCTCATGTGAAAACTAATATCAACAAATATAAAAGAAAAGATATAGACCAAATTGTTTTAGAAGCTAAAATGGCAAAAAAAAATGAGGCTTTGGGCTTTTGTTTGGTCACAGCAGGAGCTGGGCTTGATGATGAAAAACTTGAGTATGTGTGCAAAGTAGCTCATGCGGTGCAAAAAGAAGTAGAAGGACTTTTACTCATAGCTTGTAATGGCATAGCAAATTTAGAACAACTCAAAGAATTAAAAAAAGCAGGGATTTTTTCTTATAATCATAATCTAGAAACTTCCAAAGAATTTTTCCCAAGCATTTGTTCTACACATACTTGGGAGCAAAGATTTCAAACTAATCTTTATGCTAAAGAAGCAGGTTTAATGCTTTGCTGTGGTGGAATTTATGGTCTTGGAGAAAGTGAAGCTGATAGAAAAAGTTTTAGAGCAAGTTTAAAAGAGCTTGATCCTTTTTCCTCGCCTATTAATTTTTTCATACCAAATGAAAATTTAAAACTCAAGCAAGCTTTACTTGATCCTGATGAGGCGTTAAATATCATCAAAGATACTAAAAAAGACTTACCAAATGCACATATCATGGTAGCAGGTGGTAGAGAGGTAGTGTTAAAAGAAAGGCAATATGAAATTTTTAACGCAGGAGCTAGTGCTATAGTAGTGGGTGATTATCTTACAACTAAAGGCGAAGAACCTAGCAAAGACATACAAAAACTAAAACAAATGGGATTTAGCTTTGCTAGCTCATGCCATTGATGCTCAAGCTGCTACGGATTTAAAAATTTTATTAGTCGTAGCAGGATGTTTACTAACCTCACCTTATATTGCTAAATTTTTAAAACTCCCACTTTCAGCCACTGAAATCATGCTTGGCTCTTTTATAGGATTTTTGGGTTTCATAGGAGAAAGTGAGAATTTTAAGCTTTTTGCTAATGCAGGGTTTTATTATCTTATGTTTATTGCGGGTATGGAGATTAATCTTAAAACCTTTTTAAACACTGAAAGAAGCTTGCTTAACAAAGCTTTTATCTACATCATACTTTTATATACTTTTAGTATTTTAGCGGTTGAAAGTATAGATATTTCTTATATTTTTGTTATTATTATACCTGTTATGAGTGTGGGTTTACTCTCAACGCTTTATAGAGACTTTGGTAAAAACTGTGAATGGCTTAATGTATCCATGGTAGTGGCCACTTTGGCTGAAGTTGTAAGCATAGTTTTACTTACCATAGCTGCAGCTTTTTTGGGAAAAGGAGCCGATCTTTTCTCGCTCACTCAAAATTTATTGTATTTAGTGGGATTTTTAGCACTTTGTATTTTTGGATTTAAATTTTTAGAAGTACTTTTTTGGTGGTATCCACAGCTTAAAACCATACTCATGCCTTGGCAAGATCAAAACGAAAAAGATATAAGATTTTGCATGGCAATTTTCATAGCCATAGTTGCGATTATGATTTATTTTAAACTTGAAGTTGCACTTGGAGCTTTTATAGCAGGTTCATTTATAGCTACTTTTTTTGATCACAAAAAAGACTTAGAGCATAAACTTTCTAGTTTTGGCTATGGCTTTTTAATCCCTATATTTTTCATCTATATAGGCTCAAGCTTTAAGCTTCAAATGCTTTTAAACCCTCAAGTTTTACTCATAGCTTTTTCGCTAACTGCCTTTATGATAGGACTAAGAATACTTTGTGCTATGACTTTTGTAAAAATACTTGGCTTAAAAAACACCTTTTTATTTGGCCTAAGTCATTCTATGCCATTAACCTTACTCATCGCAGTAGCTACGCTTTCTTATCAAACTAATATCATCACTCAAGATATATACTCAGGGCTAGTGCTTACTGCTTTACTTGAAGCAATTTTGGCTATTAGTTTAATTAAATTTATCAATAATCTTAGTAGAAAATAACTCTACTAAGTATTTATATAAAACTGCTATACTTTTTTTATGAAAAATTTAGACACACTTTTAGAATTAGCCTTAAAAGCGGGCAAGGAAGCCTCAAAAGTATTGCTTGAATATAAAGACAAAAATACCTTGTGGCTTAAAGATGATGATTCTCCAGTAGGTTTAGCTGATATAAAATCTAATGAAGCTATTAGTGAGATTTTAGCTTCAAGCGATATAGCTATATGCTCTGAAGAAAATATACTCTCTTATGAAGAAAGAAAAAATTTAGAGTATTTTTGGCTTATAGACCCTCTTGATGGCACTAAATCTTACGCTAAAAAAGATAAAGAATATTGTGTTTTAATCGCATTAATCCACAAAAACACCCCTGTGCTTTCGCTCATAGGTGATGTGGAAAATCATGCATTTTATTATGCACATATTCATACTAAAGTTTATAAAAATAATGAAATTTTAAATCTTAGTTTAGAGCAATACGAAAAGGTTAAAAATATAGCCCTCTACTCTAAAAATCATGATAATAATGAAGATTTTTTTATTCAAAATCATCTTGAAGGCATTAAGGTTTCATCTGCTTTAAAGTTTGTATATTTACTTGAAGCAAAAGCTGGAATTTACCCACGTTTTGGTGGCCCAAAAGCTTGGGATATAGCTGCGGGAGATTTTTTAGTCAAACAAAATGGTGGAATTTTATATGATTTTGACAAAAAGGTCTTGGATTACAATAGTCCTGATTTTAAACTTCCAAGTTTTATAGCTTTTGCTAAGAATGAATTTAAATTAAAAGGTTTTTAGTGAGATTTTTTTTAATATTTTTTTGTTTTTTAAGTGCTATTTATGCTAACTCTTTTGCGAATAAAAAAATCGTCAAATTACAAAATAACGATGATTTTAATATCATCAATCTTGAACAAAATATAAATTATGATAAACTCTCACACATTAACACCTTAGCTTTAGTGCCAAGCTACAAAAAAGAATATAATTTTTATTTTTCAAACTTAAAAATCGATGCTAAAACCATGGCAAAAGACACGCTAAAAGCATTAAGTGCTATTTTAAATGAGCAAAATAATTTTGCCTTACTTAGTCAAAAAGAAAATCAAACTTATATCAACAGCCAAAATATCTTACAAACAAATAAAAATTTCATCAATGCAAATGAGTTTTTAGAATTTAATCGTTTTAAAAAGGCTGATTTTATTATTTTGCTAGATTTAAAAAGCATTCAAGCAAGCCAACAAAATTTCTTGCTTTTTTCCAATTTTGAAGTCAAAGCTGACATAGAGTACAAACTTTTTAATGCCAAAACAAAAAAACTAAAAGATCATAAAATCCTTACTATCAATACTCAATTTAGCACAAATGATAAAAAGAAATCTTATCAAGAATTAGTCCAAGAAATAGCTACAATTGTTTATGAAGATATTAAAAATACTATATAATCACCACTTCTTCTTCTAAAACAATCCCAAATTTTTCAAAAACTCTTTTTTTAGCAAGCTCTATCAAAAATAAAGCATCATCAAAACTAGCATGTTTTTTATTGATTAAGAAATTTGCATGTTCATTGCTAAACATCGCATCATTTTTACTAAAACCTTTAAGATTAACTGCTTCTATCAACCTTCCTGCATGATCGTTTTTTGGATTTTTAAAAATAGAGCCAAAGCTAGCGCCTTTGGGTTGATTTTTTCTTGCATTTTTTAAAAGCTCATCTTTAACTGGGTCAAATCCATATTCTAAAAAAAACTTCGCACTAAACATTACTTCTTTAATAGGATTAAACCTATAAGCAAAAGCGATGTTTTGTTTTAAAATTTCTTGATTAAAAGTGCAAATGCTGATTAAGTTTTTACTAATATCCTCATCTTTTAATCCTGCATTCATTTTTAAAATACCACCCAAAGTCCCTGGGATATTTCTTAAAAACTCAAAGCCTTTTAGGTTATTTTCTTTAGCAAAATGATACATTTTAAAAGATTTCACGCTAGAGCCTATCTCTAAAAACATACCTTTTTCATTTTGCTCTAAAATTTTAATATAATCAAAACTTTTCCCTAAAATTCCAAGTTTTTTGGGTTTTGGAGAGATTAAAAGATTATTTGCCCCACCTATTAAAAAACCATCAAATTCACAAGGCTCTTCAAGTACTTGCACTTCAAAGCTCGCGCCTATACGCACAGAAGAATACTTAGAAAAATCAATAATCATCGAATAAAACTTGGAATTTGATTTAAAATATTCGTTGTAAAATCTATCATAGAACTTATCATCCAAGGCATTAAAAATACTATCACCACGACAACAAGTAAAATTTTTGGCACAAAAGAAAGCGTAGCTTCATTAATTTGCGTTACAGCTTGAAAAATACTTATAATAAGCCCTGCGATAAGCCCTGCTAAAAGCATAGGTAAAGAAAGCATAAGTGTGATTTTAAAAGTTTGTACACCCAAGGCTACTAAAGTACTTTCCATATTTTCTCCTTAAAATTTAAATTCTATCAAGAATTTCTAAATTCTTCATACTCACTAGGTATAAGATAATCTTTGCTTTTTATTAATTTCTCATAAAATCCATGATTAAATCCAAGCTCAAAAAGCTTATCTATGGCATTGTATTGTTTATCATTCATATTTATAGAGTTTTTATTTGCATATAAATTCAAATACACATCAAGTTTTTGCGCATCAACGCGTATTAAATTACGCTCTAAAAGCATAGAGGCTAAAATTTTTCTATTATGATCGGCTACTTCTACTGCTTTAATCAAATCTTTTTCAACCGCTATTGCATCATTAAGTGGCAAAGATCTTCTAAGCGCCATACCACCCAAAGGCAAAGGCAAATCATCTTTGGCTAATTCTTGCCAAATATCCCAAAGTTCAGCCTCAACACATAAACTAGAATCAAACTCTAAAATACTCTCATGTATAAGCACTCCCGCATCAACCTCATCTTCTAAAACAGCCTTTTCAATCTCTAAAAAATTCTT
The DNA here is from genome assembly GCF_001017575.1 of Campylobacter lari. Classification (NCBI taxonomy): domain Bacteria; kingdom Pseudomonadati; phylum Campylobacterota; class Epsilonproteobacteria; order Campylobacterales; family Campylobacteraceae; genus Campylobacter; species Campylobacter lari. The sequence continues at coordinate 129,407 of NZ_CP011372.1, read as the reverse complement.
ATAAACTATCCTAGCTTGTGGGTATTTTATACGAAAAATTAAAGCATTAGTAGTGTGCGCTCCACTCAAAGCAACTTTAAAATTTGGCTTTAATTTTTTATCTTTTTTCTTAATAAGCTTTGGTCCATAACCCTCGCCAAAACTCACAGCAGTTTTTAACAAAGCATATTCACTAGCTATCAAAGGATAAAGCGCAAAAGATATCGCACTAACATCGTATATATTTTGCAATGCAAGTTCATTTAAAGTTTGTATATCTAAAGCTGTATTTTCATACTCATAAGCATTCCCAACCCAACCAAATTTAATCGCCATATACATAAAAATATCATCAGCATCAGGAGAGTGCGCTACGCTAATTTTTTTATTCATTTTTTTCCTTAAAAATTTAAAAAAGTATTTTAGCAAAATTCAAAATAAAAACTTATATTAAATTTCTTTTTGATACAATTTTAAACATATTATAAAAGGATTAATAAGCATGGATGATAATAAAAGAAAATCACTTGATGCAGCTTTAAAAAGTCTTGATAAAACCTTTGGAAAAGGCACTATCTTAAGACTTGGCGATAAAGAAGTTGAAAAGATTGATTCTATTCCTACAGGTTCTGTTGGACTTGATTTAGCTTTAGGAATTGGTGGGGTTCCAAAAGGAAGAATTATAGAAATTTATGGACCTGAAAGCTCAGGTAAAACCACACTTACCTTACACATCATAGCAGAATGTCAAAAAAAAGGTGGAGTTTGTGCGTTTATTGATGCTGAACACGCACTAGATGTAAGATATGCAAAAAATTTAGGTGTTGATACAGAAAATCTTTACATTTCTCAGCCAGACTTTGGAGAGCAAGCCTTAGAAATCGTTGAAACTATAGCAAGAAGTGGGGCTATTGATCTAATAGTAGTAGATAGCGTTGCCGCACTTACTCCAAAAGCAGAAATCGAAGGTGATATGGGAGATCAGCACGTAGGTCTTCAAGCAAGATTAATGAGCCAAGCTTTAAGAAAACTCACCGGTATCGTTCATAAAATGAACACTACTGTAATTTTCATCAATCAAATTCGTATGAAAATAGGCATGATGGGCTATGGCACTCCTGAAACAACAACTGGCGGAAATGCTTTAAAATTTTATGCTTCAGTGCGTTTAGATGTAAGAAAAACAGCCACTTTAAAACAAAATGATGAGCCTATTGGAAACCGTGTTAAAGTAAAAGTAGCCAAAAATAAAGTAGCTCCTCCTTTTAAACAAGCTGAATTTGATGTGATGTTTGGTGAGGGTGTAAGCCGTGAGGGTGAGTTAATAGACTATGGTGTAAAACTTGATATTATTGATAAAAGCGGTGCGTGGTTTTCTTACAAGGCTTCTAAACTTGGCCAAGGTAGAGAAAATGCCAAAGCCTTTTTAAAAGAAAACCCAGCTATTGCAGATGAAATCACTCAGGCTATACAAAACTCAATCGGTATAGATAGTATGATTTTGGGTGCAAAAGAAGACGATGAAGAAGGAGAGGAATAATGTTAATTATTGAAGATTTAAGAGCTTTTGAAGTTTTAGACAGTAGAGGCAATCCTACCATTAAAGCTGAAATCATGTTGAGCGATGGTAGCGTTGGTAGCGCTATCGTTCCAAGTGGTGCAAGTACAGGAAAAAAAGAAGCTTTAGAATTAAGAGATAATGATGAAAGATTTGGCGGAAAAGGTGTTTTAAAAGCGATTGAAAATATCAATGGCACCATAGCTGAAAATATTATAGGGCTTGATGCTTTTAATCAAACCCAACTAGATAATACTCTTTTAGAGCTTGATGGGACAAAAAACTACTCTAATCTAGGAGCAAATGCAACTTTAGGAATTTCTATGGCAACAGCACGCGCTGCTGCTAATGCGCTAGGTGTGCCTTTATATCGCTACTTAGGTGGAGCAAATGCAAGTGTATTACCTGTGCCAATGTGTAATATCATCAATGGTGGTGCGCATGCAAACAATAGCGTAGATTTTCAAGAATTTATGATTATGCCTTTTGGTTTTTCAAGCTTTAAAGAAGGATTAAGATCAGTTTGTGAAATTTATGCAGTATTAAAAAAAGAATTAGCTAATCTAGGTCACTCTACTGCTTTAGGTGATGAGGGTGGTTTTGCACCAAATTTAGCAAATAATACAGAGCCTCTTGATCTTTTAATGACTTGTATTAAAAAAGCAGGTTATGAAAATAAAATCAAACTTGCACTAGATGTAGCAAGTAGCGAACTTTACAAAGATGGTAAATACCATTTAGAAGGTAAAGTTTTCTCAAGCGAAGACTTAATCGCACGTTATGAAGAATTATGCGCTAAATACCCAATTTTTAGCATCGAAGATGGTTTAGCTGAAGATGATTATGAAGGTTGGATTAAACTTACTCAAAAGCTTGGCAATAAAGTTCAACTTGTAGGTGATGATTTATTTGTGACTAATGAAGATATTTTAAGAGAAGGTATTATGAAAAATATGGCAAATGCTGTATTGATTAAACCTAATCAAATCGGAACAATCACTCAAACCATGAGAACAGTAAGATTAGCTCATAGAAATAATTATAGATGTATTATGAGTCATAGAAGTGGCGAAAGTGAAGATGCTTTTATAGCTGATTTTGCAGTAGCACTTAATACAGGACAAATCAAAACAGGTGCTCTAGCAAGAGGTGAAAGAACTGCTAAATATAATCGCTTATTAGAAATTGAACTTGATAATGATGAGTATTTAGGAGATAAACTCTGAGTGATTTATTAAAAGAGTATGATGAGCATTCCAAAAAAAAGGAAGCTCATCATCAGCTCATCAAAACTATTGCTTTGTCATTTGTAGCTATTATTGTTGCAATGTATTTTGGTAATATGTTTTTTGGTAAATCTTCACTAGATGTGCTATTAACACTTAAAGAAGAGCAAAAAATTTTAGAAAAAAATATTATAATCTTAAAAGCTAAAAATGCCCAAGCCCAAAAAGAATACTTGCAGCTTTTAAGACTTAAAGGAGAAAATTCGCATGAGAATTAATTTTTTTATACTGCTTTTATTATCTTGTGTGCTTTTAAACGCAAAAGACAATCCTTTTGATAATAATATAGAACAACAAAACACCGAATTTGCCAAACTTAGTCCTTTTCAAAGACAAGATTTTAACTTTAATTCCAATGCGAGAATTTTAAAAAATATTACCATTACCTATATTAACCTTGATGGCTCTGAAGAACAAACTACTCTAGATATATACAAAAGTATTAATTGGCATGATACCTACTCATTTATAAAAACTAAAAGTCCAAATGCCACGCCTATACTTGATGTATCTGTAACCGTACCACAAAAACAAGGAAATAAAAACTCAAAAACAGAAGAAAGCAATACTACTTTAAACATAGAAACACCTCTTTTTAGTGGAAATATTTATAATTTTATCTCCATTGGTTTTTACAACAATAAAATCAATATCAAAACCCAAGATAAAATACTAAGACATTTATCTATAGGAGATCCAACTAAAATTATTATAGATTTTGCTAAAAAACAAAATTTCAATACCAAAACACTACAGGTAAATACAGCAAAGGTTAGAAAAGTTGTATTTGGATCACATAAAGGGTATTATCGCTTGGTTATATATCTTGATGGAAAATACAGCTATCAATATTCACATAGTGAAAATTTACACACATTTAACTACCGCTAAGAGTTTTTAAACTCTTAAGCAAATCTATGATCATAAATAATCATTTGAAATCTTTGAGCTATCATTCTAGCTCTTTCTATAATGATACTTCTTGGTTCATCTTCAAAAACTTCTTGCAAACTCTCATCAAATAAATTAAGCCAAATATCAAAAAATTCTCTAGGAAATGGAGGTAATTCATGATGGGCTCTCAAAGGTGAACCACTATAACTTGGATCAGCTAAAAACATTCCAGCCCAAAAACTTGCTATTTTTTCTTTATGTTTTTTCCAACTCTCATCATCTGTACCAATTTTCTCATTAAAAATAGGTCCTAAATCTTTATCTACCCTAACTTTTGCATAAAAAACATCCATAAGTTTTTTAATACCATCATGATTAATAGTTTCAAATTTCATACTTTTCCTTAAAATATTTTTTACTTATTGTATTAAATTTATGGATTAAAAATATAAACAAAAATCAATTTTTAGTATAATTTTAAAAATAAAGCTAAAGAAAAACTATGACTTATACCATTTTACCGCCTAATCAGTTCTTGGATGATTATGTTTTAAATGTGCAATTACACCAATTAGCAAATATCTCTAAAAACGCTTATAAATTTTGGAAAAATATTCAAGCAGCACGCTATCAAGGTACAAGAGTGGTATTTTTACACAAAAAAAGTGTTTTAAAAAAACACCAACATCTTATACAAAAATGTGAAAATTTAAGCGGCTATGTATTAGCAAGTGCCTTTTGCTCATTCACTACTTTAGCTCCATCTCATTTAGTAGAAAAAAATAATTCTCAAATTTATAAAATCTTAGATATAAAAGAAGTATGCGGAGTTAAATTTGTAAATTTAAAGGCATTTTACGATCTTTTAAAGCTAGATTATAATTATAATATTTATATCGAAAAATGCCATTTTTTTAGCCCCACTCCTTTGGAAAAGCGTATTAAAATCACTGAGAGTATGTGCGTTGGGTATTACTAAGATATTTAAACATCAAAGCACAAATAAGTGAGATTATAGCCATAGCTAACATATAAAATCCCAAAGAAAAACGAGTAATATTTTCTAAATTTGCTAAAGCAATGGTGTGCAAAAATAAAGCAAGTTGTGGAGTAAAACCACCAGCTAATGCATAAGCTATATTATATGAAAAACTAAGTCCTGAAAATTTAATCTTAGCATCAAATACTTCACTCATCATTAAAGGACAAAAATTCATCACTCCGGCAAAAAAACAAGCACTTAAATAACACACGCTCACTGTATTAAAATCAGGTGTTTTAGTATAAAGAGCATTAAAATAAAACAAGCAAGTTAAGAAAAATCCTAATGAAAAAACCACACAAGCTTTCACTATGCCTATTTTATCAGCCAAAATTCCACTTAATATACAGCCAATTACAAGTACAACTATGCCAAGCATTTGCATGTAAGTTTGAATGCTTGCATCAATACTTAAAATTTTTGCCATAAAAGAAGGTATAATCAAAATCATCACAACAATACAAGCAGTTAAAACCCAAGTTATTAACATAGAAAGCACAACGCCCAACTTGGCTTTTTTAAATACTTCTTTTAAAGGGAATTTTTCTAAGGCTTTATCTTTTTTCATTTGCTCAAAAACAGGAGTTTCTCTTAAAAATTTACGCAAATAAGCAGAAATGATCCCAAAAATTCCTCCTAAGAAAAATGGAATTCTCCATGCCCAATCATAAAGCTCTTCCTGTGTAAAAAATTTATTCATCATCAAAAATACAAAACTACCAAGTAAAATTCCACCTACCACAGAAGCTGTTAAAATCCCAAGATAAGTACGTTTTTGACCCTTTGGAGCATGCTCAAATACAAAAACCCAAGCACCAGGCAATTCCCCGCCTATAGCTATACCTTGACAAATCCTTACAAATACTAAAAATACTATACATAAATACCCTATGCTTTCATAAGTAGGTATAAAAGCAAGTAAAAAAGTTGGTATAACCATCAGTAAAATACTAAGCATAAACATTTTCTTACGACCAAATTTATCACCAAAATGCGCCATTACTATACCACCAAGCGGTCTAGCTAAATATCCTGCAGCAAAAATCCCATAAGTATTAAACATTTGCCAAAATGGGCTTAAATTTTCAGGAAAGAAATTTTTAGAAATATAACTTGCAAAAAATACAAAAATGATAAAATCATAAAATTCTAAAGTCCCTCCCAAAGAAGAAAGACCTAAAACTTTTATATCTTTTTTACTAAGATTTTTACTCACTCTTAATCCATCTCATAAGTATCATCATCACTATAATCATCATCGTATTCATAATCATCATCATCGTAATTGTATGATCTTTGATTATTTGCATAAGTATCTTCATCTATTTCATCATACATTTCATCATCATAATTTTCAAATTCTTCATCATCATAAGCCATTATAAATCCTTTAAAATTTTTTAGTAGTATTTTAATATAAAAATATACATTTTGGTATAATTTTTCAAACTTTACTTAAGGAAAAATATGAATTTAACGCACTTAGATGAAAAAAATCATCCCAAAATGGTAGATGTAAGTCAAAAAGATATCACCCAAAGAGAAGCTTGTGCAAGCGGTAAAATATACATGAGTAAAGAAGCATTTGAAGCTATCATTGAAAACAAAGCTAAAAAAGGACCTGTTTTACAAACTGCCATTACAGCAGCCATAATAGGAGCTAAACAAACTTCAAATCTTATCCCAATGTGCCATCCTTTAATGATTTCAAAAGTACAAACTCATATAGAAGAAAACAAAGAAGAAAGTTCTTTTAAACTTTTTGTAACTGTAAAATGCGAAGGAAAAACAGGAGTTGAAATGGAAAGCTTAACTGCTGTTAGCATTGGACTTTTAACTATTTATGATATGGTTAAGGCTATTGATAAAAGTATGCAAATTACTGATATAGTTTTAGAAAGTAAAGAAGGAGGAAAAAGTGGTAAATATCTGCGATCTTAAAAAAGAACCTATTATAAACTATCCTACTTTTTGGGATTATAAAGTCGTTTTTGAAGCTGGGATTGATGCTTTAGAAGTTTTTACTCAAATACTTAATGAAAGAGAATTTAAATACAAAATCTCAAATACTAGCAAACAAGGCACATACAAAAGTTATCTTTTAAGTGTTTATGTTGATAGCAAAAGCGATCGTTTAAATATTTTCAATCAATTAAAAAGCAAAGCCAAATTTGTACTATAAAAAGGAAAATTATGAAAAATTTAGCCATTATTTTTGAAAATTCTCTCCTAGCTTGTGAAAAAAATGAAATTCCAAACCTAATTGGAGATCTCGTTTTTAATTTAAGTTATAAAAAAATTAGTTTTGAAAATGCCAGCAATGAAGAACTTTTTGCTATCTTTTCTAAGGTATTAGAGAAAGTTGAACTGATAAATGAAGAAAATATTTCCAAAATAATCCAAGGTATCATTAAAGCTAGAGTAGAAGAGGATAAAAAAACATTTTTTAATTATATTAACGAATACGGTAAATTAAAAGCAAAAATTGAAGAACAAAAAAACACTATTAAATACAAAATTTGTGATAATTTTTTTGATCTAGAAAAAACTTTAAAAGATTTGAATTTAAATGAATTTAATATAAGCATCAATGATGCTATACTTTATGATATAGAAATACTGGGCCTTTTAAAAGAAACTGCCGAAAGCGCCTTTATAACAACTTTAGAAAAAGGTGAAAATATAGAACTTACCTCTTGTGAAATTGCTAAAAATTTAGTTTTTAATGCAATTTGCGAAGGAAGTTTTGAAAAAGAAAGAATTTTAAAAATTTCCCAAACAGTCTTAAATTCTGCTTTTGAACTTGCTAACGAATCAAAAGCTTTTGCTTATGATTTGTGTATAGGAAGTATTTATGGGGCACAAGATGGGATTTCTTTAGCAATTGAAAAATTTAAATCAAGCTTTGCATATAGTATTTTAGAGTATGATTTAAAAAATAAAGAAAAAGAGCTCATAGATATAGAACAAGAATTCATACAATTGCTCAAACAATTATCAGTAAAATTAAACGATCCTGTAAAAGATATACTCAAAGATCTATTGGAAAATAAATTTGATACTTTATTTGCTAAATTTAAACGCTTGATTCAAGAAAATAGAGAACAAATCCTTATCAAAATCAATGAAATCAAGCAAAATCCAAAAATTGATGATTTTAGCAAGCTAGCACAAAGCAAACTTAATATTCTAACTAAAGAGTTACGCGAGCTTGAAAAACTTGCTAGTCATAAATATAAAAGTTTAGATAAAAACAATGCAAAAGAATTAGGAGTAAGATTGTGGGAAAAAATTAACAAACTAATAAAAAAATATTAAAAAACAAAAGTTACCATTTTATCAAATACATCAAATGAAAGAGGTAACTAATGTTTAAAAATTTTAATTTAACTACAAAAATGATTTTAATTTTATCTTCTGTAATATTTATTGGCATAGGAATTTTATCTGTAACGATAATCTCAAAAAGCCAAGAAATGCTTAATGATGAAGCTCATAAACTTCTATTAAGTAGCGCCAATAGATACTCAAATGGGATTCAAGCAATTACCCAAAACGCATATTCAACACTAGAAACAGCACAAGGCGTTATTAAAAATTTTGCAAATAAAGATAATAACTTAGATATAGAAGATCTTAAAATTTTAATAAGCAGTATGCTAGATTCAAATTCTTGGACTTATTTTGCATATATTCATCTTAACCAATACCACGACAATAATCCTTTAAATCTTACTCCATCAGGAAAGTTTTTATTATTAGCAAAAGATGAAAATCCGCAACAAAAAGGATCAATTAAATTCATCCAAGCTGAAGAAGTAATCTTGCAACAAAATTCTCTCATAAAAGCTTTACAAACCAAGCAACCTGCCGTTGGAAGACCTAGAGATTATTCTATAAATGGAGAAAAATTATACTTAGTAAACATTGTTTTGCCAATTTTTGGAAAGAATAATGAAACAATTGGTGCAATAGGTATGCTTGTGCGCATTGATTTACTGAGAGAAGAATTAAATGATCCAAATAAGAGTTTATTTGCAAATGACCAACGTTTATTAATTTCAAGTGATGGTTTAATCATATCTAGCCCAAAAGCAGAATATATTGGAAAAATCATCACAGAAATTAATCCTCATCCTAGTGCAAAAACAATACTAGACATGCAAAGCACCAAAACCAATGGCTTATTTACTTTTATACCTGCTTCTACAAATGAAGAAAATTTAGCCCAGCTTGTAAATTTTGATCTTTGGGAGGGCTCTAATGATCATTGGAGTGTTGTAACTATAGCACCAAAAAAATCAGTGGAAAAGCCTGCTGATTCTTTAGCGTTTATTATATTTGCAATTTCTACAATTGTGCTTTTTATTATTATTAGTGTGATTTATTTTTATGTTAAAAAAAGTGTTGTTGGAGCAATTCATAAACTTCAAACCGGTCTCAACTCTTTCTTTGATTTCATCAATCATAAAACTAAAGATTCAGCTATGATAGATGTTAAAACAAATGATGAGCTTGGTGCTATGGCAAAAGCTATCAATGAAAACATCACCAAAACTAAAAATGCATTAGAACAAGATGCTAAAGCAGTAGAACAATCAGTAGATACAGCTAAAGAAATAGAAGGTGGTAATCTAACAGCTAGAATTACTGCAATTCCTGCTAATCCTCAATTAGTAGAATTAAAAAATGTATTAAATGAAATGCTAAATGTATTAGAACAAAAGGTTGGTTCTAATATGAATGAAATTAATAGAGTATTTGATAGCTATAAGGCATTAGACTTTACTACTGAAGTTAAAAATGCTAAAGGTGGAGTTGAAGTAACTACTAATGTATTAGGTCAAGAAATCGTAGCTATGCTAAGACAATCATCTGAATTTGCTTCTTTATTAGCAGATGAAAGTGGTAAATTACAAAGTGCTGTTAAGAACTTAACAGATTCTTCATCTTCTCAAGCTTCTTCTTTAGAAGAAACAGCAGCAGCACTAGAAGAGATTACTTCTTCTATGCAAAATGTATCGCATAAAACTAGTGAAGTTATTGCTCAAAGTGAAGAGATTAAAAATGTTACTTCTATAATAGGTGATATTGCAGATCAAATTAACTTGCTTGCATTAAATGCTGCTATTGAAGCAGCTCGTGCAGGAGAACACGGTCGTGGCTTTGCTGTTGTTGCAGATGAAGTTAGAAACCTAGCTGAAAGAACTCAAAAGTCTTTAGGTGAGATTGAAGCTAATACTAATATCTTAGTTCAATCTATTAATGAAATGGGTGAGAGTATTAAAGAACAAACTACAGGTATTACTCAAATAAATGATGCTGTAGCACAAATTGATCATGTAACCCAAGAGAACTTAAAGATAGCAAAAGATAGTGCTATAGTAGCTGATAATGTAAATAAAATAGCTAGTGATATCTTAGAGGATGCTAGGAAGAAGAAGTTTTAAATAATTAAACTAAACCCTTAGTGGGTTTAGTTTAACTACTATCCTTCATTATGTTTTTAATTGCTTTTTATAATTTTCATATATTTTTCATTATTACAAAAAATTTCTTATAAAAAATATCTATAAACTAAAAGTATAAAAAATTAAACAAGAATATTAATTATAAATAATATAAATAAATATTTAAGACTATTAAAAATTTTAGAAAATGAATATCAACATCTTATATTATTTATATATTTTTATTGAAATTTGAAAATTTTAGAAATTTTTATGATACTTTTGTAAGAAATTGTTATATAATACGAATAAGTTTATAAATGAAACTTAAATAAAACCCACAAGGAGTACATCATGGGAACAAGAAAAGAACACGACTTTATTGGTGAGTTAGAAATTTCTGATGAAGTTTATTATGGAGTGCAAACTTTTAGAGCACTAGAAAACTTCCATATGAGTGGTAGAAGATTACAAGATTATCCTTATTTTGTAAAAGCTTTCGCTCAAGTTAAAAAAGCAGCTGCTCTTGCTAACAAAGAAGTTGGAGTTCTTGATGCTGACAAAGCTGATGCTATCGCCAAGGCTTGCGACAGATTGATTGCTGGTGAATTTTTAGATCAATTTGTAGTAGATATGATCCAAGGTGGTGCTGGTACTAGTACAAATATGAATACTAATGAGGTTATCACCAACATTGCTCTTGAAAGCATGGGGCACAAAAAAGGTGAATACCAATACCTTCATCCAAATGATCATACAAACTTAGGTCAATCTACAAATGACACTTATCCAAGTTCAATCAAAGTAGCAACCTATGCAAAACTTACTGATCTTTTAAAAGCTATGGAACTTTTAAAAACCGAATTAGAAGTTAAAGCTAAAGAATACAAAGATATCATCAAAATGGGTAGAACAGAGCTTGAAGATGCAGTTCCTACAACTTTAGGAAACACTTTCAACGCTTTTGCTAGCTATATTAAAAGCGATATTGAAAAAATCACAGCAGCTCGTGAATCAATGACTTATTTAAATCTTGGTGCAACAGCTATTGGTACAGGAATCAACTGTCATCCTGATTATAAATTTGTGGTTGAGAAAAAATTAAAAGAAATTACTGGTGTTGAATTTAAACCAGCTGAAGACTTTATCGCTGCTACTCAAGATACAGCTGATTTTGTGCATGTAAGTGGTGCACTAAAAACTGCAGCTGTAAGACTATCAAAAATTGCAAACGATTTAAGATTAATGAATTCAGGTCCAAGATGTGGTTTAGCTGAAATTAGCTTGCCTGCTATGCAACCAGGTAGTTCTATCATGCCAGGTAAGGTAAATCCAGTAATTTGTGAAGCAGTAGGTGAAGCTTGCTATGAAGTTATAGGCAACGATGTTACCATTATGCTTTGCTCTGAAAGAGGAGAATTTGAACTTAATGCATTTGAACCAGGTATTGCTTATGGACTATTCAATTCTATAGTGTTGCTTGAAAATGCTATGAAAACTTTAGCTGAAAAAGCTATTAAGGGATTAAAAGCAAATCCTGAAAACTGCAAAAAACTTGTTTTAAACTCAATTGGAATTGTAACTGCATTCAACCCGGTTCTAGGTTATGAAAAATCTGCAAGTATTGCTAAAGAGGCTTTAGAAACAGGTAAGGCAGTTGGTGATATTTGTCTTGAAAGAGGTTATTTACCAAAAGAAAAAATTGATGAGATTTTAACACCAGAAAATATGTTAAATCCTCATATGACAGAAAAAAGAAAAGCTTAATAATTTAGGAGTTTAATCATGGATATTATGATTATTTTACAACTTGTTGTCTTTCTTGGGGCAATATTCATAGGTATCCGCCTTGGTGGCATAGCGATAGGCTATGCCGGAGGTTTAGGTGTTGTTATTTTAGGTCTTGTTTTAGGTATGAAACCAGGTAATATTCCTTGGGATGTTATCTTAATCATTGCTGCAGCAATTGCTGCAATTTCTGCTATGCAACAAGCAGGTGGTTTGGATTATATGGTAAAAGTTACCGAAAGAATTTTACGTAAACATCCAAGATTTATCAATTACCTTGCACCAGCTTGCGGTTGGTTACTTACTATTTTAGCAGGTACTGGTAATGCGGTATTTTCATTAATGCCTGTTGTTATTGATGTTGCAAAATCACAAAACATCAAACCATCAGTTCCACTTTCATTAATGGTTGTTGCTTCACAAATTGGTATTACAGCTTCTCCTGTTAGTGCTGCTGTTGTTTATATGACTGGTGTATTAGAACCACTTGGTTGGAATTATCCTGCATTAATTGGTATTTGGATTGTAACTACTTTTGCTGCTTGTATGATTACAGCTTTCATTGTAAGTTTAATCACTCCAATGGATCTTAGCAAAGACCCTGTATATCAAGAACGCTTAAAAGCTGGTCTTGTAAAAAGTGCTTCTGATGTTTTACAAAGTGAAGACAAACCGGGTGCAAAACTTTCAGTTGCTATTTTCTTATTCACAGTATTAGCAGTTGTTCTTTATGCTACAGCAATTTCTAACAATATCAAATGGATTGATCCAGTAGTTATCCCAAGAGATGCCGCGATTATGAGTTTCTTATTAACCGCCGCAACATTAATTACATTCTTATGTAAAGTTGAACCTGCAAAAATTTTAGATACAAGTGTATTTAAATCAGGTATGACAGCTTGTGTATGTGTATTTGGTGTTGCTTGGCTTGGAAATACTTTCGTTGCAGGTCATGAAGCTGGTATTAAAGAAGTAGCAGGTGAATGGGTTAAACAAACTCCAGCTATGCTTGCTGTTGCTTTCTTCTTTGCTAGTATGCTTTTGTATTCTCAGGCAGCTACTGCAAAAGCTATTGTTCCAGTTATCATCGCCGCATTAGGAATTTCAGCTACAAATCCTAGCGACTCTTATATGTTAGTTGCTTGTTTTGCTGCTGTTTCAGCACTTTTCGTTCTTCCAACTTACCCTACTTTATTAGGTGCAGTTCAAATGGATGATACAGGTACAACAAGAATTGGAAAATTCATATTTAACCATGCATTCTTTATCCCTGGCGTATTAGCTATAGCTATAGCTGTTGCTCTAGGTTTCTTAGCAGTAGGAATGCTTTAATACTCTAACTTTCCACTTTTAAAGTGGGAAGTTTTCTTCTTTTATTTATTAACTAATTTTAAGTAGAATGTTTTTTTAATTTCAAAGAATTAATATGACAAAATTATCCTTAGATAGAAAAAATATAAGAATATTATTTATAGGTTATATTCTAGTAGCACTTTTTGGCACTTTTATCCTTATGCTTCCCATTATGCATACTAAGCCCATATCTTTTTTAGACGCATTTTTCACTAGCGCTTCAGCTGTAAGTATGACAGGACTTATTGTACTAAACACTTCATTGGATTTTAGTTTTTATGGACAACTTGTCATCTTATTACTTATTCAAATAGGCGGTTTAGGCTATATGAGTATAGCTATGGCTTTATATATTTTAGTGCGTAAAAAAATGAGTTTTGGAGAAAAAAATCTTTTAAGAGAATCCTTGATTTATCCTGGCGCTGATGGGCTTGTAGGATTTTTAAAAAAGGTTTTATTTTTTGTATTTGCTATTGAACTTATAGGTGCGGTATTATTATTTCTAAGGTTTAAGCTTGATATGAATTTAAGCGAGGCTCTATGGGCTAGTATTTTTCACTCCATTTCTGCTTTTAATAATGCAGGATTTAGTATATTTGAAAGTGGCTTAATGCCTTATAGAGAAGATTTTTGGATTAATTTTATTATCACCTCTTTGATTATCATTGGAGGCTTGGGTTATTTTGTATTATTAGAATTATACTTTTTTTCTAAAAAGCGTTTTGCAAGCCTAAGCTTACACACAAAACTTGTTTTAACTTCTACTATTATATTGATTATTTTTGCAAGCTTAGTGGTTTTTTTATTTGAATACCATAACCCAAAAAGCATAGGAGAATTTTCACTTTTTGATAAAATTATGAGTGCTTATTTTACAGCGGTAAATTACCGAACGGCAGGGTTTAACACTCTTGATCTTAGCACCTTTAAAGATGCAAGTTTATTTTTTGGATCTTTGTTTATGATTATAGGTGGTGCGCCTGGTGGAACAGCTGGTGGTATTAAGGTAACTACTATTGCTGTATTGTTAATCTATGCTTATTGGAGTATCAAAGATAGCAATGCAAGAATTTTTAACTTTGAAATTCCTACAGAAACTATTAATAAAGCTTTTATTATAGCGGTAGGTTCTATTGTATATATCATCACTTGTGTGTTACTTTTATCTTTAATCGAGAATGATAAAAGTTTTTTACCTTTGCTTTTTGAAACAAGTTCAGCTTTTGCTACAGTAGGAGTTTCAGTGGGCGATGGTGGAACTTTATCACTTAGTGCGCTTTTTAATTCTGAAAGTAAGTTAATTATCATTTTACTTATGCTTAGTGGTAGAGTGGGTGTGCTTGCATTTTTATTTAGTATATTTTTTAAAGAAAAAGAAAAATATTTAAATTATCCAAAAGGAAAAATCATATTATGAAAAAAGAAACTTATGGTATTATAGGACTTGGAAGGTTTGGCTCTGTTTTAGCAAAAGAACTTATTGATCAGGGTAAAAGAGTTATTGTTTCAGATATTGATGAAGAAGCTGTTAAGGAATTACAAGATCATGCAGATTTTGCTTATATTTTGGATTCTACTCATACTATAGCCTTAAAAGAAGCAGGCTATGCAAATGCCGATGTTGTCATACTTAGCATAGGTGAAAATTTAGAATCAAGCATACTCACTTTCATGGCCTTAAAAGAGATAGGGGTAAAAAATATCATTGCTAAAGCAAATTCTTCTACACATGGACAAATTCTTTCAAAACTTGGGGTTAATAAGGTTATCTATCCTGAAAAAGAATCTGCAAAGCGTTTGGCTAAAATTCTTATTACTAATCCTAATTTTGAAATCATAGATCTTTCAGCTAATACCATCAAAGTGGCAAAACTTTTAGTGGATGAAAATTTAGCAGGAAAAACTTTGCAATCTATCGGACAAAATTTAAAAGTTATTGCGCATAAACAGCACGATACTTGGAGTATTATGCCAAATTTAGAAGCTACAGCCTATTTAAATGATATATTAATGCTACTTGGAACTCAAGAAGAACTAAACCGATATGAATACTGATGGTGTCAAGGGGGAGACTTGAACTCCCGACCTCCGGCTTATGAGACCAGCGCTCTAGCCAGCTGAGCTACCCTGACATAAGAAAGAAGTTAAAATTATACTTTATTTTGCTTAACATTTCATAAAATACTTATTTTGTAATTTTTATATATTTTTTAACTTTTTTGTGCTACAAATATAAAACTATATCAAAAAAGGATTTTAATGCAAATTAACTCAAGTTATAGCAATACCTTTTACACACAAAATCCTTATCAAAACGAAGACAAAAAACAAATTAAAGAAAACATTTCAGAAAAAGAAAATCCACAGCAAACAAAAGAAAATGATAACGATCAAGAAAAAGATAAAAAAACTCAAAAAGTCAACGGTAAAGACTTAAGCAATGAGGAAGTAAAACAAGTACGAGAACTTGAAAAAATCGACAGAGAAGTAAGAGCTCACGAGGCAGCCCATCAAGCAGCAGGTGGAGCTTTAGCAGGGGCTGCAAGTTTTGGCTATACAAGAGGCCCTGATAATAAAATGTATGCAGTTGAAGGAGAAGTGCCTATAAGAATACAAAAAGGCAATACTCCTGAAGAAACTATAGCAAATGCTATGCAAGTAATTGCTGCAGCTATGGCACCAGCTGATCCTAGTCCGCAAGATTATAAAGTAGCAGCTAATGCTATACAAATGCAAAATGACGCGCGCACCGAACAAGCTAAAATAAAAGCAGAAGAGCTAAAAGCACAAAATGAAAAAAGCGAAAACAAGAATAAGGAAAAAGAAAATCCAAATTCCAAAGCTATAAAATCATACACACAAAATACATCACAAGATTACATAGGAAGTCAGTATAACAAAAGCGCATAGTGGCAGAGAGGAAGGGATTCGAACCCTCGGTGAGTTGCCCCACACACGCGTTCCAGGCGTGCTCCTTCGACCGCTCGGACACCTCTCTAAAAACGAAAATTATAACTTATTTTTTTAAATTTACACTAAAAAAGGGAATTTATGAAGTTTTTTTACTCTTGTTTTTATCTTTTTGTTTTACTTTTTTTAAGCGCTTGTTCAAATCATGCTAATATTAATTTATCCTATGAAAAAGCCTTTATAAATAAACAATGTGATGAAAATATCCTAGCTTTAAAAAACGCAGATAAAGACACCATATACACAGGGTTAAATTTAGCCTCTTTAGCAAGAGTTTGTAAAGATTATGAAAAGAGCAATGCATTTTTTGATAAAGCAGAAGAAGCTTATAAATACGATGTAGATTTACAAAACGAGCTTCAAAAAGCCACAAGAAATTTTAGTGAAATTTTACTTAATGATACCATCAATGACTATCAAGGTTATTTTTATGAAAGGATTATGCTAAATACTTACAAAGGTTTAAATTATATGAGCTTGGGTGATTTTAAAAATGCAAGAGTAGAGTTTAACCGAGCTTTATACAGACAAGATAGAATGAAAGAATATTTTTATGATTACATACAAAAAGCCCAAGAAGAATACCAAAAAGAACTTCAAAAAGATAAAAAAACATATGCGAGTTTTCAACAAAATTTAAGCCCTATCTATAAACAATATGATAATCTTCTTAGTGCATTTAACGCAAATAAAAATTATACTAATATCTATGCTAGCTATCTTAGTGCCTTATTTTTCTTTTTTGACAAAGATTATATTAAAGCTTATGAGCTTTTAAAAGAAGTAGCCTTAAGCGATGTGAAAAACAAACAACTTCAAAAACAATTTCAAGTATTTGAAAAATTCACTCATTTAAAAACATCCTTCCCTAGTCAAAAATATATTTTTATTATCTATGAAGATGGTTTTAGTGCTACAAAAGAAGAATTTAATCTCACTTTACCATTTGTTTTTAATGATAATCTTGCAAATATTAGCGTAGCTTTTGCTTATTTAAAGTCAAGAAATGCTTCTTATAAATTCTTGCAAAGTCAAGATGAAAAAACCCAAAATTTAATTTATTTTGATGATATTATAGCAAGTGAGTTTAAAACTCTTTTACCTTCTATGGTGATGAAAACCCTAGTCTCAAGCGCACTTAAAACTTCAATTAATTTAGCCATAGCTAATAATGATTCAAGTGGTTTTTTATCATTTATTAGCACTGCTAGCACTGCTTTAATCAACAAAGCCGATCTTAGAATGTGGCAAGCTTTACCAAAAAGTGCTAGTATTTTAATGCTAAAAAATGAAGGTTTAGTTAAAATTTATGATGATAAAGAAAAAATGATTTTTGAAGATGCGTTGGAAAAAGATAAAAATTATATTGTGCTTATAAGATCTTTTGCGCCAAATTCAAATATTATTTATAAAATCAAAGAACAATAAGGAGATAAAATGAAAAAAAGTTTATTTTTTATGATTTTTGCACTTTTAGTTTTCAGTGCTTGCTCTTCACAACCAAAATATACCGATGGCAAAGCTTCTCAAAAAGTGCAAGGCGATGCACTTACTTTAGGACTTGATAGAGAAGATTTTGAAAAAACTGCTGAAGATATGATACAAAGTTTGCTCAGCGATCCTGCTTTTGCAAATTTAAATAGCTCCAATAGAAAAGTTGTTGCTATAGGAAAAATCATCAATGACACCCCACAAAGAATAGACACAGACAAACTCACTTCAAAAATTACCATAGCATTAAGAAAATCTGGAAAATTTATACTAACAACTGCTGTAGCAGCAGGTGGAGCAAAAGATAGCTTATCTCATGATGTAAGAGACTTAAGAGACAATGAAGAATTTAATCAAAACTCCATAGCTAAAAAAGGCACACTTTTAGCCCCAAATTTCTCACTTTCAGGTAAAATCAGACAAGATACTGTGAAACTATACAATGGCAAAATTCAAACCGAATATTTTTTTCATTTAATTCTTACGGATTTAACTAGTGGCTTAGCCTTTTGGGAAGATGAAAAAATCATCAATAAAACAGGCAAAGGCAAAAGTGTAACATGGTAAAAAAACTACTAATTCTTTTTTTAACCCTAGTCTGTCTTTGTCAAGCACAAAGTGCTTTAAACAAAGAAAGTTATGGCGAGGGTTTTGGAAATACAAGAAGTGAAGCGATAAAAAATGCTATCAATGAAGCCCTAGGAAAAATGGAGGGTTTAAAACAAGTCAAGCTTAAAAAATTTGAGTTTAATTTTAATGGAAATTTCAATATAGGCTATGATGAAGAAATTGATTTTGTTAGCAATGGGGTTTTTAATAGCTATGATATTAAATCCTTAACTCAAACAAATCAAAACGAATTTCACGCAAAAGTTGTAATTTATAAAAAACTCTATAGTGAAAAAAACCTTGAGGATAAAAGTTCGCTAATTATCATCAACAAAGTTAAAGATGAACTCTCAGCTAAATTTGAACAAGAACTTTTAAGCGTTTTGCTCCAAAGTAAAAAATTTAGAATTTTAGATAGAGCAAATCTTGATCTTTATAATCAAGAAAAATCTTTACTTATAAAAAATGCAAGCGACGATGAGCTTATTAAGCTTTACAATGTTTTAGGTGCTGATTTTTTACTCATTTTAAATCCTAAAATAAAACAAACACAAAATGAAATTAGCACTCAAACTTATGATATTAACATTGATTATCGTTTGATAGAATTTGCTACAACTCAAATCAAAGCCTCTAATACCTTAGAGTTTAAAATGAGCTCTACAAGCAATTCAAGCAAGCAGAAAGCCCTTAGAGGCATTGCTACAAAAATTACAGAAGATATTTTTAAACATTCTAAAGACAATCAAGAAGAAGAAACAGAGCAAGGTTTAGACGCAAACTATCAAATCAACAATGAAGGTGGAGTTAATTTAGGTTTTTAGCCTCTAAAAACTCACACCTTTTGCAAAGCTCGGCTTTTAAAATTCCTTGCTTAAATCCTTCTTTTAATTCCATATATAAAGACGAATTTAAAAGCTCATTAAAATCTTTTTCAAAACAATTTCCTAGTTTTATATCCCCTTTAGTATCCAAACAACAAGGCACTAAAGTTCCATCACTTAAAATAGCAATTTGCCCATTTAAAGCATGACAAAACCCCTTCTCTCTAACAACCTCATCTTTCAAAGAAGGCCATTTAAAAAGCCTAGCTTGGTGTAAGATAATATGCCTTTCCAAGCGATTTTTAGCTTTTTGCTTTTGAATTTTTACTTTAAAAATTTGCTCTAAAAAATCATAAATTTTCTCATTTTCCAAAGGTGGGTTGAAATTTTTATCCAAATTCCATAGTCTTAGGTTGATAAAAGAATTATTTTTATTTTCTAAGTGCAAAAAAATAAGTTTCAAAATAGGCTCAAAGTATTCTTTTAAGCTCATTTTACTTTGAGATAAAAAAGCACCCAAGGAAATATTGATTTGTCGGACGTTTTTAGAGTCTAAAATGAGCTTTATCTTCTCATCATTAAAATAAAACCCACTCGTAGTAAGCTCTATTTGCATATTAAATTTTAAAGCTATTTTTAAATACTCTTTTAAATTTAAAATCCTTAAAGGATCTCCAAGTACATGAAAAGTAAAAAGCTTAGCGTGATTATGCACGCTTTTACAAATTTTTTCAAAGTTTTCAAGGCTCATTTGTTTTCTTTGGGCTTTTTGGCTAGGACAAAAATCACATTTTAACCCACAAATATCACTTAATTCTATATAAATTTTCTCAAATCGCATAATCACTCTTTTTAAAAAGTTCAAGTGCTTTTAGAGAAAGTTTTGAAAGAGCAAGATGTTCTAAGTCTTTACAAGAAAATGCTTTTGCTTTTAAATCTTCAAAATCATCATCTTTTAAAAAATACACCTTAGCATTGATTTTGTATTTAGTGTAAGAATGTTTAAATTCTCCTATAAATTTTGCATTTTTTTGGTTTTTATATTCTAAAAAATTATACATATTAAAATACAATTTTTCTACACTTTTAACAAGCAAGAATTGCTCATTTTTTTGTACTATAAGTATATTTAAAATGGTATTTTCGTATTGATTTTTTTTAGTTGGGTTGAATTTTTCATATTCATTTTTTCCACTACAAAAGCTTACTAAAGGGCAAACTTCACATTTTGCATTTTTAGGCAAGCAAACCAAAGCCCCTATATCTAGTAAAGCTTGATTATGATCAAATGCATTATCATGGTTTAAAAATTCTTTTGCTTTTTGTGTTAAAAGTTTAGAGTTTGGATTTTGCAAACTGTAAAATCTACTCAAAACTCTTTTAATATTTGAATCCACAAAAGACTTAGCTTGCAAAAAGCCAAAACAAGCTATAGCTCCGGCTGTATACTCCCCAATACCAGGAAGCTTTTGAAGCTCTTTGATATCAAATGGTAATTTTGCATTAAATTTTTGCACACATATTTTTGCACATTTGTGCATATTTCTAGCTCTAGTATAATACCCAAGTCCTTGCCAAGCTTTTAAAACCTCATCTTCACTTGCCATAGAAAGTACTTTTAAAGAAGGAAATTTAGCTAAAAACTGAAAATAATAATTTTGCAAAACACTTTTTACCTGAGTTTGTTGAAGCATAATCTCACTGACATAAACCGCATAAGCAATATCAATATTTTTTAATTTTTCCAAATCATCTGCTTTAGCGTATTTTTTATATTCATCATGCAAAATACGCCAAGGAAGATTTTTTCTACCATTTTCGTTATACCAATTTAAAATATTTTCATGAATCTTTTGCATTAAAACTTTCTTTATTTTTAAAAAAATTATACAATCTATTCTTAAAGGCTTTATGTTAAAATAAAAAAATGTTTTAAAAAGGAGCAAAAATGAAAAGTTTTTTAAAAGGTTTGGGTTTAGGATTACTTTGTTTAGTATTATTTGTACTAGGAGTAGTTTTTAACACTGAATTTTTAGGTTTAAAAAATCACGATAAACAAAATATAGAATTTTCAAGAAATATAGAAGTATCTAATGAAATTATGCCAAATATCTTTAATGCCACTTTAAATTTTAGTGCTAGCGAAGAACTTAGTAAAAAAACTACCATCTCTAGCATTGAAAAAGATCATATTGCCAAGACATTTAAAGAAATCTCAGATCGTATTGCCAAAGAAAATTATTGCAAAGGTGGAAGCTATACTTTAGAACCAAGTTATAATTATTATCAAGAGGCAAAAACACTAAATGGATATAAATTATACTCTAATTTCACTTGTCAAATTCCACAAAACAAAAGCAAAGACTATGAAAATCTTATAAAAGATATAGAAAGTATTAGCAATACTAATGTTTTAATTTCTTTTAACACTAAAGCTTTGCAAGCTGGTTTCGATGAGACTATTTTAGAAGCAAATAAAGAAGATTTATATGACCTTGCATTAAAAAAAGCTTTTGAAAAGGCTCAATATTATTCTAAGACTTTAGCAAAGACTTGCTTAGTAAAAAATATTCATTTTGATAATAACAATATTAAATATTATGCTCCAAACCTAACAGCGAGTGCAGATAGCGTTGTGCTACCTATTGTTAAAAGCGAAAAACAAAACCTAAAAGCCAATGTGCTTTTTGTTTGTCAATAAATTTCATTTTGACTTTATTTTGAGCTTTTATAATTTCTCATCATTAATTTAAAGGAGAAGCAATGAAAAAAATTATAAGTTTATTTATCACAAGTTCTTTAATGGCTTCATTTGCACTAGGAGCTGATTTTTCCAAAAAAAGCAATGAAGAGATTTTAAATCTTGCAAAAACCGTTAATGCTCAAGATCAAGCCGATTTGATGATAGAAATGAAAAAAAGAATGAATGAGATGAAATACAAAGACGCAAAAGATTTCCACCAACAATTTAGAACCAATTTACGCGAAAACATCTCTAAGCTTTCTGCACAAGAAAGAAACCAAAGAAGAGCTATCGTTCAAGAAGATATGCAAAAACTAACTGATAATATGAGTGGTAAAGAAATAAGAGAATTAAATTTACATCAGCATGGTAAAAATCCACATAAAATGCATAAAATGGATCATCAAAATCATACAAATTGTCCAATGAGATAAAATGGCAGCAAAAATTTTACTTCTTGAAGATGACTTAAGTTTAAATGAAATTATTAGTGATGCCTTAAGTGATGAGGGCTTTAAAGTCTCTTGTGTATATGATGCACAAGAGGCTCTAGAAAAAGCTTATGAAGAAAATTTTGATCTTTGGATTTTTGACGTTAAAGTCCCAAAAGGTAATGGTTTTGAAGTTTTAAAAGAATTAAGAGAAAGTGCCAAGAACACTCCTGCTATATTTTTAACTTCCTTATCTATGCTTGATGATGTAAAACAAGGTTTTTCATCAGGTTGTGATGATTATATTAAAAAACCTTTTGATGTAGATGAGTTAATCATCCGAGTAAAAAACATCATTAAAAGAAATTTTAGCCACCAAAAAGAAGATTTAATCTTACTTAGCACCTCAAAAAATATTTCTTTTGATCCACTCAATAAAACTCTTTATCAAGATAAAGAAATTATTACTCTTACCAACAAAGAAAAAGAGCTTTTATCTTTACTTTTAAAAAAACGCCCACATTTTGTAAGCATAGAGACAATTTTTAATGAAATTTGGAGTTTAGATGAAGAGCCTGTAATCATGAGTCTTCGAGTATATGTTAAAAACTTAAGAAAAATTCTTGGTAAAGATCTTATCATCAATCAAAGAAACATAGGTTATGCCATTAGGCTAGAAAATGAAAAGTGAAAATTTTAATAATACTATTTTCAAAATCTTAATCCTTTATATTATCACAAGTGGTGCTTTTCTTACGATTTTTTTTATCACTTTCTATCAAAAAGAAGCTAGCTATATACGCTTAAACCAACTAACGCATGTTTATACACACCACAATTATATTCTACAAAATATTATAGAGTCAAATCACAATCAAATTGCTTTAGAAAAAATTGATTTCGCAGAAATTTCTGATAAACTCAATACCTCTTTTGCTCTCATCTTAGATCAAAAGGTAATTTTTAGTAATCTTTCTTTTGATGCCATGAGTATCTTAAGACATTTAGAGCAAAACAATTTTATTTACAGTAGAGATAAGAAATTATTTATAGATTTTTTAAGAATTCGTAATCTTGATGCTTATATAGACAGAACCGATGTAAAAAAACCTAGACATTATTTTAAATTTTTAAAACATAAAAATATCCACATCATCATGGAAACAGATGATCTTGGTTTTAAAAAAGAACAATATCGCAAGGATAATTATAATAATTTAGACATTAATGATTTTTCTCATGAACTTTGGAAATTAAAATTAAAAACCATTTTTTATACTCTTATATGTATTATACTACTTGCTATAATTGCTTATGTGCTTATCATGCTTGTTTTTAAAAACATCAAAGAACAATTTAAAGCACTTAATGATTTCATCAAAGACACTACACACGAAATTAATACGCCTTTAAGTGTGATTTTAGCTAGTATTAAAAAATTTGATGATGCAAATTTAAATCCAAATAACGCAAAAAAACTAAATCATATTAAACTAGCAAGTAAAAATTTAAACCATATCTATCAAAACCTCATAGCCTTAAATTTTTTCATACAAAAAGAAAACACCAAAGAAGATATAAATTTAAAAGAACTTTTAGAGCAAAGATTAGAATACTTTGAAACTTTAATCGCCCAAAAAAATCTCATCATTGAAAAAAATCTTTTAGAGCAAAACTTTTATGCTAATAAAGAAGAAATGCAAATCTTAATCGATAACCTTTTAAGCAATGCCATAAAATACACCAATCCTCATAAAAAAATCTATATTTACTTAAAAGAGAAAACACTTAGCATTAAAGATGAAGGCCAAGGTATGAGCACTAAAGAAATAGCTCAAATTTTTACACGCTACAAACGCTTTAATCAAGACCAAGGTGGCTTTGGCATAGGTTTAAACCTAGTCAAACAAATAGCCGATAAAAACAATATCAACATTAAAGTTTTAAGTAAGGAAAACGAAGGAAGTGAATTTATACTTTCTTGGCAAGGATAAAAATGAATATTTGTTTAGAAAAAATAAAAATGGAACAAACTTGGAAAGAATTTCTAAAAGATGAATTTTTAAAACCTTATTTTTTAGAGATAAAAACTCATTATATCAATGCTATAAACGAAGGAAAAACCATATATCCACCAGCAAATTTAATCTTTAATGCATTTAATCTAACCCCTTTGCAGGATCTAAAAATCATACTTTTAGGACAAGATCCTTACCACAACCCTCATCAAGCCATGGGTTTGAGCTTTAGCGTGCCAATGGGAGTTAAAATTCCTCCATCTTTGCTTAATATCTATAAAGAATTGCAAGATGATTTAAATATTCCCATAGCAAAACATGGTGATTTAAGCAAATGGGCCAAACAAGGAATTTTGCTTTTAAATTCTATTTTAAGTGTAGAAGCAAATAAACCTGCTTCGCACACACATTTTGGATGGCAAAAATTTACCGATGCTGTTATATCAAAACTTAGCAATGAAAAAGAGGGTTTGGTATTTTTACTTTGGGGAAATTATGCTAAAAACAAAAAAGTTTTAATCAACACCCAAAAACACTTCATCTTAGAGGCAGCACATCCCTCGCCTTTAGCAAGAAACGCTTTTTTAGGCTGTAAGCATTTTTCAAAAAGCAATGAAATTTTATTAAAACTTGGTAAAAGTCCTATTGATTGGGATTTAAACTCATAATTTACTTTAAACCTATATACTTTAATGAAATTTTTTATAAAGGATAAATATGAATTGCCCAGTTTGTGTGAATACTGATTTATTAATGAGTGAAAGAAATGGAGTTGAAATTGATTATTGTCCAAAATGCCGTGGTGTCTGGCTTGATCGTGGTGAACTTGATAAAATCATAGAAAGAAGTTCTTCTCAAAGCACGCCACAACCATCTCATCAACAAAATTACAATCAACAAGCAAATTATCATCATAACAATGGCTATAAATATAAGAAAAAAGAAAGTTGGCTTGGAGAATTATTTGACTTTTAAGCCAAAAGGCTTAAAAGTTTTATAATTTTATTTTGATTAAGGCATTCTCTGCCATTTTTGGCACCCATAAATACTTACCATCAAAAAACATATCCGCAGGACCTTTTATAGGATTTAGATCTAGTTTTACCTCTTTATTATCTTTTAAAGCATAAATATATCCTTGAAGATTTTTACCCCAGCTTGATACTAAAAGATTTTTATCTTTATCATATACAATACCATCAAACTGTTCTATTTTATTGCTTAATTCTTGAATTTTCTTTGTGTTTAAATCAATACTAATGATTTTTCCACCTGCTTTATCACTTGGATCATAACCTGCAACAAATAAAGTGTTTTTATCTATCAATAATCCATTTGGCCCACCATATTTTGAATCTAAATGGATAAAGTTTTCATATTTTTTGTCTTTTAAAAATACTTTATGGATATACCCTGTGCCTGTATCACTCACTAGCAATGTATTATTATCTAAAACTGCTATATCATTTAAAAATACTGCATTTTTTATAGGAAGTTTAAAAATTTCTTTTTTGCTTTTTACATCAAAACCATATAAGATATCAATATCTACAACATACAAAATATCACCTATTTTAGACATACCTTTTGGAGCATTAAGATTTTTGATAAATTCTAATTCTATGATTTTTCCATTTTTATCCAACTTTGAGATAAAACCATCGTTATCCTTATTTAATGGAGCCAACTCTTTTCCTACATTAGACACATAAACCACACTTTTGTCTACATACACACTTTCAGGATGTGCAAAACCTTTAAATTCTTGCACCTCTAAAGCATTTGCACTACAAAATGCAAATAAAGCTAAAGCTAAAATACTTTTTTTCATATTGTTACCTTTCTTAATTTTTATTTACAAATTTTAATATAATTTAAAAATAAAATCTATCACTTTTAAGATAAAAAATATAAGTTTTTTGATTTTTGCTCTTGTTTTGGAGTAATACCATATCTTTTTTTATATCTTGCTATAAACCAAGCAGGGGAATTAAATCCAAGCTCATGACAAATTTGAGTAATATTTTTAGTAGAAAATTCTAATAAAAATTTAGCCTTCTCAAAACGTTTATTGTCAAGCCATTCTTTAGGACTTATCCCAAAACTTTGTTTGAAATTACGACTAAAGCTTGCTAAATCCATTTTACTAAATTTAGCCATAGAAGCCACATTTTCAAAATCATTTTTACAATACGCAAACATCTGATAAAGATCTAATTTAAAACCACTTAAAATTGCTTTTAAAAAGGCTAAAAATTCTGCATTGTCTTCACTATATAGTAAAGATAAAAATAATTCTTCAAATTTTAACTTAAGTAAATATTCGTTATTTTTAGAACTGTTTATATAAGGTAAAAATGATTGAAAAATACTCTTAGTTACAAAATCTGATTTTAAGCTAAACAAACTTTTAGAATACTCTAAAGAGCTTAATTTAGAAATTAAATCTTGATATTTAAAAACAAGCTCTATCAAAATACTCTCTTTAAAACATAAAATAACAGACTTATAAGTATTTTCACTATTTAAATAATCTCTAATAGAAAAGGAATTTTTTGTAAAAAAAATAATTTCATCTTTGCTTGCTTTAAAATGATTATCAATAGTATAAATACTTTTAGAACCCTCTAATATAAAAACCAAAGCATAATCTTTAAATATAACTTCTTGTTTTTTATCATTTAAGGAATTTTTTTGATAAAAACACAAAGAGAATAAAGAATTGTTTAAAACATTTGAACTAACTTTATTAAAGTCTTTTGGAAAAACTAACATTTTGACCTTTTTATAAGTTTTTTGATTATTGTATTTTATAAAAAATAACAAAATACAATTTTTTATTAATAGTATATGCTACAATAAAATAATTTTTAACAAAAGGAGAGATAATGAAAAAAATTATACTAGGTTCTTTATTAGCATCAAGTTTTTTAATTGGAGCAAATTTAGAAAATTTTGATCCAAAAGCACAAAAAGATCATTTAGTTATCAAAATGGAAATTCTTGATAAAAATACCAACAAAAATGCAGGTGAAGTAGTAGCGGTACAGACTCCTTATGGAGTAGCATTTTATCCAAATCTTCAAGGTTTAGAAAGTGGAATTCATGGTTTTCATGTTCATGCAAACGCTGATTGTGGAGCAACTGATAAAGGTTTAGGTATGAAAGCTGGTGGTCACTGGGATCCTGAAAAAACTGATGCACATTCAAGCCCATGGGATGATAAAGGCCACAGAGGTGATTTACCACCACTTTATGTAGAAAAAGACGGTAAAGCAACTAATCCTGTATTGGCACCAAAAATCAAAACACTTAATGAGCTTAAAAACCACTCTTTAATGATACATTTTGGAGGAGACAATCATAGTGATCATCCTGCAGCACTTGGTGGTGGTGGCGCTAGAATGGCTTGTGGAGTTATTAAATAAAACACATACTAAAGGCTAAAAGGCCTTTAGTATTATTTAAAAAGCTTAGTAAAATCTAAATCATTCATAAAATCATGGCTTGATCCGCCAAAACTTTGACTAGGACTGTAAGTAGCAATAGCCACTGCAAGCTCACTAAGCATAGAAGCTATTTCTTCTCTTTTATCTACTATATAAGCTTTCATACCCTCATAATCACTAGTTTCTAGAATTTTTAAAGGGTTGCAAATTTCAAAAGCAAAAGCCTTTGAGCCTACATTTACATTATAATTATTATCAAATAAAGCATTGCCTAAAAATGAGCAATTATCTACTATTTTCAAACTTTCACTTGCGATTAATACTTTATCTTGCACATCTTCATAATTTTTATCTTCTAAAAGTTTTGAAATTTTTTTCAACGAAGAATCTAAAATTTGTAAAGCACCAACAAAATCGTTTGCATCGGTAATATCTTCACTAAATTTTTGTGTTTGGTGTTTTAAATTCGCACCATCTATACTTGAACCTACTTGTCCTAAATGTTTTTGTAAGATTTCTAATTCATCTCTCATAATACACCTTCCTTGTTATTGCTATAACAAGAAAAGCATTTTTTATTCCAAATTTTGATCTATCCAAACTCTAAAATCTTTAGCAAAAAGTAAAAAAACCTCATCATAATTTTGGATTAAAATTTGAGGATTATTATCATTTAATTCTTTTTCATAGTAAAAATACTTACTTGCTATAAGTTTTTTAGTGTTTATTTGCACCAAATTTAAATTAATGCCTAATTTTATTTTAGAATGCATCTCATCGCTAAAATCTTGCTCTAAAATATCTACTTTACTTTCTAAAACATAATCAGCACTAGCTAGACTATCTTGGTTTAAAACCGCTTTAAATGCTTCTAAATCTTGCAAATGAAATTCCAAAAAAGTTTTAATCATCAAAGCAGGATTTTCTTTCCAAAAATGATAAGCATAAGCATTAACAACATGATCTTTTTTATAAAAAATTTCATTAGTATAAGCTAAGCCCTTAGGCAAAGAAACTATAATAGTTGCGTTTTTTTTATTTTGACTTTGCTCTAGCTTTTCTAAATTAATACTAAAATATTTATTTGCAGGTAAAGTTTGACTTGGACTAATCAAAGAACAAGCACTAAAAAAAATAGTTACTAAACTAATATATAAAAATTTCATTTTATTCTCCTGGAGCATATTGAGTGACTTTATCTTTATAAATTACATCGGAAGGATTTTGTTTTAAATTTTTTAATAATTGCGTAAAATCTAAAAATAAAACTCTTAAAATATCTAAATTTTCATTTAAAAGCATTCTGCTTTTATTAAGCTCGTTAAGTTGGCCATTAGCGTTATTTAAAAAATTTGAAAATTCATCTGAACTTTTACCAAGTTTAGAGCTTGTTTTATTTAAATTTTCTAAAAATACTGGTGCATTAGTATTTAAATACGCAGAAAACTCGGATGTATTTTGTAAAATAGACTCTATATTTTTTAAATTTTTATCACTTAAAAGATTTTCTAGTTTAAGCTTTGAGACATTAATAAGCTCTAAAAGATTATTTGCTTGCTTATCTATGCTCGTAAAAAAACTTTCCTTTGATTTTATAATAGGATAAACATCATCATCTGCTTTTAAAACACTAGCTTCCTCACTACCCCCTGCAAGCTGAATAAACTTAAATCCTGTTATACCTTGAATTTGCAAACTTGCATAAGTATCTGTTTTAACCGCTAAACTAGAATCAAGCTTAACTAAAATTTTCACTCTTAGTTGCTTACTTGAGCTATCTATGCTGATATTTTCAACACTGCCAACATCAACCCCTAAAAATTTAACCGGAGCTTTGACGCTAAGCCCTGCAACTGATTCTTCCATATAAATTTCATAATAATTAAAAGATTTTTCATCTTTTAAATTCCCATACCATACTATAAAAAACAAGCTGATAAAAAATAACACACAAACAAAAATTCCGATCAAAATATAATTTGCTTTATTTTCCATTATTGCATAAACCTCTCATAAAGTCTTGGATTTTGCTCTTGTAAAGCCTCAACATTTCCCAAAAAACCAACTTTTTTATTCTCTATAATCAAAAAGCGATTTAATACATTTTTCATACTTTCTTTATCATGAGTAATTAAAACTACACATAATTTAAAGCTTTGTTTTAAATTCAAAAGCAACTCATCAAATTCTCTTGAACTATAAGGATCAAGCCCTGAAGTTGGCTCATCTAAAAAAAGCAATTTAGAATCAAGTGCCAAAGCTCTAGCTATGGCCACTCTTTTTTTCATACCTCCGCTTAATTCACTTGGATAAAGTTTTGCCACACTCTCATCAAGTCCCACCATCTTAAGCTTCATCATGGCTATTTCTTTGATATCGTTTTTGCTAAGTTTTGTATATTCAACTAAAGGTATGCTAATGTTTTCAAGTATATTAAAAAAGCTAAATAATGCTCCATATTGAAAAACAACACCCCATTGTTTTTGCAAAAACAAAGCATCTTCATCGCTTATATTTTTTAATCTCTTGCCTAAAATTTCATACTTGCCCTTATCAAAATGCTCAAGCATTAACATTTGTCTTAAAAGCACAGATTTACCACTACCACTACCACCTAAAATGCCAAAAATTTCATTATCTTGCACTTCAAAACTAATATCTTCATGCACACATTTACTTCCAAAATAAGTGCTGATATTTTTAGCCTTTATAATCAAAATCCAGCCTTTGTTAAAAATACAGAAAAAATCGCATCAAAAGCTATCACCCAAAAAATAGCATTTACCACGCTTTTTGTCGTATAAACACCTATGCTTTCAGTAGTTTTTTGCACAAAAAATCCCCTAAAACAAGCAATAGAAGCGATCAAAAATCCAAAAATAGGTGCCTTTATAAGCCCTATGATGATATGTTTTAGCTCCACTGCTTCTTTGAAACGACTCATAAACTCACTCGCACTAATTTCTAAACTAAACCAAGCAACTACAATTCCACCTATAATGCTTAAAATATCTGCCACTATTACCACCAAAGGCATAGCAAGTGCCAAAGCTAAAACTCTAGGCAAAATGATAAATTCACTTTCTTTAAAACCCATAGTTTTCATCGCATCAATTTCATCAGTGAGTTTCATTACTCCAATTTGAGCTGTATAAGAACTTGCACTCCTACCAGCTATAACAATAGCACTAATTAATGGTGCAAGCTCTCTAGTAGCAGAAATTCCCATTAAATCAACAATATAAATATTAGCTCCAAATTGTGCAAGTTGATACGCAGCTTGATAAGCAAGCACTACACCCACAAGCAATGAGGTTAGCATAATAATAGGCAAAGCATTAATAGCACTATTTTCTACATGATATAAAAATGCTTTAAAGCGAAGTTTTTTAGGGTTTAAAAGTGTTTTAAAACAAGTATAAATGATAAGCCCTATGAAATTTAAAAACTGCACTAAAAGCGTAAAAGATTCAACAACCTTTTTTCCTAAATTTTCAAAAAAATCTTTAAGTGTTTTTTTATCTTCATGAGTATTATGAAAACTTTTATAGTGTTTTTGACAAAGTTCAAAAAGCTTAGCATGCTCGCTTTTAAGATTTATCCTACTAAACTCAAAACCTTTTTGCTTAAGTTCATTTTCTAAAGCTAGAAAATACCTAATCCCTGCAGTATCTATAAAATCTAAATTTGCAAAATCAAAAATAATATTTTTTTGAGTAGGAAAATCTAATTTTTCTAATTTTCCTACACTAGTTTTATCCCATATACCAAAAACACTAAAAACACATTCTTGGTTTTTAATGTCTTTGATGATTTTATTTTTCATTACATAAACTTAAAACATATGAGCTTAATTTTTCCTCGCTAAATCCAAAATGCTCAAACACATCTTTATCCTTACCGCTCTCACCAAAACTTTCTATACCATAAAGCTCATCACAAATTCTATAAAGCTCATTTGAATTTGCAGCTTCCACGCCTATAACCTTACCTTGTAGAATTCTTTCTTTATAAGATTTTTCTTGGGCAATGAATAATTCATAACAAGGCATAGAAACCACATTCGCAATTACGCCTTTTTCTTTTAAAAGCTTAGCTGCTTTTAGACACAATGATACTTCACTACCACTAGCTAAAAGTGTAAATTGCGCATTTGCGTTTTCTTCTAATAAATAAGCCCCATTTTCCACATCTCCAAAAACAGGCTCGCTTAAAGCATTTAATTTTTGGCGTGATAAAACAAAAACACTTGGCATATTAGTTTTAAGTGCTATTTGCCATGCTTTTACATTTTCAACCCCATCAGCTACTCTAAATGTTAATGAGTTTGGCATAGCTCTAAAAGTGCTAAGTTGTTCTATAGGTTGGTGTGTTGGACCATCTTCACCCACACCTATACTATCGTGAGTAAAGATAAAAAAGTGTTTAATTTTCATCAAAGCTGCTATTCTTGCAGCAGGTTTTAAATACTCACTAAATATAAAAAAAGTAGCACAATAAGGCAAAAACAAACCATATCTTGCAAAAGCATTTGATATAGCAGCCATTGCATGCTCTCTAATACCATAGTGGATATTTTTTCCATTTGGGAAATCACCCATATCTTTTAGTTCAGTTTTATTTGATGGACCTAAATCTGCACTACCACCTAAAAATCCCGGTAAAACTTTAGCGATAGCATTTAAAATCATACCATTACTATCTCTAGTAGCTAAATCTTTTCCTTTAAAATCAGGAAATTGTATTTTTGAAAAATCAGGCTCTAAAAGCTCTTTTAATAAAGCTTGTTTTTCTGTATTTAAATTTTGCACTTTTTGATTCCACTTAGCTTGTGCTAAATCTCCAAGTTCTATTGCGGCATTAAAGCGAATTTTAACTTCTTCTGGAATTTCAAAAGTTTTTTGTGGATCAAAACCTAAAGCTTCTTTTGCCTTTTTAATAAGATCTTCGCCCAAAGGCGCTCCGTGAGAATGATGACTTCCTTCAAGCTCCAAAGCCCCTTTAGCTATAGTAGTATGAGCGATGATTAAACAAGGCTTTTTACTTTCTTTAGCTGTTTTTAATGCTAAATCAATTTGCTCAAAATCATGCCCATCTATCTCAAGCACTTCAAAATTTTGCGCTCTAAAACGTTCTTTTACATTTTCATTAAAGGCAATAGCCACATCACCTTCGATTGAAATATTATTACTATCATAAATGATGATTAAATTATCAAGTTTGTGAAGTCCTGCTAAAGAACAAGCTTCATAAGAAATTCCTTCTTGTAAATCCCCATCACCACATAAACAATATACTTTATGATTGATAATATCCTCACTCAAAAGTAAACTTGCCTTTTTAGCTGCCATAGCAAAACCAACCGCATTTGCAATGCCTTGCCCTAAAGGTCCTGTGGCAATTTCAACACCTGGAGTGAAAATTTCAGGATGACCTGGGGTTTTAGAGTGTAATTGACGGAAATTTTTTAAATCCTCTAAACTTACATCATAACCACTCAAATGCAAAAAGCTATAAAGCAAAGCACTCGCATGACCACCTGAAAAAACTAATCTATCACGGTTTAACCATGTAGGATCTTTTGGATTATGCACTAAATGAGTACTTAAAACACTCATAATATCAGCTAAACCCATAGGTGCACCTGGATGGCCTGAATTTGCCTTTTGTATCATATCCGCACATAAAAATCTTATAGTGTTGGCTTGTTTTTGTAACATTGTTTAACCTTTTAAATATTTATCAATCAAAATTTGAAGCTCGTTAGCAAGCTTAGAATCTAAATTTTTCATTTTTTCTTCGCATAATGCAATTTTATCATCTTTTGCCTTTTTAGCACCTTCTAAACCCAAAAGTTTTACAAAAGAATTTTTATGCAAATCATTATGAGTTGGCTTTCCTGCTTCTTGGGTATCTAAAGTCGCATCGATAATATCATCTTTGATTTGAAAAACCAATCCTATCAAAAGCCCTATTTCATAAATTTGCTCGCATTCTTTTTCATCTAACTCACAAATTTCACAGCCCATTTTTAAAGCCGCTGCAATTAATCTTGCAGTTTTATGGATATGCAAAAACTCAACTTGTTCTAAATTTAAAGGTATATCTTCAAAACAACAATCAATAGCCTGACCGATAATCATACCATTAAGCCCTGCATTAAAAGCTAAGGTTTCTATGAGTTTTAATCTAACATTTTCTTTTAAATCAAGTTTAGAAAGTAATAAAAAAGCTTGAGTATTTAAAGCATCACCTACTAAAATAGCGGTGGTTTCATCGTATTTTTTATGTAAGGTTTGCTTTCCTCTGCGTAAAGAAGCATTATCCATAGCGGGTAAATCATCATGTATTAAAGAGTAAGTATGGATAAATTCCAAAGCCAAAGCTGCATTTAAAGCCTTTTTAAACAAAGCAGGATTTTTAGCATTAACTATACCCAAAAGAAGTTGGGCTCTAAAATGCTTCCCGCCAGCTTCTAACATCCATTTTAAAGCCTCATTGAAAAATGGATGAAAGCTTTGAGTTTTAGGAAAATTTTGCTCTAAATGTTGTTTGAATTTTTCTAAAATCACTTATTTAGCCTTATAAAAAAGTCAAAATACCCTTTATTAAAATGCTCAAAATCATTATTTTTCGCTGAAGGGATATTGCTTGCTTGTCTTGAAACTAAAACATCAAAAGTATTAGCTTGAGTTAATATGGCTTGAAGTTCATTGAAATTGTTGATTTTTTGATTATTAATTCTTAAAATTTTATCCCCTTTTAAAAATCCAGCCATTTGCGCTTTAGAATTTGGAGTTACCTCTGTAACATTCATTTTTGTATCTACGCGTAATCCTAGATTACTATAAAAAGAAGTCGGTTTAGTTTGAACTACTTTTTTAGGTTTAGCAAATATACCCAAATCTTTATCAAAAACTGTCGTAGAAATATTTACATCTTTATTATCTCTTAACATATTAAAATACAAAGTCGCACCACGATCAGCAAATAAAATTTTCTCATTCAATTTTCTTATATCATCATACACTTGCCCATCTACACTCACAAGCTCATCATTAAGCAAAAATTGTCCGTTTTTGCGTACATTTTTAACATAAATTTTACCATCACGCATATCAAAATCCACACCTATATCACCCCAATAAACATCAGGATATTTTGCAAAGTGTTTTAAATAGCGATTACCTATAAGCTTGCCATCTTCTAAAGTTATACCTAGCATTTTACAGCATGGTGAGTTAAGTTCTCCGATTTTAGAAGTAAAATCAAGCTGATCACGTTCTGTTAAACTTTGTCCAAAATACTTCAAATGTCCTATATAGCTTTTGTTATTGTCTAAAATTCCCACCCAGCTATTACGCGTTAATTCTTCTTCATCTCCCATGGGCGCAGGGATTAAACTAAAATCTGTTTTTACTAAATATAAATTTAAAAAAGGATCATACTTAGTATAACTATTTAATTTTGCATTTTTAGTTTTAACTACTGCTAAGGTGTTTTCATTTAAAGCAAAGGCAGGTAAACCCTCATAAATTAACATACTAGCTTTGTTTTTTTCATAACAACCCAAAAAATCATTAAAAGTCGGTCTTGGCACAGCAAAAAGCACACAAGTTATACCTAAAATACAAAGTAAAATTCTCATAGCATTCCCATTCCGCTAAATAAATTACTAGCCATTGATTTTTTATTTTGTTCTACCATTTTCATCACATCATTCATCGCTGCTATTAGTAAAATTTGCATAGACTCTTTATCTTCTAACAAAGAATCATCAATGCTTATATCGATGATTTCACCTTTTCCATTAGCACTAACTTTTACTAAACCACCGCCACTTTTTGCACTGAATTCTTTTTTTAAAGCTTCTTGCTCTAATTCATTTGCTTTTTCTTGAGCCTTAGTTAAAAGCTCGCCCATTTTAGAAAAATCCATATTTTCAAACATTTATTTTCCTTCTTTTAATATCTCTAATACTACTTCTTTATCATTAAAAGGATATTTTACACCCTTAATCTCTTGATAAGTTTCATCGCCCTTACCCAAAATCACTACAAAATCATTTTTAGTTTTAAACTCTAATGCTTTTTTTATCGCTTCTTTTCTATCACATTCTATAAAAATACTCTCATCTTTTTCTATACCACTTAAAATATCATTAATGATATCCATAGGCTCTTCTGAGCGTGGATTGTCACTTGTGATGATGAGTTTTTTGGCGTAGTGTTTGGCGATTTTAGCCATTAATGGACGCTTAGTTTTATCCCTATCTCCCCCTGCTCCAAAAACCACAATCAAATCACGATATTTTAAAGCATCTAAAACTTTTTCTATACCATCAGGAGTATGAGCAAAATCTACAATAACATCTTTTGCAACTACTTGCATTCTACCCTCAATGCCACCAAAATTACTAATGGCCTTTTCAAGCTCTTTTAAATTTGGCTTAACAAGTTCATTCACACAAGCACTTGCAGCTAAAAGATTATAAAGATTAAAAAGCCCCACTAAAGAAGAGTCAATCATAAAAGTTTCTTTACCAAAATTTACCACAGCTTCAATGCCATTTTTTAAAGCATAAGCTTTAATGTGATAATAACTTGGATTTTCTACTCCATAAGTAAAAGCACCTTTGACATTAAAATTTATAGCTTTTGCGTCTTTATTAATAAATTTCATACACTCATCAGTAAAAAAACTTTCTTTTGCCACTTGGTAGTTTTGAAAGTTTCCATGAAAATCTAAATGGTCTTGAGTGATATTAGTAAAAATTTTAGCCTTAAACTCAAGCCCTTCAATGCGGTTTTGCACCAAAGCATGTGAGCTTACTTCCATAATTAAAAATTCACATTTTTCCTTACTTGCTAAAGATAAAAGCTCTAAAGTTTGCAAAATAGGAGCAGTAGTTAAGCCTTTTGGAGTGATATTTTTATCATTTATAAAACTACCCCTAGTTCCCATCAAGGCACATTTATAACCTAAATCAAGCAAGATAGAGTAAATAGCCCCCGCAGTAGTTGTCTTGCCATTTGTGCCTGTAATGCCTATGATTTTTATATTTTCATCTATATTTAAAAGTTTCTTACACTCAGTTATATTTATAATTTTTGCTTGTTTTTCTAAAGCTTGATGAAGAAATTTTTCATTTTGAGCAGTTTTTAAGAAAAAACAATCTTTTTCGCATTCATTAGAATTATCACAAATGAAAGTATTTTCAATCTTTACTATCATAATTTAATTCCTTGATTTTCTCACTAAGCTTGATAAATCTATAGTTAGAATAAAAATGCACCGAAACATCTTCCATATAAGCTACAAGCATATCTTTATAACCATGCTCTAAAAGTTTTTCTAAAAAATCCACAAAATCTTCTTTATCATTAATGATAAGTTTATTTGATATTATAACATTTTCTAAAGCTTGTTTAAACCCAACTTTTGCTTCACTCAGTAAAAAATCTTGATAACTCAAACCCTCAAAGTCTTCACTATCTTCTTCAAACTGCACACTTTGACTAAGATTAATAAGTTTTTCAATATCTTTATCTACTTTAGTATTTTTATAATTTTGCATAAAAAACTCAAAAAACACAAAGGCTTCTTCAGGACTTTTTAATGCCAAATCACAAATATTAATAAAAGTTAAAAGTCTTTTATTTTTACGCTTTTCATAAGCAAGAGAAAAATACATCTTAGCATTTTTAAAATCTTTTTTATAAAAGCATTCTATGGCTATTTTTTTATAATTTTGCAAATTCGCTTTCCCCACCTGCTAAATTTACTATAGTAATATCTGGGTGTATGTCGATTTTAAGCTGTTTTTCTAAGCCATATTTTAAAGTCGTCCC
Organism: Campylobacter lari; assembly: GCF_001017575.1. Lineage (NCBI taxonomy): Bacteria > Pseudomonadati > Campylobacterota > Epsilonproteobacteria > Campylobacterales > Campylobacteraceae > Campylobacter > Campylobacter lari. The sequence goes on along the minus strand of NZ_CP011372.1, from coordinate 91,671 downwards.
ACTAGCTGGACAACCATGACAAGCTCCTGTTAGCTTCACATAAACCACACCATTTTTAACCCCTAAAAAATCAAGCCCACCACCATCATTTTCTAAAATATGCATAGTTTTAGCTAGACTTGCTTTTACAGGCTCTATTAATTCCTCATCACTAAAAGGCATATTCATAACTTTTCCTTGGATTATTTTTATTTTAATTTTATCTTATTTGCCTTTAAAAAATGTAAATTATTGTTTATTTTAGACTTTTTGATATACAATGATAAAAAATATTTTAGGATTTTTTATGCAAAAACGCACTCAACTAAAAGGTTTTGAAAAACTCAAACTCATTTTTATACTAGGCTTTTTATCTGCTATAGCACCACTTTCAACTGATATGTATTTACCTGCTTTAAATGAAGTAGAAAAAAGTTTTCAAACAAATTCTTTTTACACTCAACTTTCTCTTGCAAGTTTTTTCATAGCCTTTTCTTTAGGTCAGCTTTTTTATGGGCCATTAAGTGATATATATGGCAGAAAAAAACCTTTATATATAGGGCTTTTTCTTTTTATTTCTTCAAGTATTGCTTGTGTTTTAGTTGATTCCATTCATGCTTTTATAGCTTTGCGTTTTTTTGAAGCTTTAGGAGGTTGTGTGGGTGTAGTTGTAGCAAGAGCTATAGTAAATGATGTTTTTGAACTTAAAGAAGCAGCAGGGGTTTATGCTTTGATGATGGTTTTTACTTCTTTAGCTCCTATGCTTTCCCCTACTTTTGGTGGGATTTTGCTTGAGTTTTTTTCTTGGCGTAGTATATTTTTGACATTGTTTATCTTAGGTTTTATTTTATTTTTACTTGTTATTTTCTCCTTAAAAGAAAGCAACCTCAACACCCAAGGTAAAAAATTTAATCACAAAGAAGTTGCAAAAAGTTACAAAAAAATCTTAAAAGATCGTCGTTTTGTGGTGTATTTGCTTTGTGGAAATTTAATCTTTGCAGGTTTTTTTGCTTATTTAACCGGCTCATCTTTTGTTTTTACGCGTGTTTTTGAACTCAGCCCTCAACAATACGCAGCCCTTTTTGGAGCTCATGCTTTAAGTTTTGTTGTATGTGCTAATATAAACGCAAGAATAGTTCTTAAACTCTCGCCTTATTATGTTTTACCAAGAGCGCTTATGATGATTACTTTTTTAACCTTTTTACTCATTTTAGGGGCAACTTTTGATCTAGGTTTTTGGGCTTTTGAAATTCCTTTGTGTTTAATCATAGCAAGTTTGGGTTTTATCCTGCCAAATACCACCACTTTAGCTATGGCAAGATCAAAACAAAATGCAGGCAGTGCTTCAGCACTCTTAGGGGCAGCGCAATTTGCTATGGCGGGAGTAATGGCATTTTTAGTAAGTCTTTTAAATGCTAATACACCTATATTTTTATCGCTTATTTTAGGAACTTGTACATTTTTATCTTTGGTTTCTTATCTGAGTTTGATTAATAAAAGAAAGTTAAATAAAATCAAAAAGAAGTTAAGCGTGATTTCTCACGCTTAATTAAGCAATATTTTTGAAAAGATTCACTGACTATATCGAACCTTTTTCAAAAAACTTTATATCAATAAACAATATTTATATTTTTCTTGATAATTTTAGTGTTTTTGATCATGATAGCAAAACAAAATATTTTAAATTTGCAATGATTAAAACTATTAATAGATGATTAGCTTTATAAATTTTTATTTTAACTTGTCGATATGCAAATCATGCTACTCACTCCTTAAGGCAAGAAAGAAGTGAGTTAGCAATAGATTGAAGGCTTCAAGGCTATCAAGTATTACAAGGCTACCTCGATAACCTTGTAAAGCTTGATCCCAAGGTTTTTAAAACCTTGGGTTAAGATTATTGTTTTAATTGAAGCAAAGTATTTAAAAGCTGATCACTTGTAGTAATCGTTTTTGAGTTTGCTTGATAACCCCTTTGGATTACAATAAGCTCAGTTAACGCACGACTTAAATCCACATTTGACATTTCTATGGCTGAGCCTTTTAAGCCCCCTCTACCACCTTCGCCAGCATGACCTATAGTAGGACTACCTGAGTTAGCAGTTGCTTTGAAAAGGTTATTACCCATTTCTTCAAGACCCATGTTGTTTGGGAAAGTAGCTAGAGCAACCTTAGCTAGAGCTAGAGTTTTACCATTTGTAAATTCTCCATAGATATAACCATTCTCATCGGTTCTTAATGCATCTGGTTTTAAGTTACCCCCTGTGTAACCATCAGTTTCTTGTTTAGTGGTAGCTGAGTCTTTATCATAGCTTGTTAAACCATCAAAACCACCTGTTGTACCAAAGTCAAGTTTTATAACTTGATCAGGTTTTGAGCCGTTATTTCCGGTGAAATTTAACACATTTGGTGTATAGCTTTGTAAAGAGCCATCATTACCAAATCTTAAATTTCCTACTACTATATTTCCTGGAGCACCATCACCACTGAAATTAATCTCTGCAGGCTCAGGCACTGAGATGATGATAGACCATTCAGCCCCACCATCTGCTGTTTTACTTTGCTTAGTAAATTGCACAGTTAGCTCATGTCTAGTTCCTAATGAATCAAAGATTTCTATACTCGCAGTATGCGCTGATAAATACATGTCTTGAGAATATTTTTCATTATTACCTGCATTGAAATTTCCATCTAAGGCACTAAACATCGCTGTGAATTTATCATTTGTGGCGATTTTATTAGCTTCATTAGAGTAACCAGTAACTTTAAAGGTCATATCTTTTGCATTCTCTTGAGCTGGATTAGTAATTTTAAATCTACCATCACTTTCCACTACTACTTTTACACCAACATTAGCATCATCTGTTGTTCTTCCACCACTTCCATCATAGTCTACAGCCCATCTTGCATCTCTTTGTAAAAGCTCTCTTAAGTCTTCTGTAGTATGAAAAGTTCTTCTTCCAGCCATATCAGGCCATGTGTCATCATCATTAGGATCCGGATTAGCTCCTATATCTACATTGTTTGAACTATAAATATACTCATGAGCAGTTATTACACTTATTGGCTGTTGAGCTCCACCTATAATATTGTTTCCCGCTGCTGGAGCATTTATATTTCCAACATCTCCTCCAGAGTTTATAACCTCTCCCGCCGTATTTGTGTTACCAACAGTAATATTAATATTTTTTGTTTTAGAGGTAGTTCCTGTGCTATTGTCATTTGTAAATGTCAATCTTCCATCTACTATAGAAGCTACTACACCTGTTTCTGATGTTTTAGCATTTATAGCATTAATAAAAGTATCTCTTCCTACGCCTGTAGCTTGGATTCTAGTTCCATTAATGGTTATGTCTAAAGTAGCAGGTACTTGAGTGCCATCAGCCTTAGTATAACCCCAAAAAGTATAATCGGTATTTTGCTGAATATCTGCTTGGGTTGTAGGTAAGTCTGGATTAGTAAATGCTGTACTTTGCCACTTAGCGTCCGCGTAACTTACCCATATACCTTGTCCATCTCTTAGGTTTAAACCCTCACCCTGAGCATTAAATACCACGCCCATATCAACACCTTTTTCAGTTACTTGTGCTCCGCTTTTTGAAGTAGTATAAAACTCAGTATGACCAGTATCATTTTCATCTACAGCCGTTCCAGTATCATCTCTTCTACCATGAGTAGAATCAAGAGCATAAATAGGTCTTTTTGCAGAAGCATTCATACCCAAAGTATTGCCACTATCTAAATTTGCTGTAAGTTTTACAGAAGAACTTGGTCTAGCAGGCATACTCATACCAGGTGGGATTACGATATCACCTACTGAAGTTGAAGAATCAATTTGACCTGTTTCTTGATTATAATTCCAACCTTGAACAGTATAGCCGTTATTATCTACGAAATTTCCTACTGCGTCTGTTTTAAAATCCCCTGCACGGGTATAATACTGAGTAGTACCACCATCATTTGATACGATGAAAAATCCATCTCCATTAATAGCCATATCGGTGTTTTTATCTGTGGTTTGGATGTTACCTTGAGAGTGAATTCTAGTTGTAGAATTTACACCCGCACCAAGTCCAACTTGCATAGGGTTTTTACCACCTAAATTGCCATCTGGAGCTGTAGCTATCTTAGAAGTTTGGCTCATAAGCGTTGAGAAATCCGCACGAGAATACTTAAAACCAAATGTATTAACATTTGCTATGTTGTTACCTTCTACATCCATTGCGTATTGGTGTGCTTGGAGTCCTGAAACCCCAGCCCAAAGAGATCTCATCATAATTAAATCCTTTAAAAAATATTGCTTTGTGAATATCTCACAATCTTCTATTGCTTAGCAGGTATAAAGCAATAAGTGTTCCAAAAATGTAAATAAAATGTTATACAATTGAATACATATATTGCAAAAGTAATTTAGTAAAATAATGGAAAAAAAGCTTTTAGTCAAAAATTAATGTCTACAATTTTCATAACAAATTGTTATAAAAATGCATACTATGTCTTTAAAGTGTAAAGTTTTTTTTAAAATTACTCGATATAGTCAGTGAATCTTTTCAAAAATATTGCTTAATTAAGCGTGAGAAATCACGCTTAACTTTTATTTCTTTCTTTTAATTTAGCAATCACATCATTTAAACTCAAATCCGCATCAGCTAATAACACTTCTAAATGATAAAGTAAATCAGCTGCTTCATTTATAAACTCATCTTTGTCTTTAACAGTAGCAGCTAAAGCCGTTTCAACGCCTTCTTCTCCTACTTTTTGCGCTATGCGTTTAGTGCCTTTTGAAAAAAGCTCAGCTGTGTAAGAAGAACTTGCGCAAGTGTTTTTACGTGAATTAATCAGCTTTTCAAGACGCGATAAAAAAACAAAATCAGCTTTTTTGGAAGTTTGTTCAAAACAAGATATATCGCCAGTATGACAAGTAGATCCACAAGGTTGAGTTAAGATTAAAATACAATCTTTATCGCAATCAAGCCCCATATCTATGATATGTAAAAAATTCCCACTTTGCTCACCTTTCATCCACAAACGCTCTTTAGTGCGTGAGTAAAACACAACCTTTTGGTGTTTAAAGCTTTCTCTTAATGCCTCTTCATTCATAAAACCTTGCATTAAAACTTCGCAAGTTTGATAATCTTGAATGATCACAGGAACAAGGTTATTAACCTTTTGCCAGTTAATGCTTTTTATGAATTCTTCTTCATTTATCTTCATAGCTTTTCCTTTTAAATACGAATTTGTATGCCTTGATCTTTTAAAAATAGTTTTAATTCTTTAATATCTATAAGTTTTTTATGAAACACAGAAGCTGCCAAAGCTCCATCAACACCAAGTTTAAAAGCGTCTAAAAAATGCTCTTTAGCTCCTGCACCACCACTTGCTACTAAAGGCACAGGGCAAATTTGTCTAACTTTAGCAAGTTGATCTAGATCATAACCCTTTCTCATGCCATCTTGATTCATCATATTTAGCACGATTTCACCCGCTCCTAGCTCACATACTTGCTTAACCCACTCTAGTGTTTTTTTACCACTATGATGAGATTTACTCTCATCTCCTGTGTATTTATAGACTAAAAGCTCGTTGTTTTCATCTTTAAAAGTATCTATGCCTACGACTACACATTGTACTCCAAAGCTTTTTGCAAGGCGTGAGATTAAATCAGGGTCATTTAAAGCAGGGGAATTAATAGAAATTTTATCAGCACCATTTGCTAAAAGCTCTTTTGCGTCATCTTCGCTTTTTATACCTCCTGCAACGCAAAATGGTATAGAGATATTTTGCGCTACTTTACTTACCCAAGTTCTATCAATGCGCTCATTTTTAGCTGAAGCGGTTATATCATAAAATACTAGCTCATCAATGCCATTTTGTGAGTAAAATTTAGCAAGCTCGATGATATCGCCCATATCTTCATGGTTTTTAAACTGTACCCCTTTAACTACTCTACCATCTTTTACATCTAAACATGCGATTATGCGTTTTGCAAGCATTTATTTCTCCAAAATACACTTTTCTTTAAGATATTTTTGCATTTGATCATCATTCTTAACCTCATCAAATTTTGCATGAATTTTTACCTCTACCCCAACTTTTATTTGTTTATTAATATCATCAATAAAATCTTTGAAATTTTCATTTTTTTCTACAAGCATATCTATGGTTTGTATATCTAGTTCTTTTTCTTTTGCATTAAGAAGAATTTTTGAATTTAAAATATCTTCACTATCAAGCTTTATCACACCTATACCAAAACTTTGATTAAGCCTTCTAAGTTCACTTAAAACCTCGCTATCGATTTCTTTTAATACTACCAAGTAACCCTCATTTGCCCAACTAGAATTACTAACAGCTTGAAAATAATATTCTTTTAAATTTGAAAAATTAATACCTATTTTAAGTTCAAAAGAAAATATTTTATAGCTGTTTTGTTTAAGACCTTCCAAAAGTCCTAATGTTTCTTTTTGATAATCATCATAGGGAAAATATACCCCCACTACATCAGGATAATTCCATTTATCTTTACCGCTTTCGCTTTTTTTGCTTTTTTCATGGTAGATTGTTTTGCAATTTAATCTAAAATCAGAATTTTCATATAAGTATTTTACAAGCAAAGGATGCAAATCCCTTTCATAAAATTTGTTTTTTTCTTGTTTTTCTAAGTCTTTTTCAGTTTGATTTGAAAAATCAATATTCAAAAGCTCATTTTGTCTTTCTCTTAACCAAAATGTAGTAGGTTTTTTTGTTATTTTAATAAATAGAGAATTTTCTTGAAATTCTTTTATATCCACATAAATTCTAGCACCCAATGTAGCTATAGGTGTTTGTCCTACACTAGGAAGCTTTTTATCTAAGCCTTTATCACAAGCTTCTTTCCAAATTTCATTTACTCCTAAAGGTTTTTTAGCATGTTTTAAAACTTCTAAAATCAAATCCTTATAAGTTAGTTTATTAGACATCTTATTGCCTCCTTTATACTAAATTCTTTATCAAGCAAGGCTTTGCCTACGATGATACCACTTACTATGCCATTTAGCTTTTTAAAATCTTCTAAACTTGCCACACCTCCGCTTGCTTGGGTTTGTAAATGCGGGAATTTCTCATGCAAAGTTTTATATAAAGTGATATTTGCTCCACTCATCGTGCCATCTTTGGAAATATCTGTGCATAAAATGTGCTTTACATTTTTATAAAAATTTAAAAGCTCAAATAATTTTTCATCGCTTGTTTTACTCCATGCATCAACAGCCACAAAAAACTCATCTTTAACGCAAACACTATCAAGTGCTAAGACTATATTTTCTACACCAAATTCATTTAAAAGCTCTTGTGTAAAGGCTTTGTTTTTAACCGCCAAAGAGCCTATAACTACGCGTTTAACACCACTATCAAGCAAAGCTTTAACCTCATCTTTAGTGCGAATTCCTCCACCTACTTGAAGATTTACTTTGATTTTAGAAGCTAGGTTTTCTATAAGTTTTAGTTGTCTTTTACTAGGATCTTTTGCACCGCTTAAATCCACCAAGTGAAGCCAAGCAATGCCTTGAGCCTCATACTCTTGAAATTTAGCTAAAGGATCAAAGCTGTACTCTTGCTTTTTAGTATAATCTCCTTTATAAAGCCTTACCACTTTGCCATCTATTAAGTCCAATGCTGGAATGATTTGAGTTTGCATTTTTACCTACATATTTATGAAATTTTTTAATAACACTTCACCCGCTTCGCCACTTCTTTCAGGGTGAAACTGCACACCATAAAAATTGTCTTTGTTTAAACTTGCACTAAATTTAGTAGAGTACTCACACTCTGCGATGGTGTATTCATTTAAACTCACACAATAACTATGTACAAAATAAAAATAAGCCCCATCTAAGCCTTTAAAAAGCTCATGCGAACTAAAGACTTGATTCCACCCCATATGCGGGAAAGTAAAATTTGCTTTTTCTTGGAATTTTTGTGTATCAAAAGGCATAATACCAAGTGTTTTTTGGTGTAATTCCTCTGAAAATTTACCCAAAATTTGCATACCAAGACAAATACCTAAAAGTGGTTTTGCGGTAGTTTGGATAAAATTTTCTAAATTAAGTGCTTTTAGATTAGCCATTGCTTTAGCTGCGGTGCCAACCCCAGGAAGCAAAAGCTTATCTGCTTGCGAGAGTTCTTTTAAATCATGTGTGATAATACTTTTTTGTCCTAAACGCTCGAGCGCAAAAGCAAGAGAAGCTAAATTCGCACAACCTGTATCTATAATAGCTAGTTTCATATCACTCCTTTAGAGCTTGCTAGGTTTTCATTTTCTATTTTTATAGCCATTTTTAAAGCTCTTGCAAAGGCTTTAAAAAGTCCTTCGGCTTTGTGATGATCGTTTTTGCCTTTAACTTTTAAATGCAAACTCGCACCCATAGCATAGCTTAGTGAGTAGAAAAAATGCTCTATCATTTCTGTGCTTAATTCTCCAAGTTTTTCTTTTTTAAACTTAGCCTTATAAACTAAATGCGGTCTATTACAAAAGTCAATCGCACAACTTGCCAAGCACTCGTCCATAGGCAAAACAAAACCATATCTTGCAATGCCTATTTTTTGATCAAGTGCGCTTTTGATAGCCTCACCCAAAGCAAGTGCGACATCTTCTACGCTGTGATGTTCATCAACTTCTAAATCTCCTTTGCATTTTACCTCTAAAGATATATTTGCATGCGTAGCAATTTGCTCTAACATATGATCAAAAAATGCGATATTTGTTTTGATATTAGCTTTTGCTTTTTCATTAAAAGCTATTTTAACTTGAATTTGAGTTTCTTTGGTATTACGCTCTATGCAGGCACTGCGGTAATTTTGCAAGATAAAATCAGCGATTTGTTCCCAGTTAAAGTCGTTTTTGTCATATTTTAAACCTTGAATTTCAAGATTTTGTGCCAAAAGCATATCGCTGTCTCTATCGCCTATAACAAAGCTTTTATTTTTATCATAAAGTTTATTTTTAATATAGTTTTCAAGCATGGCAGTTTTTGGCTTCCTGCAGGTGCAATTTTCATGCTCAAAATGCGGGCATATAAAAATATCTTCAAATTCTATGCCACAACTTTGAAAAACACTTAGCATTTTTTCATGAGCCTTGTCAAAATTTTCCTTAGGAAAAGAATTTGTGCCTAAACCATCTTGATTACTCACCATAACAAATTTAAAACCAAAATTTTTTAACTTTAAAAGTGCATTGATAGCACCTTTTTCAAACTCAAGCTTTTCTAAAGAATCGATTTGAAAATCATCTTTTGGCTCATCAATAAGCGTGCCATCTCTATCGATAAATAAAATTTTTGCACTCATTTTAGACTTTCTAATCTTAAACTCACGGCGTTTTTATGCCCATCAAGCCCTTCAGCTGCTGCTAAAATTTCCACCACAGGCCCAAGTTTTTTAAAGCCTTCTTTGCTAAGTTCTTGTACAGTCATTCTTTTCATAAAATCAGCAAGCCCTAATGAAGAATAAGACTTAGTAAAACCATAAGTTGGTAATACATGATTTGTACCACTTGCATAATCTCCCATGGATTCTGGAGAATACTCACCTAAAAATATTGAACCTGCATGCATAATATCATCAAGTAAGCTAGATGGATTTTGTGTATGAATGATCAAATGCTCGGGTGCATAGTCATTTGAAATACTTATGGCATGTTTTATATCTTTTGCAAGAATGATTTTAGAGTGTGCTAAAGATTTTGAAGCAATTTCTTTACGCGAGAGTTTTTCAAGCTGTAAAGCAACTTCACTATCTACTTCTTTAGCTAGTTTTTCACTTGTACAAACTAAAATCGCTTGAGAATCTGCTCCATGCTCAGCTTGTGAGAGTAAATCTGAAGCTATAAATTTAGCATTAGCAAACTCATCTGCTAAAACTAACACTTCAGAAGGCCCTGCTTGCATATCAATAGCTACTCCATGATTATTAACTTGCTTTTTGGCTTCAGTTACAAAGGCATTTCCTGGGCCAAAAATTTTATCTACTTTTTGCACACTTTGCGTTCCATAAGCAAGCGCCGCTATGGCTCCTGCTCCACCTATTTGATACACTGCATCAACTTCGCAAAGTTTTGCTACAAAAGCAATGGCAGGGTGTAGTGGTGCTGGGGAAGCTAAGGCTATGAATTTACATTTTGCAATTTTAGCAGGGATAGCTAGCATGAGTGCAGTTGAAAAAAGTGGTGCTAAGCCTCCTGGTATATAAAGCCCTACTTTTTCAATGGCTCTTGTTAGCACCTTGCAAGTTACTCCTTCAAAGGTTTGAACCTCTATGGTTTGACTTTCTTGAGCTTTGTGGAATTTATAGATATTTTCATAAGCTATTTTGATAGCTTGTTTTAACTCATCATCAATTTGCTCTGCTAAATTACTAAGCTCTTCATCACTTAGTTTGATGGAATTTAACTCTACTTTATCAAATTTTATAGCCATTTGTTTTAAAGCTTCATCGCCATTTGTTTTGACATCTTCAATGATTTGTTCTACTATGGTTTTAACCTGTGCATTAGCGCTTATAGCAGGACGCTTGAGTGCTAATTCTTGTTCGCTTTGGTTTAATTTTTCAAAATCAAGTATTTGCATTTTTATCCTTTAAGAGAGCATTTTTTCAATAGGTAAAACTAAAATCGCACTTGCGCCTTCTTTTTTCAAAGCTTCCATAGTTTCCCAAAATAAATTTTCTTGACTTACCATGTGTAGCGCCACTCTAGCTTTATCATTTTCTAAAGGTAAAATCGTAGGTTTTTCAACACCTGGTAATAAAGCTGTAATTTTTTCTAGCTTTTCAATAGGAGCATGCAACATGATGTATTTTGACTCTCTTGCTTGCATAACTCCATGAATTCTAATGAGTAATTTATCGATTAATTCTTGTTTGTGTGGAGCTAAACTTTCTTTTCTTTGGATAATACAAGCTTTTGACTTATAAATTACCATAACTTCTTTAAGCCCATTTGCTTTCAAAGTAGCACCACTTGAAACTAAATCACAAATTCCATCAGCTAAATTTGCACTTGGCGCTACTTCAACTGAGCCTGTTAGCATACAAGTTTTATAAGGAATGTTATTTTCTTCCATAAAACGCTTTAAAAGCTGTGGATAAGAAGTTGCTATGCGTAAATTTTTAAAACTTTCTATACCTTTATACTCACTATTTTCTGGCAATGCCAAAGACAAACGACACCCTCCAAAATCAAGTTTTTTAAGCATTATAAAATCTGCATTTTCGTTTTTTGATTTTCTTTCTAACTCATTTTCTTCTAAAACATTTTCTCCAACTATGCCAAGATCCACTACTCCATCAAAAATTAATCCTGGTATATCATCATCTCTTACTCTAAGTAAATCAATAGGTAGATTTGTAGAAAAAGCAATCAAGCTTTGATCGTGTATGCGAAGTTTTACGCCTATAGACTCAAGTAAGGCGATAGAATCTTTACTTAAACGACCTGATTTTTGTATAGCTATGCGTAATCTTGAATTTTCTTGCATTTTTTTCCTTTTTTGTAGTTAAAAGATTAATAGTAGCAAAAAATGGATAAAAATACAAAAAATAGTAAGTAAATAAATAAAAATAAGAAGTTTTTAGCCTTTAAAAAGGCTAAAAATTAAGCTACGAATTCGATAAAAGCCATTTCTGCAGCATCGCCACGGCGAATTCTTGTTTTAATAATTCTTGTATAACCACCGTTTCTATCTGCGAATTTAGGTGCAATTTCTGTTACAAGTTTATTTGTAGCTTCTTTATCTTGCAAGCTAGCAAAAACTGCTCTGTGAGCATTGAAATCACCTTTTCTTGCACGAGTGATCAATCTTTCAACATAACCTCTTAATTCTTTTGCTTTAGGTAATGTTGTTTCTATTTTACCTGCTTTAATAATAGCAATGGTAAGGTTTTTTAATAAGGCTGCACGATGAGTAGAAGTGCGACCTAACTTTCTATATCCATGTCTATGTCTCATTGATTATCCTTCATTTTGTGCTTTTAATTCTGTAATTTTTTTCTTTAGCGTTTCTTTTGCACTATCACTGAGTTTTGAATTTCCTATAGGGAAACCTATAGATTCCATTACGCTTTTAATCTCATCTAAAGATTTTTTACCAAGATTTTTTAAATCTGCAAGTTCGCTAACACTCATTAAAGCAAGCTCACCGATATAAACCACATTTGCTTTTTCTAGGCAGTTAAAGCTTCTTGCACTTAAATTTAACTCAGTTATATTTTGAAGTAATTTTACATGTTCTACTTCATTATTTGGTGTTTGACTTCTTACAACGCTTTGTGCATTAGTGATTTTATCAAACACTGATAATTGTTTATACATTGCTTCTAAAGCATTTTTAAAAGCATCGCTTGGTGAAATTTGACCATCAGTTGTGATTGTAAAAACAACTTTTTCATAATCTGGATTATCTTCAAAAAGCACTTTTTCTATATCATAAACTGCATGTTTTACCGGAGTAAAGAATGCATCAAGTGCTATAAATTCAGGATCTAAGAAATTTTGGATTTCTTCAGAAGGCACATAACCTATACCTTTTTCAATGATTAAAGTAAATTCTAAATCCGCATCTTCATTAATCGTTGCAAGATAGCTATCTGCATTCACAACTTCAACAACTTCATTGTCTAAGTCTTTTCCGCAAATTTCTTTTGGTCCTTTAAAACTAAAGGTTACGATTTCTTTTTCAGAATCTGTTTTTAGTTTAAATCTTAATTTTTTTAGATTGATAATAAACAATGCTACATCTTCAAGCATACCGCGCATACTATCAAATTCATGTGCTACGCCTTTGATTTTAACTCCTGTTGGAGCAAAACCTACTGTGCTTGAATAAAGCAAACGACGCAAAGGATGCGCCAAAGTAATAGCATAGCCGATTTCAAAAGGCCATGCACTTACTTTTGCTACTGTATCACTGATATTTTCAATACTAAACTCTGTTGGTGTATAAGCAGAAGTTGTAATATGTCTCATATCAAAAACCTTTATTATTTAGAGTACAACTCAACGATATATCTTTCCTCAACTGGAATGATAACTTCTTCTCTTTCAGGTTTTCTTGTAAAAATTCCAAATCTTTTATCTTTTTCTACATCAACCCAAGCAACTATACCAGTTTGAGCAGTAAGTTCGATCGCTCTTGAAATTTGAGGATTGTTTTTGCTTTTTTCAATCACTTCAATTTTTTGACCTGCTTCTACTCTATAACTAGGAATATCCACTCTTTTACCATTTACTAAAATGTGTCCATGAGTTACAAGTTGTCTAGCAAAACGACGTGTTGTAGCAAAACCCATTCTATAAACAACATTATCAAGTCTTTGTTCTAAAAGCTGAATTAAAAGCGCACCGGTGTTGCCATCTTTTCTAGCAGCTTCACTAAATAATCTTCTAAATTGTTTTTCGCTAACTCCATACATAAATTTAGCTTTTTGTTTTTCTCTTAATTGAAGTCCGTATTCGCTGATTTTAGCTTTTCTTTGTCCATGCTGACCTGGTGCGTAAGGGCGTTTATCTAAAGCACTTTTACCTGCTAATCTTCTTTCGCCTTTCATTGCCAAGCTTACGCCAAGTCGTCTTTCTAATTTCTCTACTGGTCCTCTATATCTTGCCATTATAATTCTCCTAAATCTTATATCTTATTCTTAGACACGACGACGTTTTGGTGGTCTACAACCATTATGAGCTAATGGGGTAATATCTTTTAAGAAAGTTACTTTAATACCTTCCATAGCACCTACACTCTTAACCGCTGTCTCACGACCACTTCCTGGTCCTTGTACTTTAATACCTACTTCTTTAATACCATGTTCTTTTGCTTTATTTAAAGCATCTTCTACTGCTTGTTGTGCTGCATAAGGAGTTGATTTTTTAGAACCTTTAAATCCTAAACCACCTGCACTACTCCAAGCGATAGCATTTCCCATTTCATCAGTTACAGTAACCATAGTATTATTAAATGTTGCACTGATATAAACTATACCTTTAGCTATATTTTTTTTAACTACTTTTTTCTTAACTACTTTTCTTTTTGCCATTTTCTATCCTTATGATTTTGCACCAACGGTTTTTCTCTTACCTTTTCTAGTTCTGGCATTTGTTTTTGTTTTTTGACCACGAACTGGTAAGCCTTTTCTATGTCTTAAGCCTCTAAAGCTTCCTAAATCCATCAATGCTTTGATATCCATAGCAACTTGTTTTCTAAGATCACCCTCAACCATGTAGTTTTCTTGAATTTCTTTACGGATAGCCGCTGCTTCATCTTCACTTAGCTCATGAACTCTTTTATCATAAGAAATTCCTGTTTTATCTAAGATTTTTCTTGAAGTATGCAAACCTATACCATAAATATAAGTCAAGCCATATTCAATTCTTTTTTTCTTTGGTAAATCCACACCTGCAATACGAGCCATAAATTATCCTTGTCTTTGTTTGTGTTTTGGATTTTCGCAAATAATGCGAACTACGCCTTTACGACGAACTACTTTGCATTTGTCACACATCTTTTTAACAGATGGTCTAACTTTCATGCTTTACTCCTGTTATTGTAAATTCCACTTTTTTTACAACTGCACCAGGTTTTTAGAGCAACCAACTATTTTCAAAATAAGTGGTGATTTTGAAAATACTTCTTCATACAGTTTTATTGCAATTTCTGCAAAAGTGCTAATTATACTTTACTTTTGCTTTTAAACAACTTAGACTTATTTGTATCTAAATGTAATACGACCCTTATCAAGACTATAAGGCGTTAGCTCTACTTTAACTCTATCGCCAGGCATAATCCTGATATAATGCATACGCATTTTACCTGCAATATGACAAAGTATCACATGTTTATTATCTAATTCAACTTTAAAAGTTGCATTAGGTAAAGCTTCGATTACATTACCATCAATTTCGATAATATCATCTTTTGCCAATGTTTTCTCCTTTCTATAAAATACAAAACTATTATTTTAACATAATTTTTCTTTTTAAATTTTTAATATTTTTTAACAAACTATGATATTTTTTTACTATAATTATAAAATTACTACAAAAAAGAAAGTATTTAGATGCCAAAAAGTTTAAAAAGAAGTGATTATAAAACACTTTCCTTATCTTCTTTAGGTGGGGCCTTAGAATTTTATGACTTTGTGATTTTTGTCTTTTTTGCTAATTATATTTCAAGAAATTTTTTTCCAAGTGATTTAAGTGATTTTTGGAAACTTTTAAATACTTATGGAGCTTTTGCGGCAGGATATTTAGCTAGACCACTTGGTGGCATAGTTATGGCTCATTTTGGTGATAAATTGGGTCGTAAGAAAATGTTTATGCTAAGTATATTACTCATGGTGCTTCCAACTTTTTCTTTAGCTTTTATACCTACTTTTGAAAGTATAGGTTATTTAGCTCCTATTTTTTTACTACTTGTTAGAATAGCTCAAGGTATAGCCATAGGCGGAGAATTACCTGGTGCTTGGGTTTTTGTAAAAGAACACGCACCCGATGGAAAAGATAGTTTTTATATTAGCGCTATTAATGCTTCTATGGCTTTTGGTATTCTTTTAGGATGTTTTGTTGCACTAGTAATTAATCATTGTTTTGATCAAGAATCAATTTATGATTATGCTTGGCGTATTCCATTTGCCATAGGTGGTATTTTTGGTATTATTTCTATCTATCTTAGAAAATTTCTAGAAGAAACACCTGTTTTTCAAAAAATGCACCAAGAAAATGATTTAGAAAAATTTCCTTTAAAAGCTCTTTTTAAAGAAAAAAATATTTTTTTAGATATCATCGCTTCTATGCTTTTAACATGGATGCTTACAGCTTGTGTGATTATACTTATTTTACTTATGCCAAATTTTATACCTGAAGTTTTAGTTCTTGATAAAACAGACGCTATTTTAATACAAATGATTGCAATAGTGATTTTATCTTGTGGAACCTTGCTTGCTGGAATTTGGGTGGATAAATTTGGGTTTTTAATGACTAGTTTAGTATTTATAATAGGCTTTAGCTTTTCTTGTTTCTTTTATTTTTATTTTTTCTATGCGCAAATTTTGCATTTAAGTATATATTTTTATTTTATTGCATGTTTTTTTGGCGGAATTAACGCTCTAGCGCCTATTTTAATGTGTAAAATTTTTAAACCAAACATTCGTTTTAGTGGGATTTCTTTTTCTTATAATATAGCTTATGCCATAGCAGGCGGCTTTACACCTCAACTTGTATTTGCATTACACTCTTTAGCCATAAAACCTGAAAATCCTTTTGTATATGGAATTTTTATTTATATTCTATTTCTTTCACTAATAACGCTGTTAGCTACTGTATTTACTTATAAGAGATTAAGATTTTAATGTTATAATTAAGAAAAATTATTAAATAAAAATTTATAAAAATAAAGGAAAATGATTATGAAAATTTTTATTATTTTAATATTTTCTTTACTTCCACTTATTGCACTTGAAATGATCACACCTATACCAGAAAGTATATCTTATGATAAAGAAAAAGCTATCTTAGGAAAAAAACTTTATATGGATACAAGTTTATCAAAAGATAAAAAAATATCTTGTAACAGCTGTCATGATATTGCAAATTTTGGAGTAGATAATAAAACTTTTTCAACAGGTATTAATGGTATAGTAGATGAGCCATTCCATACCCCTACAAATTTTAATGCTGTTTTTAATCTGGCTCAATTTTGGAGAGGCAATGCAAAAGATTTGCAAGATCAAGCTAAACATCCTTTATTAAATCCTAAAGAAATGGGGTTAAAAGATGGCGAAGAAGTGGTACAAATAGTAAAAGCTAATGCAGTTTATGAAAAAGAATTTAAAAGACTTTATGGGGAAATAACCTTTGATAATATAGCACATGCTTTAGCTGAGTTTCAAAAAACCTTACTCACTCCAAATTCGCCTTTTGATCGCTATTTAAAGGGTGATAAAAATGCAATAAGTGAGCAAGCAAAAAGAGGTTATAATGCCTTTTTATCAAATGGTTGTATAGCATGTCATCAAGGACAAAATATAGGTGGAAATATGTATCAAAAAATGGGAGTATTTGTACCTTATGATAATGGAACAAACTGGAAAGGGCGCTACGAAATCACTCAAGATCCTCGCGATCAATTTGTAGTAAAAGTCCCAAGCCTTAGAAATATAGCTAAAACTGCTCCTTATTTCCACGATGGCTCTATGCCAACCCTTGATGCTTGTGTACAATTTATGGCGTATTATCAGCTTGGTAAATTTTTAGAACAAGATGTAGTTGATGATATAGTTGCATTTTTAAAATCTTTAACAGGGGAATACCATGATCCACTCAAATAAAAAATCTTTTTCTTTTTTAAAACAATTTATTACTTTATCTATAGTGGTTTTGGTGTTACTTTTAACTTTGACTTTGTTTATTTTTAATACCTATAACACTACAAAAAGAAATTCACTCATTATGGGTTCATTTCAGAAATTAGAAATTCTAGATACCAAAATAGATGAGATTTTTAAAAATAAACTCAACTTGCAAAATTACGATACTAGTGTTGCTTTAGTGCAAGAATTTGAAAACACTTTAGCAATCCTACAATCTAATAAAATAGACATCAAAAAAATACAAACAATTTTTGAGAAAAAAAACACTCAATTACAACATTTTAAATCAGCTAATTCTATTGCTATAAATTCAAAACTTTATCTTTATGAAATTCAACAAGAAATCATCAAGCAAACAAATCAAATAGCACTCAATACTCAAGAAGCCAAACAAATAGATTATACAGGAGATATATTAAGCATTATAGGAACTATGGATATACTAGAGCCTTTAGCGCAAAATCGTCTCCAAAATTTAGTAGCAAATTTAAATACAAAAGGTTCGCAACTACCACAAGATTTATTTGGGCTTTTTACCACGCATTGTAAAATGATACTAAGTCAAATAAAAGTTTTAAAAGATAATTCTCAAAGTTTTCTTGACCAAGAACTACAAAAAGAAATCATTACTCATAAAAATTTAATTACCCAAGAAATTAATCTTAACAACAAATATAATCTTTACACCGCTATAGGAATTTTCTTATTTATTTTAGCTGTATTGGTGTTTTTTATATTGCTGACATTAAAAAAAGTAATTATACCTATTTCTTTACTAGAAAAATTAAGTGCAAATTTGGCAGGTGAGCATGCAAATTTAAGTGCAAGATTAGATATTGACAAAAAAAGTGAATTAGCTACAAGCGCTGGTTATATAAACTCTTTTATACAAATAGTACAAAATTCAGTTTTAGAAGCTATACAAACTGCAAATTCAAGCCACAAAAGCTCACAAAAACTTTCTCAAAATGCTGAAGTTTTACAGCAAAGTTCGCTTTTACAACATGAACAAATTTCTAATGTGCACGAGATAAGTTCTGTTTTAGAAAGCCATATAGATTTAACTCAAAACCTAGCTAAAAACACTATAAAAGATATGTATGATATGCAAGAAGTGATGGGAGAAGTTGAAACAACACTTAAAGAATTAGTAGAGCTTATATTATTAAGTGGCGAAAAAGAACAAAGTGTTTTAAGTGCTATGGATATGCTAGTGCAAAGTGCTGATAGCATAGTAGAAGTTACTACAACCATAAAAGATATAGCCGATCAAACCAACTTACTTGCACTAAATGCAGCTATTGAAGCAGCACGCGCAGGCGAACATGGACGTGGCTTTGCTGTGGTTGCAGATGAAGTTAGAAATCTAGCAGATAAAACTACAAAATCTTTAGTTGCCATAGAAACAACCGTAAGAACTATAGTACAACAAATCAATGACAATAAAAGCTTGATGGATGGAATTCATCAGTCTATGAATGATACTTCTAATAAAGCTAATATCTTGCAAGGCGAGGTTGGAACTTCTATAGAAAAATTAAAAACAAGTATCCATTCTACTAAAATCATGGAAGAAAAAAGCGATGAATCAAAAGCTAAAATGAATGAACTAGAACAAAATATAGAAAAAGTAACTGAGCTTGCAAATTGTGTTAAAAATTACTCCCTTGATTTAACACAAATTTCACAAGATGTTTTAGAAAATGCTTCTAAACTTTCAGAAAAACTAAAAACATTCGAGTAAGAAAGATTAAACTTTCTTACTTAGATAAAATATCTGCCTTACCATTTATTATAGCAACACAATGCTCATAATGGGCTGCATTTAAACCATCTTTGCTTCCTGCTTCCCAATTACCTTTTAAATGTACCGGTGTACCATCTTTTTGACATACCATAGGCTCTATGCAAAATACCATGCCATTTTTTATTTTAGGGCCACTTTTTGCACTAGCACCTGGTTCTAAATAATTTGGAATTTCAGGCTCACCGTGTGGCTTTTTGCCTATACCATGACCACAATAACCTTTCAAAGGCACAAAACCTCTTTTAGCAATAAACTCACCAAGCTCATAAGAAAGCTCTTTAAAGCGCATACCCTCTTTGATAATATCTATAGCATAATACAAAGCATCTTTAGCACAAGCAATTAAAGCCTCATCGGTAGCTGAAATTTTACCTATAGGTATAGTCCTTGCTGCATCTCCATAATATCCATCTATACAAGTACCCACATCAAGACCTAAAATATCGCCTTCTTTTAAAATACGCTCATCACCCACACCATGAATGCAAGCTTGATTAAGTGAGATACATATACTGCCTGGAAAACCATACAAACCTTTAAAAGATGGTTTTGCGCCATGATCAAGTATAAATTCTTCCGCTTTAATATCAATTTCTTTTAAGCTCATACCTGGAACTATAATACCCTCTAGATAATCAAGCGTTCTAGCTACAAGCTCATTTGCTTTACGTAGTTTTTCTATCTCTGCTGGTTTTTTGATTTCTATCATTTACATTTTCCTTAAAATTTTTAAAAATTTAGCATTTATGCGCTTTTAAAAGCTTTAAGGAAAAACCTTAAGTTCTAAAACTTAAGGTTTTAACATACACTTGTAAGATTGGTAGCTAAGCCACCTAAAGAAGTTTCTTTGTATTTTGAGTTCATATCCTTGCCGGTTTCATACATGGTTTTTATAACCTCATCAAGACTTACTTTTGGAGTAGATTTTCTACTCATTGCCATTCTAGCAGCTGAAATAGCTTTGATTGCTCCAAAGGCATTTCTTTCTATGCAAGGAATTTGCACTAAACCACTTACTGGATCACAAGTTAACCCCAAATGATGCTCCATTGCAATTTCAGCAGCATTACAAGCTATCTTTGCATCAAAACCCATCACAGTAGCCATCGCTCCTGCTGCCATAGAACTTGCACTACCAATTTCAGCTTGACAGCCAGCTTCAGCACCACTTATGCTTGCATTTTTCTTATAAAAAGAGCCTATTAACATAGCAGTTAGTAAAAAATTAATAGCCTTTTCATCATTAAAACCAACCGTATGGTTTTTAAGATAAAGCATTACAGCAGGCACAACAGCACATGCTCCATTAGTTGGAGCAGTTACCACTCTAGCTCCGCTTGCATTTTCCTCTGCAATAGCAATAGCATATAAAGAAATAAAATCAATAATCCCCAAAGGATCACTTGTCATAGCCAAACGTTCATTAAGCCCTTTAGCACGACGCTTTAAGTGCAAATTTCCTGGAAGAAAATCTGAACTTGGATGAATACCATTATAATAAACTTCTTGCATTACTTCCCAAATTTCTAAACAATAAGCTCTAATTTCTTCTTTTGTATGAAATTGAAGCTCATATTCATAAGAAAGTTTTGCTAGATCCCATGATTTTTCTTCACAAATTCTCAAAGCATCGCTTGCGTTGTTAATATCAAGTTCTAATTTAGTATGTTTTTGCTCGCAAACCCCATCTTTATGTTTTTGAAGCTCAGCTTGACTCATAACAAAACCACCGCCCACTGAATAATAAATTTCTTCAGCAATGATTTCTCCGTTTTCATCATAAGCACTTACTTTTAACCCATTTTCATGCAAAGGTAAAAAGTCTTTTTCAAAAATCAAATCTTTATCATAATCAAAATTTAATTCTTTTTGAGCATTTAAAACCAAAATTTTATCTTGTAAAATTTTATTAAACACACGATCTTGCAAAGCAGCATTGAGTTCTTTTGCCCTTAAGCCACTCAAACCCCATATAATAGCCTTATCACTTAAATGGCCTTTACCAGTAAGTGATAAAGAGCCATAAAGCTTGATTTGAATTTTTGTAATTTGCGTGATTTTATCTTTGATTTTTTCACAAAACATATTCCCTGCTAACATTGGTCCTAAGGTATGAGAAGAAGAAGGACCAACACCAACTTTAAATATACTTAAATTACTACTCATTCACTAGCACCTTAAAAAGTATAAATTACAGTAATGATTGTCAAAACACCTGTGATAAATACAAATGCATCCAAAGCTTTGTTTTGGAATTTTTTCATTTTAGAAACAGTATAAATTGCAATCATAGGCATTAAGAATAAAATCGCAGCAATAATCGGTCCACCTAAGCTTTCAATAAAACCTAAAATACTTGGATTTACATAAGCAGTAATCAACATAATAATATACATTACTAAGGTTGAGTAAACTGCTATTTTTTTCAAATCAGGGTTTTCATTGCCTGCTAATTTACAACATTTTCTAACTATACCATAAGCACCCTCTCTAGCACCAAAATAATGCCCAAAGAAAGAACTAGAAATTGCTAAAAATGCGATTAATGGACCACCATAAGAAATAAATGGATTGTCAAGTTTGTTAGCAAAATAAGAAAGCACAGGTATGTTTTGCGCTCTAGCTTCAGCAAGTTCTGCAGGAGTTAAAGAAAGCACGCAAGATACCACAAAAAACATAACAAAGGCAAGTAACATTACAGAAGTTCTAAACAATACTTGATTTGCTTTTTGTACTGAATTTTCAGGATATTGTCTTTTTACACTTAAAGAAAAAGTAGAAATCGCTGGTGAGTGATTAAATGAAAATACTAAAACTGGTAAAGTTAGCCATACTATAGTGATAAATTCTTTTGTTCCTGGAATAGCGCTAAAACTTTCAAACGACCATTGTGGGATAAGATATAAAGAAAATAAAAATAAAATAGCACATAAAGGATACACAAGCCATTCACATACTTTAGTGATTAATTCTTCACTAAAAAGCATAATAAGCATAAAAATACTTACTAAAACAAAAGCAAAAAGTGCTCTATAAAAAGGAAGTAAATTAGCTATAGTTTTTCCTTGCTCATTAACACTTGTTTGATACATAACACTAATTGCATTTGCAAAAGAACCATTTGGATCTAAAAGTGGTAAGAATTGATTATAAATAAAACTCTCAAAAGTATTAGTTATACCTACACAATATGCTAAACAAATTGGAAAAATTGCAAAGAAATAAAGCACAGAAATAAAAATACTTACTTTTCTACCAAAATACTCTTCAGCCGCATGAGTAATGTCTTTATCATTACCATTTGCTTGACACACAAAACGACTTAAAGCCCTATGACTTAAATATACCATTGGGAAAATAATCAAAGCCATTACAACAACTGGCCAAAAACCACCAACACCTGCCTTAATAGGTAAAAATAAAATCCCCGCACCAACTGCAGTCCCAAAAAGAGAAAGCATCCAACGCGTATCAAAAGAATTCCACTTAAGATTATCCACATTTTCTCCTTGTAAAAAATAATAAAAAAAGCTTTTACCTAAAAAACTTTTTGTATTATTTTACAAATATGCTCTAGAATAATTTGGCATAATTTTTTCTCTTTCATTTAAAACAGCTGCGGCTTCATTTACAAAATTTGGATTTCTTAGTAATTTCCTACCATAACAAACCAAATCACACACCCCACCCAAAAGCAAAGCCTCACCTTCACTAGCGCTATTTATAAGACCCACACAAGATACAGGAATTTTAACAACTTCTTTTAAAGCTTTAGCATAAGGAGCTTGATAAAGTGGTGCTATATTTGGCATTAAAGAAGGCTTATTGATATTTCCTCCTGCTGAAACATCCAACATATCAATCCCTAATTTTTCTAAAATCAAGGCGAGTTTTTTGCTATCTTCTAAACTCCAACCACCCTCTTGCCATTCTGTGGCTGAAATTCTTACAAATAAAGCAATATCAACTTCTTTTTTTATACGCTTAATAATATCACACAAAAGACGTATTCTATTTTCAAAACTGCCACCATATTCATCATCTCTTTGATTTGATAAAGGTGATAAAAACGAACTAAGCAAATACCCATGAGCACTATGAAGTTCTACTGCGTCATAACCTGCTTCCTTGGCTCTTTTGGCACTTTGAATAAATTCTTGCTCTATTTGTAAAATTTCATCTTTACTTAAAACATGAAGTTTGGAAAATTTTTCACTAAAAGCTATATTACTTGGAGCTTTTGATATGGCATCTTTACACGAGTTTTTACGGCCACTGTGATTTAACTGAATGGCAATTTTAGCACCAAAATGATGGCAAAGCTCAACAAGCTCTTTGTGTCCTTGAATTTGAAAATCTCCCCAAAGACCTATATCATTATCAGCAATTTTTGCATTTTCATTGATCGCACAAGTTTGCACTATGATAAGCCCAACGCCACCCAAAGCTCTAGCTCCATAATGTATCAAGTGAAATTGATTAATCTTACCATCTAAAACTTGTGTTTCATACATATCCATAGGGGGCATTACAATGCGATTTTTTACATAAAATTTTCCAATCTTTAGCTCACTTAAAAGTAAAGACATAGTGCCCCTTGAAATGTTTTTATATTACTATAATAGAAAAAAATTAATTTTTCTTAAAACATATAGCAATTTTAATTAATATTATTATTTTTAATAAATAATTATTAAAAAAATATTTTTTAAATATATTTTTTTATCTTAATAATAATATTTCAAATATTAAAACATTCTATTATTTTTAAAAGAAAGTAAAATTCAAAATAAAAAGTGTAAAAAACACACAATTTAATCAAATAAGCTTTTCTCAAAACACTTTAACATAAAGCTTTTACGGTGCAAGGGCGAATAACCAAATGCTTTAATCTTTTCTATATGAGCTTTTGTGCCATAACCTTTGTGTTTATCAAAGTCATATTTATTATATAATTTAGAAAAATAACACATTTTTTGATCACGACTTACCTTGGCTAATATGCTAGCTGCTGAAACCTCTTGCACCTTCATATCAGCTTTAATCATGGTTTTAATACCCAAAACCCCATAATTTAAATTTCCATCATATAAAATCTCATCTTCACTAAAATGTTTTCTAATGATTTTTAAAGCTAGTTGTAAACACTGACTAAGCCCTAAAGTATCAATTTGTAAAGGTGAAAAAGCAAGAATCAAAAAATTTGAATGATAAAGAATTTGCTCATATAACTCTTCCCTTTTTTTTGCGCTTAATTTTTTAGAATCAGCCAAACCATCAATATTTTTTAAAAGCTTGCAAGCTCCTATGTGCATATCTCCAGCCAAAGCCCCACGCCCAGCCTCATCTACTCCAACTAAAGCCATTATTTTCCTTTATAATGCTATATTTTTCTACTAAATTTTCTAAAGAATAATTCATATTAGCAGGAGAACTTGAAGGAAGTTCAAAAAATTCTTGCTCAGGATAAAATTTGCTAAAATATTTACTTGCAACCTTACCTAATACACAAATTTTTTCTATATTTGCTTTATCTAAAATAATATTTATATCATTTGCTTTAGCATAAGAAATAGTTTTATCATCTGAATTTTTTATCTTACAACTTGCTATAACATCCCAAAGTGCTATATGATTTGCTTTTAAAAAAACTTTTTGATCTTGCACTGTTTTTAACTCACACTTAAATAATATTTCAAAAATACGCCAAAAACGATTTTTGCTATGTTGATAATAAAAATTTTCTTCTCTTGATTTAATAGATGGAAAAGAACTTAGTATCAAAACTTTTGAGTTTTCATCAAAAAAAGGTTTAAAAGGATGGGTTAAAATTTGCATATTAGACCTTGATAAAAATAAAATATTTTATCATTTTTATCAAGGTTTTTAAAATTATCCTAAAAATTCGCGTTTGAAGTATTCTTTTGGAGCTTTACATAAAGGACAGGCATTTGGTGCTTTTTTACCACGGTGTATATGCCCACAAACTTCACAAACCCATAATTCTTCTACTTCTGAATTAAAGAAATCTTCTTCTTCAAGCATTTTTTTAAGTGCTAGATATTCTCTTTCATGCTCAATTTCTACTTTGCCTATAGCTGTAAATAATCTTGCTATATTTCTTTTGCCCTCATCTTCTGCGATTTTTGCAAAATTTGGATACATAGTAGTATGTTCATAGTTTTCACCTTCTGCTGCACAAATTAAATTTTTAGCAGTTTCTTCTAAAGCTTTACCATCTACTAATTCATGATAAGCTTTAAACTCAGCTCTTGCGTGCCATTTTTCATTTTCTGCAGCTTCTCTAAAATGTTTTGCAATAGCATGCCAACCTTCTTCTTGAGCAATATCTGCAAATAAATCATATTTATTTCTTGCCATAGACTCACCCGCAAAAGCTTTCATTAAATTTACAGCTGTTAGATCTTTAGTAATACACTCCATTTCTTGACCACAGCAGCTAAGCTTTCCACCACCTACATTTTGTACTTCTACTTCATTGCCACATTTTTGGCATTTATAACTTTCATATTGTTTCATTTAATATCCTTGTGATTAATTAAGTAAGATTTTGATTGAAAAATCCACCCAAATGTTATTGTAGCATTTGGGTGTTTAAGATTTTAGTATTTTAAGAAATATTCTTGAATTTTCTTAGGATCACTTGTTTTAGTTAGAGCAAGCATTAATAATACTCTAGCTTTTTGAGGACTCATATCACCTGTATCAATGAAACCAAGTTTTGCATCAGCATCACTTACTGCAACTCTACCAGCTACTACACGTGAGCTTACCGCTACATTAAGACCTTTTTTAAGTAATTCTTTTAACACATCTTTTTGATAATCATGAATGCTACCAGCACCTGTTCCAGCTACAACTATACCTTTAGTTCCATTTTCAAATAAAGCTTTTGCTGCAACACCGCTACCATCATTTGCATAACTATAAAGAATATCTACTTTTGGTAATTCTTTTAACTTGCTAACATCAAATGGAGATTTTTTAGTGTGTAATTTTGTATTAGTACTATAGAAAAATGCTTTTCCATCTACTATATAACCCATATCACCCATATCTGGCGAGCTAAATGCATTTACATTTAAACTATGAGTTTTCATAACACCTCTAGCGCTTTGAATTCTATCATTCATAGCCACCATTACACCTTTGTTTTTTGCTTCAGGGTTAGCCGCTAAAGCCACAGCATTATAAAGATTTTTAGGACCATCTGCACTAATTGCAGTTGATGGGCGCATTGCACCAACTAAAACAACAGGTTTGTCGCTTTTTACAGTTAAATTTAGGAAATATGCAGTTTCTTCCATAGTATCAGTGCCATGTGTAATTACAACTCCATCTACATCAGATTTTAAAAGTCTATTAACTTCTTTAGCAAGTTTTAACCAAATTTCATTTGTCATATCCTTGCTATCAATATTAGCAATTTGATCTCCACTAATTACTGCTAAATCTTGAATTTGAGGCACTGCTTTAATTAAAGTATCAACCCCCAAAACTCCGGCTGTATAACCTGTAGTGGCTACTGAACTATCAATCGAACCAGCAATAGTTCCACCTGTAGCTAAAATTGCAACTTTTGGTTTTGCTTCCAAAATTCCTGCTCCTAAACTTAGTGCCATAGCTGCACACATTAACATTTTTTTCATGTTAGTCCTTTCATCAGAAATGATAAAGATTATAATGCAACTATGTTTAAATAAAAATAAATTATTAATATAAAAAATACTTTAGTAAATAGCTATTAACTTAAAGCCATAAATTTGCAATTTTTTTTAGTTTTTCTACATCACTTGAAGCGTAAAATTCGATATTAGCTTCTTCATGAATTGATGTTAAGTTAAATTCTTGCTGTAATTGCAAAGCTATAGCTTCACCCGAATGAATAAGTTTTGTATTTTTACCAAAATACTCTTCCAAAGAATGAGCGATCAAAGGAAAATGCGTACATGCTAAAATCAGAGCATTAGGATGAAATTTGAGTTTATTAAAATAATACTCAAAAGCAGCCTTTAAAAAATCTCCTTGAAAAATCCCTTCTTCTACCATAGGTACAAAAAGCCCAGTTGCTTTTTCTTCCACTTTTAAAAAACCTTCTTTAATTAAAGCTTGCTTATAAGCGTGAGAATCCACAGTAGCTTGTGTTGCAATGACTAATATATTGGAGTTTTTATCTTCTAAAGAGTTTTTAACCGCTAAAACCCCTGCTTCTATAACCCCAAGAACTGGAAATGGTGCATTTGCTTTTAGAATTTCTAAAGCATGCGCACTAACAGTATTGCATGCAATAATAAGCATATCGACTTTTTTTTCTTTGAAAAATTCTAAAGCTTCTAGGGAAAATTTAATGATGGTTTCTTTATCTTTAACCCCATAAGGCACTCTTGCAGTATCCCCATAGTAGATATATTCTTTAAAAAGTTTTGCTTGGAGTAAAGATTTTAAAACACTAAGCCCACCTACACCACTATCAAAAACGCCTAGTCTCATCAAAATCCTTAAAAGAGAAGAAAGTAGAAAATCTACTTTCTTATAAGCCTACTGCACTTAAAGTTTGGTATTTATTCATATAAATTTGAGCTTCAATTTTCCTCATCGTATCAAGCGCTACTTGAACTACAATCAAAACAGAAGTCCCACCAAAATAAAAAGGTACACCAAACAACTTCACAATAAGCCATGGTAACGTAGCTACAAGTCCTAAATAAATAGAACCTGATAATGTAAGTCTAGATGCTACTTCATTAAGATAATTTGCAGTTCCTTCACCTGGTCTAATACCTGGTATGAAACCGCCTTGTCTTTTAAGATTTTCAGCTATATCTTTTGCATTAAATACAATTGATGCATAAAAATACGCAAAGAAAATAACAAGTAAGAATGTTAAAAAATGAAAGAAAAATCCGTTTGGATTTAAAAAGTCATAAATTTTTAACACATATTCATTTGTACTTGTTTGCAAAATAGTACTTGGAAACATCAAAATCGCGCTTGCAAAAATAGGAGGAATAACACCACTTAAGTTGATCTTAATAGGTATATAGTTCATAATGCGTTTGTTTTGATTTTGCATGATTACTTTTCTTGAGTAAGAAATAGGAATTCTTCTTTCTCCAAGCTCTACTACTATAATAGCCCAAATAGTAAGTAAAATTACAACTAAAATGGCAATGATAGTCAAGAAATTCATCTCACCTGTATTTACCAAATTTACTGTTCCACTAATTGCACCTGGAATTGTAGAAACAATACCACCAAAGATGATTAAAGAAATACCATTTCCTATACCACGTTGAGTGATTTGCTCACCTATCCACATCAAAAGCATGGTACCTGCAAGCATAGAAACAGCAGAAAGTGCGATAAAAGTATTCATATCAATCATAATAGCTGATTGACCTGCTTTTCCATGAAGACTTTGTAAGCCTATAGAAACGCCTATACTTTGTATCAAAGTGATAGCTATAGTAGCATAACGGATAATTTGCATATATTTTTGCATACCATCGCGTTCTTTTTTCATTTTTCCTATGTTAGGAAAAGTTGCCGCTAAAAGCTCCATAATAATCGAAGCAGTAATATAAGGCATAATGCCTAGAGAGATGATGCTAAGTCTTTCAGCAGCACCCCCACTAAACATATTAAACAAGCCTAATGCATTAGATGCATTAGAATCAAAAAATTCCTTGATAACACTGACATTAACCCCCGGAACTGGAACATAAGCTAATATTCTATAAGCGAATAAAAAAGCTAATGTTATGAGAATTTTATTTGTCAATGTTTTATTCATTATTTTTGTCCGCTAAAAGTAATCTTCTCGTCTTTAATTTTACTAGCAAGATCTTTAGCGCTTGCCCCAATAAGCTTAACTTTATTTACATTTTTTGAAAGCTTATGAATGCTATTGATTGTTTCGAATGTAATTTCGCTAAGCTCTTTGATTGCTGTGATTTTTTCAACATTAATCACATAAGGTTTTTCAAATTTAGAAGTAAAGCCTACTTTTGGTAAGCGTCTTTGAAGTGGTTGTTGACCCCCTTCAAAACCTCTTTTTTCGTTATAACCTTTTCTAGCAGTTTGGCCTTTTCCACCTTTAGTAGAAGTTTTACCCATACCACTACCTTGACCACGGCCTATTCTTTTGGTTTTATGTGTTGAACCTGGTGCTTTTGTTAAATTCATTGATTATCCTTTAAGCATTGTAAGTGCTTTGATAGTAGCACGCACAACATTTGCTGAATTATTTGAACCTAAAGACTTAGTTAAAATGTCTTTAATACCTGCAAGTTCCACGATAGGACGTGTTGAACCACCTGCAATAACCCCTGTACCTTCGCTTGCTGGTTTAAGTAAAATTCTACTTGCGTTGTATTTTACTTCTACATCATGAGGGATAGTTGAACCTTTTGTTTTAACTTCAACAATGTTTTTAAAAGCATCATCAACTGCTTTTCTGATAGCATCTGGAACTTCTTTAGCTTTTCCATAGCCCACACCAACTAAACCTTTTCTATTTCCAACGATAACTAAAGCAGTAAATCTAAATCTTCTACCACCTTTAACAACCTTAGTAACCCTGCCGATATCGACGATTACTTCTTCAAATTCTTCTCTATTATATTTTTCCATCGATCTTCCTTTTGGGTTATAGTTTGATTCCGTTTTCTCTTAGTGCCTCAGCTAATGCTGCAATCACACCATGGTATAAATAACCATTTCTATCAAACACTGCTTCTTCTATGTTTTTAGCTTTTAAAACTTTTGCAAATTCAGCTGCTATTTTTTTAGCACCTTCTTTATTTGCTTTAACACCAATTTTTCTTCCATCTACTGCTGCTAAAGTTACTGCTTTAACATCATCGATAGCTTGGATATATAAAGTTCTGTTTGATTTGAAAACAGAAACTCTTGGAAGAGCTTGTGTTCCTGAAATTTTTGCTCTAATTCTTTTTTTTCTTTTAATTCTTAAAGATATTTTTCTTTTTAATACATTTGCTCTCATATTCTATCCTTACTTCTTAGATGTCTTACCAGCTTTGCGGATAATACGCTCATCTGAATATTTAACACCTTTTCCTTTGTAAGGCTCAGGTGGTCTAAATTCACGAATTTGAGCAGCAACTTGACCTACCACTTGTTTATCACTACCTTTGATAATAACATTGTTTTTATCAACAGTAATTTCTATGCCTTCTGGAATAGCATAGTTGATAGGATGAGAAAAACCTAAAGCAAGTTCAAGAACTTTACCTTTTAACGCAGCTTTATAACCAACACCGTTGATTTCTAAAGTTTTGCTAAAACCATCAGTTAAACCGATGATGATGTTTTGAGCTAAAGCTCTATAAGTTCCCCAATAAGCTCTACTTTGTCTATCTTCACCTTTAGGAGAGAAAAGAATTTGTCCTTCTTTAATCTCAACATTAACATTTGCTTTTGTATCAAGCTCTTTTGCTAAATTTCCTTTTTTGAATTTTAGCAAGTTACCTTCTAATTTTACTTCTACTCCACTTGGAATAGCAACTGGTTGTTTACCTATACGAGACATTCATTTTTCCTTTTTACTTGTCTACGATATGACTACTTTATAAGAATGGATACCGAATACCATAAAAAGTAGAAACTCTTACCAAATAGTACATAAAACTTCGCCGCCAACGCCTGCTTTATAAGCTTCGTCGTTAGCTAAAACACCTTTTGAAGTGCTTACTACAATAGTACCATAACCGTTTTTAAATCTTTTGATCTCATCTTTGCCTTTATAAACACGACGACCAGGTTTAGAAATGCGCTTAACTTCGTTAATTACGCTTTTGCCTTTTTCATCGTATTTTAAAACTACATTGATGAATTTCTTTTTATCCTCTTCAATAACATTAAAGCTTTCAATATAGCCTTTAGCTTGGAAAATTCCAAGTAAAGCTTCGATAACTTTAGAATGCAAAAGTTGAGTGGTTTCTAATCTTCTCATCCCTGCATTTCTAATTCTTGTTAGTGAATCTGAAATTAAATCATTTATCATGGTTCTTTCCTCTTACCAACTTGCTTTTTTAAGACCAGGAATTAAACCTTCATTTGCCATTTTTCTTAAGCAAACTCTACAAATTCCAAAATCTCTATAAACTGAATGTGGTCTTCCACAAATTTGGCATCTAGTATACCCTCTAACGCTAAATTTAGGTTTGCGGGCAGCTTTTGCAATCATTGATTTTTTAGCCATATTACTTTCCTTTTGCAAATGGCACACCAAATAATTCTAATAATTTTTGTGCCTCTTTATCTGATTTTGCTGTTGTAACGATAGAAATGTTCATACCATGAGTTCTTAAGATTTTATCATATTCAACTTCTGGGAACATTAACTGCTCATCTAAACCAAAGTTATAGTTTCCTCTTCCATCAAAACCATCTCTTGGAAGACCTCTAAAGTCTTTAACACGAGGAAGAGCTATAGTAATAAGCTTATCTAAGAAAGCATACATATTGTCTTTTCTTAATGTTACCATTACACCTACTGGGAAGCCTTCTCTCACTTTAAAACCAGCAACTGATTTTTTAGCTTTTGTGATAACTGCTTTTTGTCCAGCGATCAATGAAATAGTATCTGCAACATTTTGTAATACTTTTTGATCTTTTGCTAATTCCCCAGCACCTACACTGATTACAACTTTTTCAATAAAAGGAATAAGCATAGGATTTTTGATATCAAATTCTTTTACTAAAGCAGGTTTGATATTTTGATCATATTTTTCTTTCAATCTCATCATCTTATTCTCCTGCCTTTGCTACATTTGAAATATCCATTGGCATTTCTTTATTGATAAAACCGCCGTTTGGATTTTTATCACTTGGCTTAACAGCTTTTTTAGCGATTTTACAACCCTCAACAATTACTTTATTTGTTTTAGGAAATACTGCTAAAACTTTACCTGTTTTACCTTTGTCATCGCCTGCGATAACTTTTACCATATCATTCTTTTTAATTTTTAATTTCATTACAACACCTCCGGTGCTAGTGAAACAATTTTCATAAAGCCACCATATCTTACTTCACGACCTACTGGTCCAAAAATACGCGTTCCGATAGGCTCTCTTTTAGCATCAAGAATAACTGCCGCATTTTCATCAAAACGAATTAAAGAACCATTATCTCTATGAATTTCTTTTTTAGTTCTAACGATAACTGCTTTTACTACTTGACCTTTTTTAACTTTACCATTTGGTAGAGCTTTTTTTACAGATGCAACGATTACATCACCAACAGTAGCGTATCTTCTTTTACTACCACCTAAAACCTTAATACACATTAATTCTTTTGCACCGCTATTATCAGCAACTGCAAGCCTAGTAAAACTTTGAATCATTACTCAACTCCTGCTGATACTATAGTTTTTAAGCGAAATGATTTTCTCTTAGAAAGTGGTCTACATTCAATAGCAACTACAGTATTTCCCACTTTAAGCTCATTTCTTTCATCATGAATTAAATATTTTTTAAAGCGTTTTACGATTTTTCTGTATTTTGGGTGAACCACTTTTCTTTCAACCAAAATTGTTGCTGTTTTATCTCCAGCAATTTGAACAACAACGCCTTGAATTTCTCTTTTAAATGCCATTTTCTATCCTTATTTTAAAGCGCTAATTGCAGTATTGATTCTAGCGATGTCTTTTTTAACTTCGCTAATCTCTTTAGGATTAGTTAGCTGCATTGTTTTTAGCTTTTGTCTTAAAGTAAATAAAAGCACCTTTTTTTCTTTTAGCATTGTTGCAAGCTCACCTGCTGTTTTATCTTTAATCTCAGTATATTTCATTTTGGCTCTCTCTTGTAACAAACTTAGTTTTAAATGGCAATTTGTGCATCGCTAAAGTTAAAGCTTGTCTTGCCATTTCTTCATTAACCCCTGCCATTTCATAAATGATACGACCTGGTTTAATGTTCATTACCCATTCCTCAACTGCACCTTTACCTTTACCCATACGAGTTTCTAAAGGTTTTTTAGTTAGAGGTTTATCTGGGAAAACTCTAATCCAAGTTTTACCTTGTCTTTTTACAAAACGAGTTAAAGCAATACGAGCTGCTTCGATTTGACGTGAATTGATACGGCCAGCTTCAGTTGCTTTTAGGGCAAAATCACCAAAAGTAAATTCAGTCCCTCTGTTGGCATAACCTCTGTTACGCCCTTTCATCATTTTACGATATTTTGTTCTTTTTGGCATTAACATGATTATTTACCTCTTCTTGCTCTTCTAGTTTTTTTAGCTGGAGCGTTTTCTTCGGTTTTTTCAGGTTGAACACCCTTTTGTAAAACTTCACCTTTGAAGATCCATACTTTAATACCTATGTTTCCATAAGTAGTATGTGCTTCTGCAAAACCATAATCGATTTTTGCTCTTAAAGTATGAAGTGGAACACGACCTTCTAAGTACCATTCAGTTCTTGCCATTTCAGCACCACCTAAACGGCCTGAAACTGAAACTTTAATCCCTTTAGCACCTGCTTTTTGCGCTCCTTGAATTACTTTTTTCATTGCTCTTCTAAAAGCAATTCTTTTTTCAAGTTGAGTAGCAACACTTTCAGCTGCAAGCTGAGCTGAAGCACCTGCTTTTCTTTCTTCTTTGATATTGATATTAACTTCTTTTTTGATTAAATCTTGAAGTTCTTTTCTTAAAATATCAACATCACTACCTTTTTTACCAATAATAATCCCTGGTCTTGCAGCTACAACAGTTACTCTTAATTTTTTCGCTGTTCTTTCTACAAGAATTTGGCTAATTCCTGCATAATAAAGTTTTCTTTTTAAGAAAGTTCTGATTTTATAATCTTCACCAATATTTTCTGCTAAATTAGCTTTTGTAGGAAACCATCTTGATTCCCAATTTCTATTAATTCCTAGTCTTAAACCAATCGGATTTACTTTTTGTCCCATATTAGCTTTCCTTTTTCACTGATGCTTTTTTAGCTTTTGTAGTTTTTTCAGCATTTGCTTCTACTTTACTAACTTCTACCAAAATGTGTGAAGTTGGCTTTCTAATACGACTAGCACTTCCTCTAGCTCTTGGTCTAAATCTTTTTAAAACCGCACCAGCATCAACACGACAACTTGAAACAACAACTTCATTTGCTTCAAATCCGCCATTTGCTACAGCACTTGAAATAGCATTTGCTATAAATTTAGCACCTTTATTTGGCATAAATTTCAAACTAGCTAATGCAAGCTCTGCATTCATACCTTGAACTTCTCTAGCAATCAATCTCGCTTTAGTTGGAGATAATCTTATGAATTTAATTAACGCTCTACTCATAAATCTCCCTTACTTACCTATTTTTTTCTGAACAGAGCCTTTGTGACCCTTGAATGTTCTAGTAGGTGCAAATTCACCTAATTTGTAACCGATATGATTTTCAGTAACATATACTGGGATAAAGCTTTTTCCATTATGAACATTAAAAGTTAAACCTATCATATCAGGTATAATAGTGCTGCGTCTTGACCAAGTTTTAATTGGCTTACCATCGTTAGCTTTTTTAGCAGCGATGACTTTTTTCATTACATGGTCATCAACAAAAGGACCTTTTTTTAGTGACCTAGCCATCTTACTTTCCTTTTCTTCTTGAAATTATTAGCTTATCGCTAGCTTTTTTACGGCGAGTTTTAGCACCTTTAGTTGGTTTACCCCATGGAGTAACTGGATGACGGCCTGAATTTTTCTTACCTTCACCCCCACCGTGCGGGTGATCAACTGGGTTCATCGCAGAACCTCTTGTTTGAGGACGAATACCTCTATGGCGATTTCTACCTGCTTTACCGATAGTCACGTTTGACCATTCTTCATTGCCAACTTCACCGATACTTGCCATACATTCAGCTAAAACTTGTCTCATTTCACCACTTGCAAGTCTTAAGATAACGTATTTTTCTTCTTTACCCATTAATTGAGCATAAGCACCTGCTGAACGGATCATTTGACCGCCTTTACCTGGCTTTAACTCAATATTGTGTACGATAGTACCCACTGGGATGTTTCTTAATTTCATTGCATTACCTGGTTTAATGTCAAGTCCGCTTTCAGCAGCACAAACAACATCACCAACACTTAAACCTTTTGGTTGTAAGATGTATCTTTTTTCACCATCTCTATAAGAGATTAATGCAATACGACAATTTCTGTATGGATCGTACTCGATTGCTTCAACTTTACCTTCAATACCAAATTTTCTTCTTTTAAAATCTATAATTCTGTAAAGTTTTTTAGCACCTGCTTCTTTATGACGGCTTGTGATTCTACCATTATTGTTACGACCTGCATGAGCTGGAAGTTTTACAAGTAATGAACGCACACTAGCTTTCGCTGTGATATCATCAGAGCTTACACCTGTGATGTATCTTCTACTTGGAGTATATGGTTTATAAGTTTTAATTGCCATCTTATGCCTCCGAACTTTCTAAGCTCACACCTTCTGGTAGCTTAACATAGAATTTTTTAAAGCTATTTCTTTGACCTTCACGACCTCTAAAACGCTTTACTTTTCCATCCATTTTTAAAGAATTAATTCTTACTGGAGTTACACCAAAATATTCTCTTAAAACTTCTTTTAGACCATTTTTAGTCATTTTTGGAGAAGTTTGAATAACTACAACACCTTGCTCTTGAAGGTTTAAGCTTTTTTCAGTGTAAAGTATTGTTTTTATATCAGTAATATCTGCCATTTTAACCCTCTTTTACGATAGATTCAAGCGCTGCTTTTTCAATGATAACAGCATTAAATACAGATACTAAATAAGCATTTACTTCGCTAATATCAACTACATAGCAATTTGCTAAGTTTCTAAAAGCAAGAAGTGTTTTTTCATCTAGTAAATCTTTTACAATTAAAGCATCTTTTAAACCAAGCTTTTTAATAACTGCATTTGCATCTTTTGTTTTACCGCTTTCAATGCTTAAACTATCTACTGAGAATAATGCATTGTTTTGTGCTTTATCAGCCAATGCTCTTTCAAGCGCTAAGCGTTTTTGTTTTTTATTAACTTTTTGGAAATAGTTACGATTGTTTGTAGGACCAAATGCTACAGCACCACCAACCCAAACATTCGTTCTTGTTGAACCTGCTCTTGCACCACCACGACCTTTTTGTCTCCATGGTTTTTTACCACCACCGCTTACATCGCTTCTACCTTTAGTATGAGCTGTGTTTGCTCTAAGGCTAGCAAGATAAGATTTTACATATAAATAAAGGTTGTGAGGATTAACTTCTGCATATTTTGCTGGAAGATCGAGTTCACTAGCTTTTTCAAATTTATCATTTAAAACAGTTACTTTACTCATTTTGCAATCCTTATTTTACCCATAGCACCATTAAATCCTGGTACCGCACCTTTTACTACTAAGATGCCATTTTCTTCATCAAATGAAACTACTTCATTTTTAACAGTAACTTTTACATTACCATAATGACCTGCCATTTTCATACCTGGTTGAACACGACCTGGCCATTCGCGGTTACCGATTGAACCGTGACGTCTGTGGAATCTTGAACCGTGACTTGCAGGACCTCCGGCAAATCCATGTCTTTTAACAACCCCACTATAACCTCTACCTTTAGAATTAAAGCTTACTTTTAAAATAGAAGCTTCTTTTAAAGGATTAAGATCAATATCGCCTGCTTCTGTGTTTGCTACTTCTAAAGAAGCAAATCTATTATATTCAGCTGAAAGATTGTATTTTTTTTGCTGACCTGCAATGCATTTATTATTTGCTTTGCCTTTTACATAAGCAACCAAAGCTTTTCCATTTTCTACTTCACATACTTTAGTTTGAACAAGTTTAAGTAAGGTTACAGGAATGCTTGGCGTGCTGATTGTTCTACTCATACCAATTTTTTCTACAATGTATTCCATATTCTATCCTTATTTACCCATAGCTCTTACTTCAACATTGACCTCTGGAGCCAAGTCAAGCTTAGTGAGTGAATCTACTGTATCTGGAGTAGCTGCTACAATATCAAGCATACGAGCATGAATTCTCATCTCAAATTGTTCGCGTGAATCTTTGTTGATGTGTGGAGATTTCAAAACTGTGTATCTTTTGATTTTTGTAGGCATTGGCACTGGACCTCTGATGTCAGCACCTGTTCTTTTAACAGCTTCTACAATTGCTGCAACTGTGCGATCTAGAACTCTGTGGTCATAAGCTTTTAGCTTAAGCCTGATTCTTTCCATATTTTTTCCTTTGTAAAGAACTCGTTAGACCCATAAGAATCTAACCACCATATAAA
The DNA here is from genome assembly GCF_001017575.1 of Campylobacter lari. NCBI lineage: Bacteria > Pseudomonadati > Campylobacterota > Epsilonproteobacteria > Campylobacterales > Campylobacteraceae > Campylobacter > Campylobacter lari. Next base: position 54,197 of record NZ_CP011372.1, on the reverse strand, counting down.
ATGATGTTGAGATTATATAAAAAGAGCCTTTGCTATGTCAAGAAATTTATATATTTTTTTTAATTATTTTCCTTTTTAAAAGGATAAAAATTAAATTTTACAAATTTTACAAGATTTTTTATGCATTAAGAAAATCTAAGAAAAGATATAGTATGATTTCAAAATCTAAAGGGGCATTAGCTCAGCTGGGAGAGCACAACGCTGGCAGCGTTGGGGTCAGCGGTTCAAACCCGCTATGCTCCACCATTTAGTATAAAGAAATCTATGAAATCACTACAATTTTTTTACGATAATTACCCAAAATTTCAAAAATTTGATGAAAGAAAAATTCAAATCCAAACCCATAAAAACATCGTCATAAAAGGTGGTTTTGCAAGTGGTAAGAAAAATTTAATTTTAAATTTTTTGTCTTTATATAAAGCAGAAAATATACTTTTTATCGATTGTGATGATTTAAAATTTCAAGCAAGTGCTTTAATAAATTTAAATTCGTTTTTAACTTATAATCCGCAAATTAAATTTCTAGCTTTGTGTAATTTTGCTCATGATTTTGACTTTGCTAGTTTAAAACATCTTAACTTGCAAATCATACTTAGCGTTTGTGATAGTAATTTTTGCTTAGATCAGTTTGAAGAACTTCATTTAGATTATTTAGATTTTGAAGAATTTTTAAGCTTAAATAAAAAATATGCTGATACCAAAACCATGGTAAGTTATTTTTTACACACAGGACGCAATGTGATTTTAAATCACAACTTTAACACAAATTCATCATACTTAAAAAGCTTTTATACCCCATTAGAGCTTACTATACTCAAACAAATTGCCTTAGAACTTGGGAATGAATTTAGCGTTAATGAGTTATTAAAAACTCTAAAAAATAGTATAAAAATTTCCAAAGATACCTTATATAAAAGCATAGAAAAACTAGAATCAAACTACACTTTGTATTTTGTAAAAAATCTTGAAAAAAATTTAAAAAAAGTATATTTTTGGGACTTTTCATTAAAAAATTCTCTAAGCATACAAAAAGACTTTAGTGCTTTGTTTGAAAATTTGATTTTAAGCGAGTTGTTCAAATTTAAGCAAGAAATTTTTTATACTAAGCATTTTGATTTTTACTTACCAAGTCTTAAAAATGCATTTTTATGCTCACCCTTTAAAGATAAAGATTTGCTTAGCTTAAAAGTCAAAAAAATACTTAGTAAAAACCAACTCGCACTTTCGACTATTTATATCATCACACTTTCGCAAAGAGATGAGTTTTTCATAGAAGGGGTTCGTGTGATGATTTTACCTTTTGATGAGTGGGCTTTGGGTAACTAATCTAACTCATCAAGATTATGTTGTTCTATAATAGAAATAATGAGCTTAGTATAATTACTTTTAATCTCTGAGTATTTTTCTAAATGACTTGCTGCTTCTTTACCATCAAGTTTTTTATTTTCACTTATAGTATCCCACCGCCAAGATCTAAATTCTTTATAAGCATCATGGCGATTTAAATTAAGCAAGTATGAATCCACACTTTCTTGCAAACTATCAAATATACGAATTTTGTGAGTTTTACCCTCGCCTCTTTCTTTTGGAATTAAACCTTTTTCACCCCAAGTCCATTCTCCAAATAAATTATTTGCCTCTTTAGCAAAACGACTTGTACCAGTTGCACTTTCAATAATAGCTTGAGCTATAGCTAAAGACTTTGGTACCTTTTGGATACGCATTTGATATTCTTTATGATCGTATAAATTTTTAACGCGATATTTTTCTTTTAAAGACCATAGTTTTTGCACAGCATTAGAATTTAGTTTTCTAAAATTATTCTTTAAAGCTTCCCTAAAAAAAATATTTACAAATTCTTTTTCCTTTTCTATCTCTTTAAAAGAAACATCTAATAAAGCATTGATTTTTTTGATAAAAACTTCACGCTTTTCTTTTATACTTAAAGTATAGTATTGCTCATCAAAACCTGCTATAAATTCAGCTTTTAAAAATAAGACACTACTAAGTAAAATTATAATCAGCTTCAAAACAGCACTTCACCTTTCCTCTAAAAAATATTTGATCCTCTTCTAATCTAAAATACAAACTTTCATTACTCTTTGGTTTTACCAAAATATCATCTTTAACTTTTTGATTTAAATACGCTAGATAAAAACAAGCCCCCATGCCCGTACCACAAGCTAAAGTCTCATCTTCTACTCCACGTTCATAAGTTCTAACTCTTATAAACTCATCATCTTCCACTTTAGCAAAATTAACATTTGCATTATATTTTTTACGCACTTCCTTGCATAAATTTATATCAAATTCATTTAAATCATCAACAAAGGTTACTATGTGTGGAACTCCGGTATTACAACCTTGCCAAATTCTACCCTTATATTCAAAAGCTTCTTTGATATCCTTTACCCCGCTAAGTTTTATTTCAACTATGTCATCATCAACAAAAGACTTTATAAGCCCTGCGCCGGTTAAGAAATTTAAATATTGAGATTTTTTTAAATAATGATGGGCAAAATGCGCTGCTGCACGCGAGCCATTACCACACATACTTGCCTTACTCCCATCACAATTATAAAATTCCCATTCAAAATCATATCTATCATGAGGCACAACTACTATAAGTCCATCAGCGCCTATACCCTCATAACGATTACAAAGAATTTTGGCTAACTCGCTACGATCTTTTTTTTCACTATCTGCAAATACTACAAAATCATTTCCACTTGCACAGTACTTATAAAATTTCATCCATTACCTTTAAAGTGTGTTTTAAAAAATTTAGCACATTTTTCTCAAAATTTTCATAACCTGAAGTATTTTTTATCACAAAATCTGCTTTTTTTAGTTTTTCTTCTATATCAAGTTGTAAATTAATTCTTTTTAAGGCTTCATTTTCATCTAAATTATCTCTTTGTATTAGTCTTTGAAGTAGAAGTTCTTTTGGCGTATAAATTAATATACTTTTTCCTAAATTTTGATAGTGATTGTTTTCAAAAAATAAAGGCAGTTCTATAAAAAAAGCTTTGTTTTTTTTATCTAAAATTTGGGCTTTTTGCAAAATTACTTCTTTGATTTTAGGATGTAAAAAATCTTCTAACTTTTTTTTGGCATTTAAATTATTAAATACAATAGCACCAAGTTTTTTTCTATCTATTTTTCCTGCTATGATTAAATCATCATCATTAAAAAGCTTAGCTATGGAATTTGCATTTTCATTTAAAAGCTCATGAGCTATTGTATCTGCGCTTAAAGTATCAAAACCCAAATTTTGAACTATTTTTATAAAGCTTGACTTTCCACCCGCTATACTTGAAGTTACAAAATAAGCATTTTGCATAATTTAGCCTTAAAACATTTTTAGTTAAAATACCTTTTAAATTCTTAAAGGAAGATAAATGAATATAAGCTATGAAGATGCGGGCGTAAGTATAGATAATGGCAATGCTTTTGTAGAAGCAATCAAGCCTTTAGTAAAAGAAACTTTTAATGAAAATGTTTTAGGTGGCATAGGCTCTTTTTCAGGTGCTTTTGCTATACCAAGTGGTTTTAAAAATCCTGTTATGCTAGCAGCAACTGATGGAGTAGGTACGAAGTTGCGCCTTGCTATTGATAGTCAAAAATTTGATACCATAGGCGAGGACTTAGTAGCAATGTGTGTAAATGATTTAATTTGCAATTTTGCTACGCCTTTGTTTTTTCTAGACTATTATGCAACTGCAAAGTTAGATGTAGAAGTTGCTAAAAAAGTCGTAGCAGGGATTGCTAATGGTTGTAAAAAAGCAAATTGTGCCTTAATAGGCGGAGAAACTGCTGAAATGCCTGGAATGTATCATAGCAATGATTTTGACTTAGCAGGTTTTTCAGTGGGTATGGCTGAAAAAGATGAAATCGATAGAAGAAATTTTGTAAAAAATGGAGATATTTTACTAGCTCTACCTAGTAGCGGGCTTCATTCTAATGGGTATTCTTTAGCTAGAAAAGTATTATTTGAAGCACAAAAGCTTAAATTTGATGATAAAATAGAGGGTAAAAATTTAATCGATATCTTACTTGAACCTACAAGAATTTATGTAAAAGACTTTTTAAAATTAAAACCATTCATTAATGCACTAGCTCATATAACAGGTGGTGGTTTGGTAGAAAATTTACCTAGAGTTTTCCCAAGAGGAATAGGCGCAATCATCAGAAAACATCATTTAAAAACTCCTGAAATTTTTTACCAAATAGGCCAAAGTGTAGAAGAAGTTGAAATGTATAGAAGCTTTAATATGGGTGTGGGCTTAGTTATGGTAATAGATCCATCTAATGTAGGAAAAGTTTTAGAAAACTCAGACGCTTATGTAATAGGTGAAGTTGTATTAAATGAAGGTGTTGTTTTAGAATAAAATCTCTTAGAAACTCTAAGAGATTTTATTTTAGTTTAGTGGATGAAGTTCGTTTGCATAAAAGCTTACTGAGTTCATACCTTCTTTAATAGCCCATTCATAAGCTTTTGCTACAAATTCCCAGTTAATGTGCGCGTAGAATTTTTCTAAATACGCAGGGCGCGCATTGCGGTGATCTACATAGTAAGCATGCTCCCATACATCAACTACTAAAAGCGGAACTTTACCTTCAGTGATAGGTGTAGCAGCATTGCTTGTAGCTACTAGTTCTAATTTTTGATTTTGAGTGTTATAAACTAGCCAAAACCAACCAGAACCAAATACTCCTGTAGCTCCTTTAATAAATTCTTCTTTTAAATTTTCCATAGAACCAAAGTCTTTTTCAACCGCTGCTTTAAACTCAGCGCTCAAAGAACAGCCACAGCCACAGCATGTTTTTGGCTTAATGCAGTCAAAATAAAAGTCATGATTATACACTTGAGCAGCGTTGTTAAAAACTCCACCATTTGAATTTTGTATAATATAAACTAAATCTTTTCCTGCAAATTCAGTATCTTTGATAAGATTGTTTAGGTTATTTACATAAGTTTGGTGGTGTTTTCCATGATGAAATGCAAAAGTTTCTGCGCTTAAAAAGTCTCCAAAAGCATCTGCTTCATAAGGTAGTTTTCTTAATTCAAACATATTGTTCTCCTTTTTTTAAATTTATGGATATTCTAACATAGTTAAATTAAAAAAGACTAAATGAGTCTTTATTTTTCAAAAAGTATTACTTTGCCTTGCTCTAAGCTTTTTACTACATCGATAATGCGTTGGTTTTTACTACCTTTAAATTTTAAAGATAAGTCTTTTTGCTCTAAAATAAACTTACCATCTATTAAAATATCAGCCAAAACGAGTAATTCTTTCATGGATTTTTCTTGCACTAGCTCTTCATAAGTAAAACCTGTATATATAGTAAGATCAAGCCCTAAAGCCTTAATATGCTTTGCTAGAATGCTTAAATTTTTTGCTTGCATAAAAGGCTCCCCACCACTAAAAGTAACACCTTGGAGCAAAGGATTTTTACAAATCTCATCATACAAACTTGCTAAATCTTGTAAATATCCTTTGTTAAAATCATGCGTTTGTGGATTATGACAACCTTTGCAATGATGAGGGCAGCCTTGAGTAAAAATCACATAACGAAATCCATAACCATCGACTATGGATTCTTTTACAACACCAGCTAATCTAAGAAAAATCGTGTTTAATTCTTGCATGAACTTCAGCTTTTTTAGCATCATTAAAACGATCAAGCGTTCCTACTAAATAGCCTGTAATTCTTCTTATGCGTTCGAATTTAATATCATCTTCTTTTCTATGGCACTTTGGACAAAATTCATCTATCATGCCACTATAACCACATACGGGATCCCTATCTAGTGGGAAATTAATCGAGCCATAGCCTATATTGCTTTCTTTCATACATCTTATAATGCGTTCAAAACTTTCTAAGTTTTTACTCACATCGCCATTTAATTCTACATAAGTAATATGTCCGCCATTATTTAACTCATGATATGGGGCTTCGATTTGAATTTTTTCATAGATACTGATGGGAAAATCCACAGGAATATGAAAAGAATTAGTATAAAAATCTTTATCGGTTATGCCTTTTAAAATACCGTATTTTTTTTGATCTAGTTTTAAAAATCTTCCACTTAAACCCTCAGCTGGAGTAGCTATGAGTGAAAAATTCAGCTTATCTTTGAGTGCTTTTTCATCGACAAATTCACGCATAAAACGCACGATTTGTAAGCCAAGCTCCCTTGCTTCTTGACTTTGTCCATGATGAGAACCTATCAAAGCTATTAAACTCTCACAAAGTCCTATATAACCTATAGCCAAAGTTCCATGTGCGATAACTTTTTCTACGCTATCATTTTCTTTTAAAGTATCTGAATCTATCCAAATTCCCTCGCCCATTAAAAACGGGAAATTTTTAACCTTTTTTAGACTTTGAATTTTATACCTATGAAGTAATTGCTCATACACAAGCTCTAATTTTTCTTTTAAAAGTGAGTAAAAAAGCTCTAAATTTCCTTTAGCTTCTATGGCTAAACGCACAAGATTTATACTTGTAAAGCTTAAATTTCCCCTACCACTTGTGATTTCTTTGCTCTCATCATAAACATTTGCCATAACCCTAGTTCTACAACCCATATAAGCTACTTCACTATTATAATCGCCCTTTTTATAGTATTTTGCATTAAAACTTGCATCTAAAAAGCTAAAATTTGGAAAAAGTCTTTTAGAAGAACATTCTATAGCAAGTTTAAAAAGCTTGTAGTTTGGGTCTTTTTCATTATAATTAACACCCTCTTTTACTTTAAAAATTTGCACAGGGAAAATCGGCGTTTCACCATTTCCTAAACCTCTCATCGTGGCTTTTAGTAAATTTTCTATCACCATTTGCCCTTCAAAAGATGTATCGGTACCATAATTTAGCGTGCTAAAAGGCACTTGAGCTCCTGCTCTTGAGTTCATAGTATTAAGATTATGTATTAAAGCTTCCATAGCTTGAAAAGTTGCATCTTGGGTTTGCTTTAATGCTCTTTTATAAGCATAAGCATTTGCTTGTTTTAAAAAATTCTCATCGCTATTTAAATCAAGCCTTAAAAGCTCTTTGAAGCATTCTTTTTCGCTTGAAACTTGAAATTTTGTGTTATCAAAGCAACTCTCATCTAAGTTTTGCTCTAATTTTATTTCAAAAAAAGCATTTATAGCCTTTTTATACTCTTTTTGAAAAGTCTTTACCACACCTTTTGCCATAGCAAAATCAAAATTTGGTATAGACTGACCCCCATGCATTTCATTTTGATTAGCCTGCAAGGCAATGCAAGCTAAAGAAGCATAAGATCTGATATCATTTGGCTCACGCAAACTTCCATGCCCTGTACTAAAACCCTTTTCAAAAAGCTTCAATAAGTCTATTTGACAACAAGTTTGTGTTAGCATATAAAAGTCTTTATCGTGTATGTGTATATCGCCGTTTTTGTGTGCATTTGCGATATGTTTTGGCAAAATACACTCATCTACATAGTATTTTGCACCTTCTGAGCCATATTTTAACATCATTCCCATAGCACTATCTGAATTAATATTTGCATTTTCTCTTTTTAAATCAGCTTCTTTAGAATCTTTAAAAGTTAAATCATCATACAAACTTAGCAAATCATAGCTACCATTGCGAATTTGTGTTCTTTTTTGACGGTATAAAATATAAGATTTTGCTGTATTGACTAAGGTATTTTTGATTAAAACTTCTTCAACTTTATCTTGAATTTGCTCTACTTGTGTGTGCTTTTCATCAAGTAAAGCTACAACCTCATCACAAAGCTTATCTAAAAAATCTTTGTTTAATTTTTCATCTGTGGAGTTTATATTAGCTTTGAAAATAGCATTTTTGATTTTAAAAATATCAAATGCAACTTGGCTCTTATCTCTTTTTATAATAAATTTTATTTTCATGGAAATTTTCCTAAAAAATAATCTCTAAGTACTTAAAAATAGCACTTTAAAAAGATAAGTGTAGTACAAAAACTTGATGAGAAACTTAAAAAGATAAAAGAAAAATTCACACAAAAAATGTGTGAATTTTGTTTATTCTAACTCTATACCTTTTACGGTATAAATTTTATCAAGGCCACGATTTCCAAACATTTTTTGAGTATTGCAATCTTTTTGAATATTCCATTCATCTAGTTCGTGATGAAAATTTTTACAATTATGGAAAAGATAGGCCATGGTAATTACATTTTGTACATCCCAATTTGCAACGCTATGCTCATATGCATGGCAGTTTTCAAAGCAATGCGCCATTCTAGTAGCATTTGAAGTCTTCCAATGCAACAAAGAGTGGTTAAATTTAGTACAATTAAAAAACATATAAGACATATCTTTTAGACTTTGTGTGTTCCATTTTGATAAGTCTTGATTGAAATTTTTGCAATTAAAAAACATACTTGCCATATTTTCAACCTTAGAAACATCCCAACGCGACAAATCTGCATTAAAACTTTCGCAACAATAAAACATATAAGACATATCTTTAGCATTTGATACATCCCAACGCTCAATACCTAAAAAATCTAGTCTTTTAGAATAATAAAACACATAAGAAAAATCATCAATCAAAGATACATCTATATCTCTTAAAGAAATTCTTTCATTGTGCACCAAATTCATTAACTCGTTTTTGTTTTTAGGTCTATACATTTTGTCCTCCTTTTTGTACATTTTAAAAAACAAGTGTGAAGTCAATGTAAATTTAAAAAATAATTGGTAAAAATTTTGAGAATATTAATAATATTTAATTTAATTTTAACTTAATTTAAACAAAAGAAAATATCAAATTCAAACAATGTAGCTTTTTTACAAAAAAAACAACAGTTATCAAAAAAATGGGGATAAAAATAAGAAGTGGTGACCCATACGAGACTCGAACTCGTGTTACCGCCGTGAAAGGGCGATGTCCTAACCGCTAGACGAATGGGCCATTTTGTAGTTTTTCTTTTTATGAAATGAAAATTATATCTATGTTTTACTTAATAAATAATTAATTTGTTATTTTATGTAAAAATATATAATTTCACTCTATTTAAGTATTCAAGGAAAAAAATGGATATTTTAAGCTTAATTGTTTTGTCTTTTGCTTTAGCAGCAGATGCTTTTGCGGTTTCGCTATGCAAAGGCTTTAGTGTTAAAAAATTGAAATTAAAACATTATTTAATAGTTGGACTATATTTTGGTGGTTTTCAAGCTTTAATGCTGGCTATTGGATATATTTTAGGTTCTTCTTTTGGTTCTTTTGTAGAAAAAATTGATCATTGGATTGCTTTTATTCTTCTTAGTATTATAGGCGGTAAAATGATACAGGAATCTTTCAAAAAGGATAGTTGTAAAGAAAATTCAAATTTATTTGATTTCAAAACCATGATAGCTCTTGCTATTGCCACTAGTATTGATGCGCTTGCTGTTGGGGTGAGTTTTGCCTTTTTAAAAGTGGATTTATTTATAGCATTGTTATGTATAGGTGCAATCACTTTCATAATGTGCATTCTAGCTTTAAAAATCGGTAGCAAATTCGGCACTTATCTCAAAAGTAAAGCCGAATTTCTAGGTGGTACGATTTTAATTTTACTAGCAGTTAAAATTTTATTTGAACATTTATCTTAGATATCTATTTCTATTCCTACAGGAGCATGATCTGAACCAAAAATATCATCTCTTATGAAGGCATTTTTGAGCTTATCTTTTAAGCCATTAGAAATGAAAAAATAATCAATCCTCCAGCCTACATTTCTTTCTCTTGCCTTCATTCTATAGCTCCACCACGAATACTTTTCTTTAATATCGCCATTGATATGTCTAAAAGTATCAATAAAGCCTAATTTTAGCAAATCATCTATCCAAGCACGCTCAATCGGTAAAAAACCTGAAGTTTTTTCATTAGCTTTTGGGTGGGTTAAATCTATCTCACGGTGAGCAGTATTTACATCTCCACATATGATGATTTCTTTACCTTCTTTTAAAAGCTTATCTAAATACACTAAAAAATCATTATAAAATTTCATTTTAAAGTTTAAACGCTCTTCATCTTTTTGACCATTTGGAAAGTAGATATTAAACAAAACTACATTTTTAAAGCTATGTTCTAAAACCCTACCCTCATCATCATCAAAAAATTCACATTTTTTTACCTCACAATCAAAATTACACAAGCTCATTACACCTGAATACCCTGCTCTTTTAGCACTATTTGAATACATATGTTTAAAAGGATACTCATAAATTCTTTTTGGAAATTTATCCTCGTGTGCTTTGATTTCTTGAAAACCTATAAAATCGATTTTTTCTTTTTCAATCCAATCCAGTGCATTTTTATCACAAATTGCCCTTAGGCCATTTACATTCCATGATAATAATTTCATAAAATACCTTTACTAATCTTCTTTTGTTGCTATTTTATATGCGATTTATTAATTTTATTCAAATAGACTAAGTTTTTATTTTATTCCAAAGGAAAAAAATGCACCTAAAACTTTCATGGACAAAATTTACCCTGCTTAATGCAGTTTTTATCATGGTCTTTAATTTTCCATTATTTGAGTTTGTATATGAAAAGATAGATCAAAATACTATGCTTTTTAGTGTGTTTTTTGGAATTTATTTTTTCTTGGTTTTAAGTGTTTTATCTTTGGTGTATTTTCCCTACATTAGCAAAATTTTAAGCATATTTTTACTTAGCACTTGTGCTATTTGTAGTTATTTTGTTAGCAATTATGGGGTTTTAATCGATGATCATATGATACAAAATGTCATTGAAACAGATAATAGGGAATTTTTTTCTTATTTTAATTTTTCCTTTGCTTTGTATATTTTAGCCTTTGTGATTTTTCCTAGTTTGCTTGTGATTTTTACTAAGATTGATTATCAAAAATATTTTTTCAAAAAAAGTGTATTGTTTTTGATTTCTTTGGTATTTTGCTTTGCTTTAGTGGCTCTTAGCTCAAAAACACTTTTGCCTTTTTTAAGATCATACAATATCGTTAGAATGTATAATCTACCTTTTTACCCAATATACTCAAGCATAGAATTTACGAAGAAAAAACTAGCAGGTAAAAAAGAACTAACTATCATTTCAGATGATGCAAGCTTAAAAGATACCAACACAACTAAGCTTATGATTTTAGTTATAGGCGAAACTGCTAGAGCAAGTAATTATTCTTTAGGTGGATATAGTACAAATGATACGAATTTTTATACCAAAAATGAGCCAAATTTAGTATATTTTAGTGATGTAAGCTCTTGTGGCACTGCTACTGCAAGAAGTTTGCCTTGTATGTTTTCAAGACATAAAAGAGCAAGTTTTGAAAACGAATTGTATGAAGAAAATGTTTTAGATGTCTTACAAAAGGTTGGAGTGCAAAGTGTTTGGTTTGGTAATAACTCGGGAGGTTGTAAAGGAAATTGCGATCGTATAAAACACAAGCTCATTGCAAAAGATTACGATGAAAGCTTACTTGAACTTGTAAAACAAGAACTTGAAAATATAAATTCAAACAAAATCATCGTTGTGCATTTGCAAGGCTCACATGGGCCAACTTACTACAAACGCTACCCAAATGCATTTAAAAAATTTACACCAACTTGCGATACAAACGAGCTAAATACCTGCTCACACGAACAAATCATCAACACCTATGATAATACTTTACTTTATACAGACTTTATTATAAAAAGCCTTATAGATATGCTTAAGCAAAATCCTACCAAAGAAGCTTCTTTACTTTATTTATCAGATCATGGAGAAAGTTTAGGTGAAAATGGAATTTATCTTCATGGTATGCCTTATTTAATAGCACCAAAAGAACAAAAACATATACCAATGATATTTTGGAGTAAAGATAGCAAATTAAGCCAAGATTTACAAAGCAAAAAAGACTATAAACTTTCTCAAGATAATCTTTTTTCAAGCTTGCTGGGGTATTTTGGTGTAAATAGCAAAGAATATGAGGCAAATTATGATATATTTAGCAAAAATTTAAAGGAAAATCCTTAATGAAACCAAAGTATTCTTTATTTAAAAATGCAAGCTATGCCTTTAATGGAATTAAATTTTTACTCCAAGATGAAATGGCTTTTAGGATAGAATTTGCCATTATTTTACCTTTGATTTTTGCAAGCTTATTTTTGCCTGTAAGTTTTTTAGAGCATTTTGTGCTTGTATTTGTTTTGGTGCTAATTTTAATTGTAGAAGCACTAAATTCTGCCATAGAAGCTTGTGTGGATCTTTGCACAAGCGAATTTCACATCTTAGCTAAAAAAGCAAAAGATTGTGCGAGCGCTGGGGTGTTTTTTAGCGTGGTTTTAGCTATAATTACTTGGAGTTTTATTCTTTTTGATTTGGTTAGAGAATGGATGATAAAGTAAAAACACTATGCGCGAAAATCTTTGGTAAAAAACGCTTTGAAATTTTAGAATTTTTAGCTCTTCATGCTGATGATGATGGCTTTGTCTTTGCAAATATAGAAGAACTTTCTAAAAGGTTAAACATCAGCAAACCAACCATCATTTCTACTTTTAAATTTTTAGAAGAAAAAGCTTTGCTTGAAAAGCTCAAAAATGGTTTATATAAACTCAAATAGGAGATAAAATGACACTTAAAAACCCTTTGGATATGCATTTACATTTACGCGATGAAAGCATGCTTGAACTTGTAGCCCCATTTAGCGCAAAAGACTTTAAAGCAGGGGTTATCATGCCAAATTTAATTACCCCGCTTACTGAAATAACTGCACTCAAAGCTTATAAAGAACGTATTTTAAAAGCGTGTAAAAATGAAGATTTTACGCCTTTGATGACTTTATTTTTTAAAGATTATGATGAGCAATTTTTAGAAAAAGCTAAAGATGAGCTTTTTGCTATCAAGCTTTATCCTGCAGGTATCACTACCAACTCAGATAATGGAATTTCAAGCTTTGATATAGAAAAGTTAAAGCCTACGTTAAATGCTATGAGTGAGCTTGGCCTGCCTTTGCTAGTGCATGGAGAAACAAATGATTTTGTAATGGATAGAGAAGCAAATTTTGCTAAAATCTATGAAAAATTAGCCAAAAACTTTCCAAAATTAAAAATCATCATGGAGCATATCACCACTAAGGTTTTGTGTGATTTATTAAAAGATTATGAAAATTTATACGCAACTATCACTTTACACCATTTAATGATAACGCTTGATGATGTAGTAGGTGGCAAGATGGATCCGCATTTGTTTTGCAAACCTATTGCAAAACGCTATGAAGACAAAGACGCTTTATGCGAGCTTGCTTTTAGTGGTTATGAAAAAGCTATGTTTGGAAGCGATAGCGCACCTCATCCATTACACACTAAAGAATGCTGTGGTTGCGCAGCTGGAGTATTTAGTGCGCCGGTGATTTTACCTGTTTTAGCTGAACTTTTTGAAAAACATTCAAATGAAGCAAATTTACAAAAATTTATTTCAGATAATGCTTGTAAAATCCATAATCTTAAATTTGAAAAAGATAAAATCATCACTTTAGAAAAACAAGAATGGCAAGTAGCACAAAAATACGGCGATGTAGTGCCATTTATGGCAGGAAAAAATATTGGTTTTATGACTCTTTCATAAAACCAATAATCTTTTTAAAATTATCTTTTTTTATACCAAAAAACACCAAAAAAATATCAGCAATATACCAAAATAAAACCACAAATACACAAATAACATCTATAGGGGTATTAAATACAACATACAAAAACAGAAGCGATAATTTAGCACAACCAAGAAGCCAATCACCTTTATAAAATCTATCAACCCCGCAAGAACCAAAAGTAATGCTTAAGATTAAACCAAGCTCGGCATTTTTTAACTTAACTAAATTAAGTTTTTGAAGCTTATCTTCCGAAATATGCTTTAATTGTTCTTCAATAAAAGATAGTTTATTTGCAGGAATTTTATCTTTAAGATAAAGCAAAAACATCTTAATTATCAATCCAAAATACTATAAATTTTTGATAAGTTTCTCTTTTTGGTTTCTTTCCATACAAAATATAAATCCACCAAAACATATAGAGTAATAATCAATCTTAAAGTATCAATTTGTGTTACTGTTACAACCACAACAATAAAAACAAATAAAGCAATCTTAGCAAAAGCAATTTTTTTATCACCAATATAAAATCTATCTGCACCGCACCATCCAAAGAAAATACCTATAACCAAAGCAACTATATTACTTTTTAAAGGCGTTAAAGCAATTTGAGATAAAGCTTCCTCTGATGCATTAGATAATTTTTGTTGTAATTCACTCCATTTGTTTGATGGGGTTTTATCTTTAAGAGACAAAAATACAGAATTTGCATCCATTATATTTCCTTTATATTTATTTTCATAGAATAATATATTTATTCTATGAATAAAATTTTAATATTTGCTTCTATAATCTCTTCTACCTCATCTTTTACAAAGCTTTCTAACTCTTGTTTGTTTGCATTAATACCATTCATACTCAAATGCCACAAAGCATTTTCTATCGCACTTTCTTTATCTCTTTTTACTACTCTAGTTTCGTTAAAAACTTCACTTTCATAAGAGATATTTTGCGCATTTAAAAAACTTTGTAAATCCTCCTCATAATAACCTTTAAAATGCGTGTTAAAACGCTCAAATATAGGATCTAAAAAGCTACTTTTGCGCCTACTTGCCCAACCTAAATACACTTTTTTAGAAGCTAAGTTTAAAAAAGCTTTATAGTCTTTTTCATTTTGTAAAGCAGGAGACATACTCAAAAAGGCTAAGTCAAATTTCGTGTTATTATTTTTATAAAAGTTTTCAAAGTCTAAATTTAAAGTTTTTACATTTGATATAGCATGAGTTTTTGCATCTTCTTGTAAAATTTCAAGCATAGCACTAGAGCTATCTACACCCAAAACACTTTTTGCTTTTTGTGCCAAATGCAAAGTCCAAACACCACTCCCACAACCTATATCCACTACACTTTTACCTTGTAAGGATCCAAGTTTTGCAAAAGTAGCTTTTTGAATTTCGTTTAAACTAGGATTATACCTTGCATAGCTTTTTGCTTTTTTATTCCATAAATTCATCTTCACTCCTTATTTTTTCTAATATAGTATAATATTTTTTTGTTTTTAAAAAGGAAAATTATGCGTGTATTGTTTTTGTGTTTGATTTCATTTTTAAGTATATATGCTAAAGATTTGGTAAGTGTTAGCATAGCTCCACAAGCTTACTTTGTAAAACAAATTGCTAAAGACACTTTAGATATTAATATAGTCATACCACCTAATGCAAATGAGCATACTTTCGAATTTAAACCAAGTGGTATTTTAAAACTTGAAAAAAGCGATATTTACTTCACAGCAAATTTAGAATTTGAAAAAATTTGGATTTTAAAACTTAAAGATAATCTCAAAAATACCAAAATCATCTCTACTCAAAATGGCATTGATTTTATACCTTTGCAAGAGCATGCACATGAAGGACACCA
Organism: Campylobacter lari; assembly: GCF_001017575.1. Lineage (NCBI taxonomy): Bacteria > Pseudomonadati > Campylobacterota > Epsilonproteobacteria > Campylobacterales > Campylobacteraceae > Campylobacter > Campylobacter lari. The sequence goes on along the minus strand of NZ_CP011372.1, from coordinate 38,731 downwards.
TCATCATGGAGATGACCCTCACACATGGCTTGATCCACTTTTAGCAAAAACTCATGTTAAAAATATCACTTTAGCACTTATAGAACAATACCCACAAAATAAAGCATTTTATGAGCAAAATTTAGAAAATTTCTTAAAAGAAATGGATGCATTAAATTTACAAATACAAGCTTTATTTAAAAATGTAAAAAACAAGCATTTTCTAGTCTATCATCCATCTTGGGGGTATTTTGCAAAAAGATACCATCTAAGTCAAATTCCTGTTGAAATAGAAGGAAAAGAACCTAAGCCAAAAGACTTAGCCAAGCTTGCAAAACTCATACAAAAAGAGCAAATAAAAGCTATTTTTGTACCTAAAGGAGCTAATAATAATACCATTAAAGCTATGGCAAGTAATTATAATCTTAAAATCATGGAACTTGATCATTTGCCAAGTGATTATAAAAATGAGCTTTTAAAAGATGCAAAAAATATAGCAAGCGTTTTACAATGATAAAAATCAATATTAAAAATTTAAATTTTTCATATAACCAAGATGAGGTTTTAAAAAATATCAACCTAAACTATGAAAGCAAAGACTTTTTAGCCATAGTAGGGCCAAATGGCGGGGGTAAATCTACACTTTTAAAACTCATACTAGGCTTACTAAATAGTCATAAAAATATAAACTTTGAAAACTTAAGTTTAAAAGATATAGGTTATGTCCCACAAAATACTTTAGCTAATCCAAACTTTCCAGTACGCGTGCTAGAAGTGGTGATGATGGGAAGGGTGGATAAAAAATTCTTTGGTTTTTATACCAAAAAAGATCAAGAGCAAGCCTTGCTAGCCTTAGAAAAAGTAGGTATGAGAAATTTTTGGGATAAAAAAATCAACGAACTAAGCGGAGGCCAAAGACAAAGAGTTTATATAGCAAGAGCCCTAGCAAGTGAATGTAAGCTTTTGATCCTTGATGAGCCTACTGCAAGCATAGATACCAAAGGCTCGGTGCAGATTTTTGAGCTTTTGAAAAAATTACACGAAAGTGGGGTTGGCGTGATAGTAATATGCCATGATTTAAATGTAAGCTTAGCTTATGCAAATAAAATCGCATATTTAAACAAAGAATTATTCTTACATGAAAACACCCCTGAAAAAAAGGCACATTTGCTAGCGCATTTAAGCCAAAATCACACGCATTTTTGTGATGTGGAGCTTAGCTTGGAGCAGTGTTGCTGTGAAGGAAAAAACCATGCTTGAACTTTTATCTAGCTCTTTTATACAAAATGCTTTTTTGGCTGCATTTTTAACTAGTATTGCTTGTGGGATTATGGGGACTTTGATCATGATCAACCGCTTAAGTTCTATGGCAGGAGGCATTACGCATGGGGCTTTTGGGGGTATAGGCATAGCATTTTATTTTGGTTTGCCAGTGCTTGTTAGTACGAGTTTATTTACGCTTTTTTTAGCCTTGCTTGTAGCATTTTTAGTACAAAAATATCCTTTTAGAAGTGACAATATAGTCGGGGTTATATGGGCTTTTGGAATGGCTGTTGGTATCATACTCATAGACTTAACCCCTGGTTATAATGGTGATTTAATGGGGTATTTATTTGGTAGTATTTTGTCTGTGCCTACACAAGATATAGTTTTATTTGCAGTGATTGATGTGATTTTTATCATTTTAGTATTGCTTTTTTATCGTCAATTTGAAATTCTAAGCTTTGATAAAGAATTTGCAAGCTTAAGAGGGGTTAAAACTAATCTTTTTCATTATCTTTTAATCGCAATGATGGCTTTTTGTATCGTTATAAGCATCAAAGTAGTAGGACTTATACTTGTGATAGCTTTGCTTAGTATACCTGCATTTATCGCTGAGAGCTTTTCTAAAAAGCTTGGTCAAATGATGATCATCTCTACGCTTTTGAGCATAAGTTTTTGCGTGATAGGGCTTTTTGTGAGTTTTTATTATAATCTTGCAAGTGGAGCTTGTATCATAGCTAGTGCTTGTATAGCTTTTGTGCTTTATCTTTGTTTTAGAGTTTTTGCAAAGAAAAATTGAAATTTACTTTTATTTTAAAACGCTATTTTCATGCACTCTTAAAAAGCTAGCAAATTTTGGCTTGCCATTTTTGGTTAAGCCGTTGTATTTAAAAGTGATGATAGCACCAACTGGCGGAGGGTTTAAGCGATCGCTTTCTTTAAAACCTGAGCCTATTTTAAAACTTACTTTTTTACCCTCAATCACTGCTTCACAAAGTAAAGATCCCATTTTACCTTCAAATTTTCCCTTACCTTCAAAATGCTTTTTTACAACACATTCTGTATCATCAAAAGGTTTTAGTTTAAAAGCATTGCTTGATCTTTTCTTTTCATAAGGTGCGTTGTTTAATCTTATGATCGCACCCTCACCTTTATGCGAAATGATATCTTGGTAAAATTGCTTTAAATGATTTTTATCTTTAATGTGAATTTGTGGGATGATTTTTATAAAATCATTTGGATTTTTAACCAAATACTTTTTTAAAACTTCTAATCTTGCTTCTAAAGTACAAGGATCAAGTTTAAATTCCTCGCAAGCATTTGGCACATCAAAGACATTATAACTTACTTTTTGCCAAAGTTTTTCATCAGGATTTTCTTGGCGTATTAAAGATGAAATTTCTTCAAAAGAAGCTCTTTTTATCCAAAGTTCTCCATCTAACTCAAATTTAGGAAAGTTTTTTGTGAAAAATAAAGGAAGTTTTATAGCATTTCCTGCTCTTGTTTGCATAGACTTACCACTCCAAAGTCCTCTTACGCCATCGAGTTTTTCGCTCATGAGATAATGGCTTAAATTTATATCTTTAAATGCTTTTTCATCATAAACTTTAAAAAGTAAAATATCTTTTGCAAAAAGAGGATTTAAAAAGAGAGTAAAGAGAAAAACAAGGCTTATAAAAAGCCTTGCAGTAAGATTAAAGTGCTTTTTTAGCAGCATCTGCTATTTTAGCAAAAGCAGCTGCATCATTCATCGCTAAATCAGCTAAGATTTTTCTATCAAGCTCAATGCCTGCTTTTTTAAGACCATTTATAAATCTTGAATAACTAATATCATTTAGTCTGCAAGCTGCATTGATACGTACTATCCAAAGACGACGGAAATCACGTTTTTTGCGGCGTCTATCACGATACGCATAAACCAAACTTCTTTCTAATTGTTCTTTAGCTTTTCTAAAGTGTTTGCGGCGACCACTATAAAAACCACGCGCAAGTTTTAAAACTTTTTTATGTCTGCGGCGTCTTACAACACCTGTTTTTACTCTTGCCATATTTATCCTTTCACAAATTGGCGTTCGTTAAACGAATCTTGCCCTTTAAAATAAGGGGAGTTTGAATGACTTTCGTCAAAAACTAAATTTAAGCGAGCTTAAATTCCTAACATTTTTTCAACCGCTTTAACATTGGTTGAGTGAACATACTTAGAAGTGCGAAGATCGCGCATTCTTTTAGCAGGTTTTTTAGTCAAAATGTGGCTTCTATAAGCAGCACCTCTTTTGATTTTATTTTTACCTACTTTGAAGCGTTTAACAGCACTTTTAACGCTTTTCATTTTTGGCATGTGTATCCTTTGGATAAATTTTTTCATAAAAGAAAGCTATCATTTTACTACAACTATGCTTTAGAAAAATTAAATTCTAATTCTTCTTTTTTAACACATAAAGTTGTTCTTGTATATGCATAGAGCGTTTAGAAAGGTTTCTACTAGCTCTAAAGGCATTATACTTTTGCTCAAGCACAAAGCATTCTCCAAGACTTTGAAGTCTTTTTGTGAAATTTTCTTTTTTTACAAAACCCTCACAATTATAAGAAAGTAATACAATCTTAGCTTTTAAATCATCTATCAAATCAAACAAAGCATCTTCGGCTTTTTTTTCTTTGTTAAAAGCACTGCGGTTCCAGTCTTTTGGTATGCCAGAAACCTTTGAAATTTCCTTTGGCTTTTTATAATTAGCGATTAAATTTAACATAAAATAATTTGACCCATAAGGGTGTTGATTATAAGGTGGGTCTAAATACGCCACATCAAAGCTATCAAGCTCCTTAGCTAAAATATTTGCGTCTTTTTGAAAAACCTCATACTCACAAGTAAAATTTGAAAAAATAGGCATTTTTAAAGCTATATCACCCTTTATACGACTAAGCGCATTTGCTCCATTTCCTCCAAATTTTCCCACTCCATTTTTATCTTTATAAAAGCCTTTAAAAACCCCGCTTGTATTTGCATGCACGCTTGCTTCATAGATAAGCGGCGCGATGAAGTATTTTTGTATATTACTTGGCAGGTTTGAAATTTTTTCTCGCATAGAGTCTAAATACATCGCATTTTTAAGCGTGTAAAAAACTCTTTCATCTTTTTGGATATATTCATCATCATTTGGCGCATAAAGTTTGCTTATAAAGCCTTTTTTGAGTTTTAAATCAGAAATTAAAAAATCATAATATTTTTGTAATTCTTGTAAAAATTGTGCATTTTGATTACTCAAATAACATTCATTGATGATTTTAGAATAATCTTCCAAATCATTTGCCATGATAAAACTCGCATAAGGCCTCACAAAACGCGAAACTACCCCAGAGCCACTAAATACATCGCAAAAACTAAATTTGTCCTTTTTAAGCTCATTTTGTGCGAATTTAAAGCCTTGATTTAAAAACTCAAGCAAGGATCTTTTATTACCAAGGTAAGTTATGATTTGTTCTTTTAAAAATTGTGGATTTTCTTCTAGCATAAGTTTAAAATACAAGCCTTAAAAAGGCTTGTGATTATTTTTTCTTTTTAGGAGTTACTAGCATATTTACATAGCGTCCTTCGAGTAAAGGCTCTTTGTCTCTATCTGCTATATCTTCAACCATTTGCCAAATTTTTTCAAGCAACGCCACCCCTGCTTCAGGAGAGCCCATCTCACGACCTTTTAAAAACACTCTAAATTTCACATGCTTGCCTTGCTCTAAAAACTCGCTTGCATGTTTGACTTTATAATTAATGTCATTTTGAGCAATTTTCACAGAAAGTTTGATTTCTTTTATATCAATAACTTTTTGTTTTTTCTTTGCTTCTTTTTGTTTCTTTTCTTGTTGATAACGGAATTTTCCATAATCCATTATCTTACATACAGGTGGTTTGGCTTCAGGGGCTATCATCACCAAATCAAGCCCTAGTCTATTTGCTATATCTAGCGCTTCATCACTACTAATAATGCCATAAACCTTGCCATCATCACCTATACATCTGATCTCATCTGCTTGAATTTCTTCATTTAGCAATACTTCTTTTTCTTTACTCAAAAGCGTACCTCACTTAATTTCTCCTTTGTTAGGGTTATAAATTCATCTAAAGTCATTGTTTTTTGTTCTTTTGCTCTTCTATCTCTTAAAGCCACACTTTTATTTGCTACTTCTTCATCACCTAAAACAAGTATCATAGGTACATGTGCTTTTTCAGCGGTGCGGATTTTTTTATTTAAGCTTTCATTTTTATTATACACTTCACTATCAATGCCAAGTTCTAAAAGTTTTCTTGCTATTTCTTTTGCATACTCATGATGATTTTGCGAAATAGGCACTATAGCTACTTGAGTTGGTGCTATGAAAAATGGCAACTCACCCGCACAATGCTCTACTAAAATTCCTATAAATCTTTCAAAAGAACCTAAAATAGCACGGTGAAGCATTACAGGTTGTTTTTTCTCATTATCTGCGTCTGTGTATTCGAGTTTAAAACGGCTTGGTAAGTTAAAATCTACTTGTATAGTTCCGCACTGCCATTTTCTTTTTAGCGCATCAGTGATTTTAATATCGATTTTTGGGCCATAGAAAGCTCCACCGCCCTCATCAATGCCATATTTTAAACCTTGCTCATCTAAAGCTTCTTTTAAAGCCTTTGTAGCTATATCCCAAATTTCATCATCACCTATTGCTTTTGCTGGGCGTGTTGAAATTTCCATTTCATAATCAAACTCAAAAGCCTTCATCAAAGTATCAACAAAGCTTAAAATTTCTAAAACTTGTTCTTTTATCTGACTTGGCATACAAAAAATATGTGCATCATCTTGAGTAAATTCTCTTACCCTAAAAAGCCCGTGTAAAACTCCACTTTTTTCATGGCGGTGCACCACACCGTATTCAAAAAATTTCAAAGGCAAATCACGATAGCTTCTAACATCACTTTGATAAATTTTAATATGTCCTACACAATTCATCGGCTTAATGCCATATTCTTGCTCATCAATTTGCGTAAAATACATATTTTCTTTATAGTTTGCATAATGCCCACTAATTTTCCACGCATCAGCTTTTAAAAGCTCAGGTCCACGCACAGGCTCATAACCTCTTAATCTATGTGCTTTATATAGCAAATGCTCTAATTTACTTCTTAATTTTGCACCATTGCTAAGCCATATAGGAAGCCCACCGCCTATTTCATCATCAAAGGCAAAAAGCTTCATTTCATTGCCAAGTTTTCTATGATCTCTTTTTTTAGCTTCTTCAATGATTTTTAAGTATTCATTTAAACTTTCTTTATCTGCAAAAGCAGTACCATAAATTCTTGTAAGCATTTCTCTTTTTTCATCACCACCCAAATACGCACCAGCTACACGAGTAAGCTTGAAAAATCTTAAATATCTAGTGTTTGGTACATGAGGTCCACGGCATAAATCTTCAAATTCGCCTTGCTTATAAATGCTTACTTTTCCATCAGGAATTCTTAGTAAAACTTCTTGTTTTAAATCATCATTGGCAAATTTTTCTTTAACCTCGGTCTTTGAGAGTTCATATTTTGTAATGTCTAGCTTTGCCTCTGCTAGTTCTTTCATTTTCTTTTCGATTTTGCTTAAGTCTTCTTCTGAAATCTTACTATCAACTCTAAAATCATAATAAAACCCATCTTCTATCACAGGCCCTACGAAAAATTTAGCCTCTGGATATAAACTTTTAATCGCTTGAGCCATTAAATGCGCACAAGAGTGACGGATAACTTCTAAACTTTCTTTAGAGTTATCAAAATAAATCGGAGTTAAATTTGTGTCATTGTTAAAACTTTGAGTATCTATCAAAGTTTCATTATTTGCATATGCAATTATATCTTTTGTCATTTCTACCCTTAACACTCACTAACCTTGTGAGCTTAAATTAAAATATAAGACTAATTTTAGCTATGAAAAACTTAAACTTTTTTTAAATAAAGGATATTTTTATATTTCAAACACCCGTTCTTGATATATCTAAAGCGCCACTCATAAAAAGGTATAAAAATACAAAACCTAAAATTATCCTATAAATTCCAAAAGGTATAAAGTTTATCTTGCTGATTAATTTTAAAAATATTTTAATTACTACAAAAGCCACTACAAAAGCTGTTATAAAACCTATGGCTAAAGGAATGAAATTATTCATATTGCTTAGAACCTGTGGTTCTTTATAAATGCTATAAGCTGTTGCTATAATCATGGTAGGAATTGCAAGTAAAAATGAAAATTCAGAAGCCACTTTGCGATCAAGCCCAAGCAATAAGCCACCTATGATACTTGCTCCACTTCTTGAAGTACCTGGTATGATAGCAAGAGCTTGAGTTAAACCTATCAAAAAAGCTTGTTTATAACTTACCTCATCTAAAGAGTGGATTGTGTAATCTTTTTTTCTATGTTTAAGTTCTATAATGATAAAAATAATCCCACCAATGATTAACATAGTAGCCACAGTATAGCCATTAAATATTTCTTTTAAAAACTTATATGCTATAAAACCTACTCCACCTGCGGGCAAAAAGCCCACAGCAAGTTTTAACCAAATATCAAGTTTTTGAGTTAGTTTATCTTTGAAAATAAAAATCACCGCTAGTATAGAACCAAGCTGAATGATGATGAAAAAACTTCTCCAAAAATCATCTATATTTAAACCTAAAATTTCAGCACCCAAGATCATATGCCCTGTAGATGAAACAGGTAAAAATTCTGTCAAACCTTCGATAATTCCCAAAATCAAAGCATAATAATAATCTAAATTCATTTTTTAAGTACTCTTCTTGCAAAAATTAGCATAATCGCTACAAAAACTACAAAACCTATAATCCCATCGTCTTTAAATGAAGTTGCAATAGCAAGTGGGTCTTCAGCCCCACCTCTACTAATAGAAAGCACAGTTAAACCAGCTATTAACACTCCAAACAAACTCTCACCTACTATCAAACCAGAGGCAAATAAGGTTCCTTTTTGCTCATGCTCTTGAATAAGTTCTTTTTTATGAGCATTTTTAACATATCTTTGCTCTAAACGCTTTTTGATTAAATACGCCAATAATCCGCCTACAAATAAAGGCATAATAACAGCAGGTGGTAAATATATACCTATACCCACGGCTAAAGGTGGCAAAGACATATTTTTCTTTCTTAATAAACGATCGACAATGATTATACCAATGCCCACAAAAGCTCCCGCTATAATATAACTCCAATCGATATTAGCGTTAAAAATGCCTTGTGCAATAGTACTCATCAAATTTGCTTGTGGTGCAGCGAGTGCATTTGCCTCATCCATTCCTTCTCTTGGCATTGCACCCACAAAACCATAAGCTTGGTATAATAAATTTAAAACAGGAGCAATAGCCAAAGCTCCAAACACACAACCTATAATCAAAGAAACTTGTTGTTTCCAAGGAGTTGCACCCACTAAATAGCCAGTTTTTAAATCTTGTAAATTATCATTAGAAATAGCAGCAGTTGCCAAAATAACACTAGTAGTAAATATAGCAAAAGCAATAGCAAATTTAGACATTAAAGGATCGCTAAATAAATCTACTTGATAACCCAAAAGTAAAATAATTAAAGAAGAAATCATAATCCCAATAAGTCCTATACCAGAAATAGGAGAAGATGATGAACCCACCAAACCTGCCATATATCCACAAGTAGAAGCTACAAAAAAGCCTATGAAAATAGCTACTAAAGTTCCTACCAAAGCAAAAAGAATTTGATAACCACTTGCTAAATTTGAATCAGCCACAAAAGCATAAAATGAAACAAACAAACCTATACACATAAGCACAAATAAACCTAGCATAGCTTTTAAAGATAAATCCATATCTTTAGGATCTTGTGAGAGGTTTAATGAGGTTTTTTTAAGCATGTTTTTCATACCATCATATACAGGCTTTGCAAGCTCTATTAAAGTCCATAATGCTGCTATAGCAATAGCTCCTGTACCTATTAAGCGTACTTTTTGAGCCCAAATTTGATTAGCTATATCAAGCGCGCTTAAACTCGCATCAAAACTTTCTTTAGCAGAAAAATATGGCACAAAAACCATCCAAGCAAGCACCATACCCGCAAGTAATGCAACACCTCCGGCTATACCTACTAAGTATCCAGCACCCAAAAGTGCCACTGAATAACCCATAGAAAAACCAAAAGTCATTTTTTGCCAAATGAATGCAAAACTGCTTCCACTTGAAAGTAATTTAAAACCGCTTGAAAAAAGACTTATCACAGAAGCAAAAACCACGCCAAGCGTGATTTCTTTTAAGCCTACTTTTCCTTTTTTATCAGCTTGATCTTTATTAGCTACTTTTAAAATTTCAGCAGCAGCTCTTCCTTCAGGATAAGCTAATTTACTCTCTACTACCATAGCTCTACGCAAAGGTATAGTAAAAAGCACGCCTAATCCACCTCCACAAAGACAGAGCATAAAAGTAAGCCAAAGTGGAAATTCAAACCAATATCCACACATAAAAAGACCTGGTATAACAAAAATCACAGCCGAAAGCGTACCTGCAGCTGAAACTTGAGTTTGAACCATATTATTTTCTAAAATATTAGAGTCTTTAAAGATTTTTAAAACAGCCATTGCGATCACAACAGCAGGAATAGAAGTAGAAAAAGTAAGACCAACTTTGAGCCCCAAATATACATTTGAGGCGGTAAAAATAATCGTTAAAATACTTCCTAGTATTATACCCCTAAGCGTAAGCTCCGGTAGTGAGTTTTTTGTATGCATTTTGCTTCTCCATTTTTATTGACAACCTTCACATTCTATAGTTCTATCAACCACATCATCATTTACTTTTTGACTATCAGGACTTTCACTTCTTAGATAATAAGTTGATTTAACACCTAATTCCCAAGCAAGTTGATAAATTTCATTTAAATATCCACCGCTTGCTTTATCTAAAGAAACAAAGATATTTAATGATTGACCTTGATCAATCCATTTACCACGAATCGCTGCTGCTTTTACTAAGATTTTTTGATCAAGCTCATAAGCAGGAGTGTAATACTGCCAAGTATTAGCACTTAAATTTGGTACTACAGTTGGTATCATACCGCTTAAGTTTTGCTCAAACCATTTTCTTTTATATACAGGCTCAATTGTTTGAGTAGTACCCACTAAAATAGAGATAGAAGAAGTTGGTGCTATAGCCATTAAATAGCCATTTCTTATGCCATCTCTTTTTAGTTTTTCTCTTAATTTTTCCCAATCACACTCGCTTTGATCAAACAAACCTTCACTTGCGGTAAGTTTTTTAGCATTTTCATTTGCTACATCAATTGGCACTATACCTTTACTCCAGTTTGATCCTTCAAAGTCAGGATAACTTCCTTTTTCTAAAGCTAAATTTGAGCTAGCTAAAATCGCCTCATAGCTAATCATCTCCATAATACGATCAATTTTTTCAAAATGTTCATTAGAACCCCAATAAATTTGAGCTTCAGCTAGCATTTGCGCTTCACCCATTACACCAAGCCCTATAGCGCGTGATTTTAGATTGGTATTTTTAACCTTTACATGAGGATAAAAATTTAAATCAATCACATTATCAAGCATTCTTATAGCTGTTGGTACTACTCTTTGAATATCTTCTTTGGTATTGATTTTACTTAAATTTATACTTGCAAGATTACAAACTGCGGTTTTTCCTTCGTTTTTATATTTTTCTACTATATAGACTTTTTTGCCATTGATACTATCTAAAGTAGAAACTTTTTTAGCAAGCTTTTTATATCCTCCATCTATTGTAAGCTCTTCATCCTCATCTAAATGAAGCTCTGTTTTATCATCAAATACGATTTTGATTTTATAATAATTTGGATCTGTATTTTGAAAAATTTCTGTACATAAATTTGAACTTCTTATAATTCCTGCGTGGGAATTTGGATTTGTTTTGTTTGCACTATCTTTAAAACATAAAAATGGCATACCTGTTTCAAAATAAGATAAAAGTATTTTTTTCCAAAGCTCTTTTGCATCTATAATTTCTTTAGCTATGCTTTCATCTTTTTCAAATTCTTCGTATTTTTTCTCAAATTCTTCACCGTATAAATCGCATAAACTTGCCGTATCAGCAGGATCAAAAAGCGTCCATTTACCATTTGCTCTTACTCTTTTCATGAACAAATCATTAATCCACAAAGCAGGGAAAAGCTCGTGTGCTCTTCTTCTTTCTTCACCTGAGTTTTTACGCAAATCTAAAAAGTCGTTAATATCCATATGCCAAGGTTCAATATAAACCGCAATCGCCCCTTTTCTAGTACCAAGTTGGTCAACAGCAACGGCTATATCGTTAGTGATTTTTAAAAATGGTATGATCCCGCCTGCTGCATTTTTATGCCCATCTATGCTTCCACCCATAGCGCGCACCTTAGACCAATCCCAGCCTATACCACCACCAAATTTAGATAAAAGTGCCATTTCTTGATAAGAATCAAAAATTCCTTCTATATTATCAGGCGTACTTCCTATATAACATGAGCTTAATTGGTGTCTTGTAGTTCTTGCATTTGAAAGGGTTGGGGTTGCAAGCATTACTTCAAAAGTTGAGATCAAATCATAAAATTTCTTAGCCCAAGTTTGAGAATCTAGCTCATTTTGTGCTAAAAACATCGCAATAGCCATAAACATTTGTTGTGGTAATTCTATAGGCATACCCTTAGAATCTTTAATCAAATATCTATCATATAAAGTTTTTATACCAAGATAAGTAAATCGCAAATCACGTTCTGGCTTTATATAAGCATTAAGATCATCTAAGTCATATTTTTCTTTTAAGCCAATTAAAATCCTACCTTCTTTTTCACCTTTTTCAAGATATTCTCTTAAATGTTTATATCCATTATAACCACTTACTTTTTTATATAAATCATATAAAAACAATCTTGCAGCAACAAAGGTCCAATTAGGTCTATCAATATCTATTTTATCTACTGCTGTTTTTATAAGAGTTTGTTGGATTTCTTCTGTTGTTATGCCATCACGAAATTGAATTTTTGCATCTACTTCAAGCTCACTTTGGCTAACATTTTCTAAATTTGCCACTGCATCGGTGGTATATTTTTTAATCTTAGAAACATCTAATTCTTCAGTTCTACCATTTCTTTTTAATACTTTCACTCACAACCCCTAGTTTATTATTTAAATGTTCTTGCAAATATTTTATCTACATTTTTTGTATAGTAGTTATAGTCAAAGCAATTTCTAATATCTGCTTCACTTAAAGACTTTTTCAAATCCTCATCAGCTAATAAAGCTAGCAAAAATAAACTCTCACCTTTTTCATTTAAAGCAGGCTTGCCATTTTGCAAATCAGCCCAAACTTTCATAGCATTTCTTTGAACGATTTTATAAGCTTCTTCTCTGCTTATACCTTTAAATGGAAGTTCAAGCAACACTCTTTGAGAGAACACAAGCCCCCCGGTTAAATTTAAATTTTTCATCATATTTTCTGGATACACCAAAAGCTTTTCTATCACACCACATAATCTTGAAAGCATAAAATCAGTCGTGATAAAAGCATCAGGTAATACAAATCTTTCTACGCTAGAATGTGATATATCTCTTTCATGCCACAATGCTACATTTTCCAATGCAGGTATTACATAAGCTCTTATCATCCTGCAAAGACCGGTAATATTTTCGCTCAAAACAGGATTTCTTTTATGAGGCATAGCTGAGCTTCCTTTTTGTCCTTGAGAAAAATATTCTTCAGCTTCATATACTTCTGTTCTTTGAAAATGGCGGATAGCAACAGCAATTTGCTCACAACTTGAAGCTAAAATAGCTAAAGCTGAGATAACTTGTGCATAACGATCTCTTTGTATGACTTGGTTTGAAACTGGTGCTGGCTTAAGATCTAAGTTTTTGCAAACTTCTTCTTCAAACTCAAGTGGAGCATGAGCAAAATTCCCCATGGCACCGCTAATTTTTCCATAGCTAATCACTTCTTTTGCGTGAATGATTAAATCTTTTGCATGAACTAGCGAATCATACCAAATAGCCAAAACTAAGCCAAAAGTTATAGGCTCCCCATGAATTCCATGACTTCTTCCTACCATTAAGGTATTTTTATGCTCATATGCTCTTGTTTTAATCGCTGCTAAAACTTGATCTAAATCTTGCAAGATTAATTCTAAACTATCTTTAATCTGCAAAGCAACTGCAGTATCAATACAATCTGAACTTGTCATTGCATAATGCACAAAACGACTTTCCTCACCCAAACTTTCACTTACACTAGTTAAAAAAGCGATAACATCATGTTTGGTAGTTTTTTCTATCTCATCTATTCTTGCTATATCAAATTTTGCATTTTTTATAATTTTTTCACAATCATCATCTTTAATAAGACCAAGTTTATTCCACGCTTTCACAGCAGCTAATTCCACTTTTAGCCATGCGTCATATTTTGCTTGCATGTCCCATTTTTTAGCCATGATTTCTCTACTATATCTTTCAACCATTTTCAAGACCTTTTTTTATATAATTTTTTATGAAAAAATAGCTTGAATTTTATTATAAATTACCTAAGAAAGTTATTAAATGGCATATATTAAAAAGAAACTAGCAAATAATGGAAAAAAGGCGTTTAGACTGCTTATGGATGAGTTAAAAATTTCTATGCGTGAAGCACAAAAACTCATTGACAAAAAAAGACTATTTTGTGATGGAAATTTGGTAGAAGAAAAAAACAAATTTTTAGATGGCTTAGTGGAATTAATCGTATATGAAAATAACCCTAAAGGATTGGAAATAGTTTATGAAAATGAAGATTTTGCTGTAGTAGAAAAACCAAGCGGGGTACTAACTCATCCTAATGGACGCAATTGTACTTATAGTCTTTGTGATGAAATTTGGCATTTATGGGGTGAAAAAGCTTGCGTAGCTCATAGATTAGATAAAGAAACAAGCGGGCTTTTACTCATAGCTAAACATAAAAATGCACAAATTGAGTTAAAAACCATGTTTGAAAAAAGATTAGTGCAAAAAAGCTATCTTGCTCTAGTAAAAGGAAAAACTAAAAAAGAATTTATAGTAGATAAAAGTATGGATTTAGCTAAAGACTATGATGCAGTAAAAACTAGAATGCATATTTATGAAAATGGTAAAGAAGCTTTAACACAATTTTACACTTTAGAATATTTTGAAAATTTAGATACTAGTTTAATTTTAGCTAAACCTCTAACAGGCAGACAACACCAAATAAGACTACATTTGTTTCATGTGAAACATAAAATTTTAGGTGAACCTTTATATGGTTTAGAAAAAACACAAATTGAGCAAATATTAGATGGAAAAATGAGCGATATAAAAAGAGCTCAAATCACAGGTGCTAAAAGACTGCTTTTGCACTCTTTTAGCTTAGAATTTACATATAAAAATCAAAAATTTTTGATACAATCTCAAAAAGATATAAAAGATGAGTTTTTGAAAAATTTATCTTAGTCTTTTTCTAACTTTAAAACTTTATCAGTTTGGATTGCAATTGGAATTTTTTTGATAGGCTGACTAAAATCTCTACAATAATCACAAGATTTATAAAAATCTTGAGAATAAAATTCAAAAAATCTTTCTTTAGAATCCTCTAAATTTAAAAAATCGCCATTAAATTCTTCAAGTCCTTTTAAACGTGATAAAGAACTTGATATAGGGCAAACAAAAATAGCTCCTTTAGGTGCTAATTGTTTATTTTCTAAGCCCTCAGATGTCATCAAACTTACACATGACATTTGACAATTATAATAATTTTTAATTATATCTTCTTTGCTTCTACCGCGCTTGTAAATTTTATCTATATCATACCAATAATCTATTGTATTATAAGAAAACGCTATATTATTTTTCTTAAGCTTGCTCAAAATACTCTCTTGTTTTAAAGGTATTTTTAAATTTGGTGATTTTCTATAATCTGAAATACTTATTTTTCTTGCTTTTTTTGATTTTTTAAATCTCAAAATCAAATCTTCTTTAAAGTCTATTGTTGCATTAGTTAAAATATCAAAAGTTAGTATTTTCTTTTGAGTATCTAAATAATCAATCAATTGCGGTAAATCTTTAAACAACAAAGGTTCTCCACCTATAATTCTAACTCTTGCGATAGAATCTACCTTAGATAAAAGTAACTCTAATGATTCTATAATGCCCTCTAAAGTACAAGCATATTGATTTGATGGTGAAAAATATTGCATCAAATTATTGCATGACTCACAGCGCAAAGTACATCTTGTAGTTAAAACTAATTCTAAATAAGGAATATCCACTTTACCTTCTAAAACTCTCTTTTCGAAGTATTTTTTCAAATAAAATTTTTTCATCAAAGCAGCATAAGGAACTTTAAAAATTCTAGCAATTCCTCTTTTACCATTTAAATACGAAAAATACCAAGAAATATTTGGCTTTATATATCTATTTTGAAATAATTGATTTTCTAACAACTGTTTTTTATCTATCATTATTTTTCCCTTCATTCTTTAATACATAAATAATTCCACCAAGTCCTATGATCACCACTATGCTTATAAAAATAAGCTGTGCTATATCTAAAAAAGTCATTGTTTGCTCTGCCTTTCTTTAAGCTGTCCGCATGCAGCTGAAATATCAAGTCCTTTACTTTCTCTTATCGTACAAGTAACACCTTTTACACTTAAATAATCTTGAAATTTAACCGCATTTTCAACACTTGGTCTTTTATATAAACTTCCTTCATGTGGATTAAAAAGTATTAAATTCACTTTAGCTTTTATGCCATTTAAGAGCTTCACTAGTTCTTTGGCATGCTCTATTTTGTCATTTATCCCATCAATTAAAAGATATTCAAACATCACTCTTTTACGTTGATCTATAGGAAAATTTCTCACCGCTTCCATAATGCTTGCTATATTATAAGCTTTATTAATGGGCATTAATTCACTTCTAAGCTCATCATTTACAGCATGGAGCGAAATAGCCAAAAGCACACCCAAATTCATTTCTCCAAGCTCTTTGATCTGTTTTGCTAAACCACTTGTACTTATAGTTTGTCTTCTAGGGCTTATTGCTAAAGCATCGTTATCTGCTAAAATTCTAACTGCCTTAGAAACATTTTTGAGATTATCCAAAGGTTCTCCCATGCCCATATAGACTATATTAACTCTTCTTTCATAAGGTATGTTGTTATGTTTTTTAATCCACAAAATTTGTCCTACTATTTCTCCTGCACTTAAATTTCTTTTCAAACCGCCTTTAGCAGTCAGACAAAAACTACACCCACTTTTACACCCCACTTGCGAAGAAACACAAATGGTATATCTTGCATGTTTGATGATTTTTCCATTTTCATCTACAAGCTCTTCTTTCATAGGTAGCAAAACAGCTTCTATTTTTTTACCATCTAAAAGTTCAAAAAGATATTTTATACTACCATCTTTGCTTTTTTCATCTTTCACACATTTTAGAGGTGAAAAATGAAAATTTTCTTGCAAGTATACTCTAAAATCTTTTGGCAAAGACGACATTTGTAAAAAATCGTCTGCATATTTTTTATATACCCATTCAAAAATTTGCTTTGCTCTAAATTTTGGCTGGACTAAATTTTCTAATTCTTCTTTAGTAAAATCTAATATATTTTTTAATTCACTCAATTTTTTTCCTATATAAGTTTTTTATCTAACAAAAATTCTTTTAATAATTCTTTTGCTTTTTGATGGTTTTTTAAAAAATCTTCATGTGCTAATTCATTACAAAAATTTGTCGCACATAAATAACAAATTCCTTCTATCCCTTGCATTTTTGCACAAGAAAGCACCGCGTATGCTTCCATATTTTCTATATGTACGCCCTTTTTAAAAAATTCTTGGGCGATATTTTCATCTTTGCAAATATAATTTGAAGAATTAATCATAGTTTCATGTGAAACATTTAATCTAATCTCATTAGATATAGGCGTATAAAAACTATCAAATAAATCTGAGTATTCTAAATTCGCTGCGTTAGAACTTTCATAAATGTCTAAAATTTTTCCTTCTTGGTAAATTCCACATGTACCTATAAAAATTACCTTATCTACTTTTACTTGACTTAAAATTTTACCTAGAAAAAAAGCAGAATTAACCAAACCTATGCCTATACTTTGTGCAAATTTAAAATCCTCATTTCCTCCTGCACATACTATAAGATTTTTCAAAAATTAACCTTTATAAAAAATAATTCAAATTTTATCTAATTAGCGCTTAAAATAATGCTATAATTAATATTTTTTAGATAAAATAAATTTATGATAAAAGCAAAAAAACATTTTGGACAAAATTTTTTATGTGATAAAAGCGTGGTAGATAAAATCATCCAAGCCATACCCAAAGATACTAAAAATATAGTTGAGATTGGGCCTGGCTTAGGTGATTTAACGCAAGAACTTTTGAAAATCCCACAAGCTCATATTAGAGCTTATGAGATTGATAAAGATTTGATTCCTATTTTAAATAAAAAATTTCAAAATGAGATTGAAGGTGGAAATTTTGAGCTTATCCATCAAAATGCAAGTGATGCTTTTGATCAAGGAAGTTTAAGCGATAAAGAGTACTTTTTAGTAGCAAATTTACCATATTATATTGCTACAAATTTGATTTTAAAAGCCCTAGAAGATCAAAATTGCCTTGGGCTTATAGTAATGGTGCAAAAAGAAGTAGCACAGAAATTTTGTGCAAATGAAAAAGAAAGTAATTTTTCGGCTTTAGGGGTGCTTTGTGCATTAATATGCCAAAGACAAATGCTTTTTGACATACAACCACAAAGCTTTAATCCTCCGCCAAAAGTTACTTCAGCTGTAATGAAGTTAATAAAAACTACTCATTATCAGCAAAAATGTGAAAATATAGAAGCTTTTAAAGAATTTCTTAGAGCTTGTTTTCAAAACCCTAGAAAACAACTCTTATCTAATTTTAAAAATAAAAAAGAAAAAATTTTAAAAGCATTTGAAGCACTAGACATCTCTTCTACCTCAAGAGCTCATGAAATTAGCGTTGATTCATACCTTAAAATTTATGACTATTTAAAGGATGACTATGAGCGAAGAAAACAAAACTCAAGAGCAAAATAAAACTAAAAGATTTAATAAATTCAGAAACAAAAGAAAAAAAGATTCACAAAATCAAGAGCAAAATAGTGAAATTAAAAACGAAACAAAAGTAGAAAATACTCAAACTGAAGCTAGCGAAGAAAAAAAGAAAAAGAAAAAAAATAGAAATTTACCTTCTAAATTAAGTGGTAATGAGGAATGGCAAATAGAACTTGCCAAAAGCATAGAAGCTAATAAAATTATGCACGAACTAAGACTTCACCCTTTAAAACACAACAACTCAAGCGAACATAAAATTCGTATTACACCTTTGGGTGGGCTTGGGGAAATCGGTGGAAATATCACTGTTTTTGAAACCAACAACGATGCGATTATCGTTGATATAGGTATGAGTTTTCCAGATGGAACCATGCATGGAGTAGATATTATCATACCTGATTTTGACTATGTAAGAAAGATTAAAAACAAAATTCGCGCTATCATCATCACTCATGCTCATGAAGATCATATCGGTGCTGTGCCGTATTTTTTCAAAGAATTTCAATTTCCTATCTATGCAACACCTTTAGCATTAGGTATGATTTCAAATAAATTTGAAGAACATGGTTTAAAAGCTGAGCGTAAATGGTTTAGACCTATAACAAAAAGAAAAATTTATGAAATAGGCGAGTTTAACTTAGAATGGATTCATATAACCCACTCTATCATCGATGCTTGTGCTTTAGCCATTAAAACTAAAGCAGGAACCATCATACACACTGGTGATTTTAAAATAGATCAAACACCAATTGATGGTTATCCAACGGATTTAAGTCGTTTAGCTCAATATGGCGAAGAAGGTGTGCTTTGTCTTTTAAGTGATAGCACAAACTCATATAAAGAAGGTTACACAAAAAGTGAAAGCTCCGTAGGACCTACTTTTGATCAAATTTTTGCCAAAACTAAAGGCAGGGTAATCATGAGCACCTTTAGTTCTAATATCCACCGTGTATATCAAGCTATTAGCTATGGTTTAAAATATGGTAGAAAAGTGTGTGTTATAGGACGCTCTATGGAAAGAAATCTCTATACCACTATGGAACTTGGCTATATCAAACTTGATAGAAAAATTTTCATTGACGCTGATGAAGTAAGCAAATACAAAGACAACGAAGTACTAATTGTCACGACAGGAAGTCAAGGCGAGACCATGAGTGCTTTATATAGAATGGCAACTGATGAGCATAAATTTATCAAAATCAAACCTAGCGATCAAGTTATCATTTCAGCTAAAGCAATACCAGGTAATGAAGCAAATGTTTCTGCTGTGCTTGATTTTCTTTTAAAAGCAGGGGCTAAAGTAGCTTATCAAGAATTTAGCGAAATTCATGTAAGCGGACATGCTAGTATAGAAGAGCAAAAACTCATGCTAACTTTAGTAAAACCTAAATTTTTCTTACCAGTGCATGGAGAGTATAATCACATCAATAAACACAAAGAAACCGCTCTAAAATGTGGCATACCTGAAAGAAATATCTACTTAATGAGTGATGGTGATCAAGTAGAGCTTTGTCAAAAATACATCAAACGTGTAAAAACAGTTAAAACAGGAAAAGTCTTTGTAGATAATCAAATCAACAAACAAATCGCAGATGATGTAGTAATTGATAGACAAAAACTAGCAGATAGTGGCATAGTTGTCATCATTGCTCAGCTTGATAAAGCAAGTAAAACACTGATTAATAAACCAAGAGTATTTAGTTATGGCTTGGTAGCTGATAAACAAGATGGAGCATTCTCAAAAGAAATGAGTGATGTTTTAAGTCAATTTTTCCCAAATGTAAAAGATGAAATTTTAGATAATCCAAAAGTTTTAGAAGCTCAAATTAGGCAAGTACTAAGAAAGCATATTTTTAGAAAAATCAAAAAATATCCAACTATAGTACCAACTATTTTTGTGATGTAAAGTAAAATTATGAGAATTAATAAATTCATCTCACACAATAGCAAATATTCTCGCCGCGAGGCTGATGAGCTAATCAAGCAAGGCTTAGTAAAAATCAATAAAAAAACAGCCTTGCTAAGTGATAGTGTAAATGCTGAAGATAAAGTTTTTATCAATGGTAAAAAACTCCATAAAAAAACACAATTTTCAGTCATCATTTATCATAAACAAAAAGGTGAAATAGTTAGTAAAAAAGATGATAGAGGTAGAAAAACCATCTATCATACCCTGCCAAAACAATTTAGCACTTGGCTTAGTGTAGGAAGGCTTGACTTTGCAAGCGAGGGATTGCTTTTATTAACTGATTCGCCTGTGATAGCAGATGCGCTTATGCATAGTGATTTAGAAAGAGAATATTACTTAAAAGTAAAAGGTAATATAGATAAAAATGTCATTGAAGCTATGCAAAATGGCTTAGAAATTCAAAATGAAAAAAAAGGGGCTCATGCTAAAACTAAAATAACTTCAATGAGTTTTGCTCCATTTTTAGGCTTTGAAATTTTTGGCTCAAGCGGAGGCTATACGAAGCTAAAAGTAATCATTAATGAAGGTAAAAATAGAGAGCTAAGACGCTTTTTTGGGCATTTTGATTTAGAAGTGATGGATCTTAAAAGAGTAGCTTTTGGAGCATTAGATCTTGGTATGTTAAAAGCTGGCAAATATCGTTATTTGGAAAATGGCGAGTATGAAAAACTACGCGATTTTTTAAAAACAAATAATATTAGATATTAATACTTTAAAAATACTTAAATTAATTAAAATTTAATTTTATTTTTGTATAATTAGCAATTTAATTTATATAAAAAAGGAAAATTATGGCAAACCATAAATCTGCTGAAAAAAGAGCAAGACAAACTATCAAAAGAACTGAAAGAAATAGATTTTATAGAACAAGATTAAAAAACATTACAAAAGCGGTTCGTGAAGCAGCAGCAAATAATGATAAAGAAGCTGCACAAAATGCATTAAAAGTAGCTAATAAAAGTATTCACGCTATGGTAAGTCGTGGATTTTTGAAAAAACAAACTGCATCACGCCGTGTTAGCAGATTGGCATTATTGGTAAATAAATTAGCATAATTTAATGTTAGCTGATAAACTCAAACCTTTTTTAGCACGCTTTGATGAGTTAAACACTCTTCTTAGCGATGTTAATATCTCTAATGATATTTCTAAAATGACAGCTCTATCTAAAGAGCAAAAAAATTTAGAACCTATAGTAGAAAAAGCAAAAGAGTATCTCAAAACCTTAGATGATATAGAAGAAAACAAACTTCTTTTATCTGATCCTGAACTAGGGGAACTTGCAAAAGAAGAACTTAAAAATCTCGAAGTTTTAAAACCGCAACTTGAAGAAGAATTAAAAATTCTTTTACTACCTAAAGATCCAAATGATGATAAAAATATATTTTTAGAAATTCGTGCAGGAACAGGTGGTGATGAAGCTTCTTTATTTGTTGGGGATTTAGTAAAAGCTTATATACGCTATGCAGAAAATCGTGATTATAAATACGAAATCGTAAGCTCAAGTGAAGGTAGCGTAGGGGGATTTAAAGAAATCATCATTCTTATTAAAGGAAACGGAGCTTATTCGAGACTAAAATACGAAGGTGGCACGCACAGAGTTCAAAGAGTACCTGAAACAGAATCTCAAGGTAGAGTTCATACTTCAGCTATTACAGTGGCTATTATGCCTGAAGTTGATGATGTTGAAATTCAAATCAATCCAAATGATTTAAAAATCGATGTAATGCGTAGTAGCGGTCATGGTGGACAAAGCGTAAATACCACAGATAGTGCTGTAAGAATCACTCACATTCCAACAGGTATAGTTGTAGTAAATCAAGATGGTAAAAGCCAACACAAAAACAAAGAAAGCGCCATGAAAGTCTTAAAAGCAAGACTTTTTGAAATGCAAGAACAAGAACGCTTAGCTAAAGAAAGCGAGGCAAGAAAATCACAAGTTGGAAGTGGCGATAGAAGTGAGCGCATACGCACTTACAATTTCCCTCAAAATAGAATTAGCGATCATAGAATAAATCTTACTTTATATAGACTTGATGCGATTTTAGAAGGTGGGCTTTTTGATGAGATCATCGAGCCATTAATCGCTTATTATCAAGCAGAAGCTTTAAAACAAGAAAATTTATAATTTCTTGTTTTAATTATTACTTGCTAGCAAAACTCTATATTGTTCCTTATCAACATTCATCAAAAGAGAGGCGAGTTTAAAAGCTCTAAATTTTTCCATTACAAAAAGATCTTTGCTATCTTTTAAGACTATAGCAACTAAATTTTTCATTACTTTATCAAGCCAAATATTTTTATATTTATCATTTGCTGAATGGTATCTTCCAATGGCATTCCAACTAAAACCATGCTTTTGTATAATCTCATGAAGCAATCTTGCTGCTGTGTCGATATTTACACTAGATTTTACAATCTCTTTTTCGGCAATTTTATAGCGTTTTAAATGAATGCTATTAATTTGCATTAAACCATAATCTCTTGTTTGATTTTTATTTTTACCGATGATATTATGCTTGTATGCAGCATTTTCTGTTAAAGCTATAGCCTTAAGTAAAGCCATAGGTATGTTATATTTTCTAGCTGCAGCCTTAAAGTCTTTGTCGTATTTATAAAAATTTTCAGGTATATAAGTATCACCTATAAAAATTTTTGTATCAAAGGCAAAAGTAAAATTAAAAAATACTACTAATAATAAAATCCTTTTTAACATTTTACTCCTTTATATTACTTATGCTATAGCAAATTTATAAATAAAAAATATGTGAATAAGTTAATAAATTATCTAAGAATTTCTTTGATAGTAAGTTGAGGGGTAATTAATCCTCTAAAATTATTTTTGGAAACACTAGCTATAAAGTTGATATTTTCTCCAATTTCTGGCTCATAGTCAAAGTTAAAAAATAAAGCTTCTAAAGTCTTATTTCCTTGTGTTAGAATAAGCTTTATATGGTTTTCTTCCTTACCTAATCTTCTTTTATTTTTTACAAAAAGCTTATCAAATTTAAAATAAGGTCTTGGGTTTTTATGTCCAAAAGGTTCAAAAAATTCTAATATCTCTAAAAGTTCAAAATCAACTTCATTTGGGTCAATACTACCCAAAACCTCATCAGCATTATAAAAATCATCTTTAGGGATATTTTGACAAATTTCGTAAAGCTTACTTTTAAAAATACCAAATTTTTCAAGCTCTACTAAAACTCCGGCTGCACCTTTATGCCCACCATAGCTTAAAACAAATTCTTTAGCTTGTTCTATAACATTTAAAATATCTATCCTACCTACACTTCTAACGCTAGCTTTAGCTTTTTGCTCACATTCTGAAAAAACAAAGGCAGGTTTGTTAAAATGCTTTGCTAAACGACTTGCAACTATACCCAAAACACCCTCATGCCAATTTTGACCATTGACAATAATCACAGGATCATTTTCATCAACTTGTTCTAAACACTGCTTAAAAAGTTCGCGTTCTTCATCTTTACGGCTATTATTATAAGCAATGATTTGCTCTAAATACCCCATAACTTCATCAATATTTTTAGAATGCAAAAATTTATAAGAAATAATCGCATCATCCATTCTACCTGCACTATTAATCAAAGGTGCGATTAAAAAGCTAATATTATCAAGCTCAAATTTATCCTTACCAAAATACTGCTTAATCGCTTTAAATGCTACACGTTTTGAATCATTAATACACTCTATACCTTTTCTAACTAAGGCTCTATTTAAGTCTCTAAGCTCCATCATATCTGCGATAATTGCAATTGATAAAAGCTCTATAAATTTACACATATTATAATTAATCTTACATACTTCTTTTATCGCAGCGACTAAATACCAAGCCACTTGAGCTCCACAAATTTCAATATCAGGAAATTCACAATCTTGTTGTTTAGGATTAATGATCGCATAAGCTTTTGGTAAAATAGCTGGTGGCATATGGTGATCGGTAATGATTAAATCAATTCCTTTTTGTAAACAAAGCTCTGCTGCATCAAATGCTGCTATGCCATTATCTACAGTGATGATTAAATCTACCCCATCAAGTTCATTGATGATTTCTTCATTTAGACCATATCCATCTTTAAAACGATTTGGAATTTTTACCACATAATCATATCCGATATCATCAAAAAATTCAGATAAAATCACACAAGAAATCACCCCATCTACATCATAATCCCCAACAATAGCAAGCTTTTGATTTTTTTCAATCGCTTCTTTGATACGCAAAGCACCCTTATAGACATCTTTTAAACAAGATGGCATAGGTAAATCACAAAGCTTTACATGTGTATCGTTGATAAAACGCTGGTGTAAAATTTCTTTTATTTTAGCTTTATTTAGCATGATTTGTTAAAGATGCCTTGATAAAAGAAAAAATAGCCGGATTAACTCTAACTAAGCGTGAAGTAAATTCAGGGTGAAACTGCACTGCTAAGAAAAATGGATGATCTTTAAGCTCCACAGCCTCAACCAAACCTTCATTTTCCCCGCTTATAATAAGTCCATTTTTCTCAAACATTTCTTTGTATTTTGGATTAGCTTCATAGCGGTGGCGGTGACGTTCTTTTACGCTTTTTTGATTATCATAAACCTTACTTAAAAGTGTATTTGGCTTGATATGACACTCATAAGCCCCAAGACGCATAGTTCCACCAAGTGGAGTTTTACTTGTTCTAATTTGCTTTTCTCCACTTGCATCAATAAATTCATCAATCAAAAAGATGATAGGATTTTTACAATTTGGATTAAACTCATGAGAATTTGCATCTTCAAGTTTTAAAACATTGCGTGCAAATTCCACTAAAGAAAGCTGCATACCCAAACAAATTCCTAAAAATGGAATTTTATTTTCTCTTGCATATTGTATTGCTTTGATTTTTCCTTCTACCCCACGATAACCAAAACCACCTGCTACTAAAATCCCACTTACATCTTTAAAGCTTTCTTCAACATTTGCATTTTCTAATTTTTCACTATCAATCCATTTTAAATTTACTTTCGCATCAAGTGCTGCACCCGCATGGATAATGGCTTCTGTCAAGCTTTTATAACTTTCTTTTAAATCTACATATTTTCCTACAAAAGCAATGCTAAGTTCATTACTTGGAGCGATGACCCTTTTTACTAAAGAATCCCATTCGTTCATATTTGGCTTTAAATTTTGAAGATCTAATAAACTTGCAATAGAATTTAAAATATCTTGTTTTAAGAAATTTAGTGGAATTTGATAAATACTAGCTGCGTCCACACTTTCTATAACGCAGTTTTTTTCAACTCCACATGAAATTGCGATTTTGTCTTTTAACTCTCTATCTAAAGATTTTTCACTTCTACAAATAATCATATCAGGGCTTATACCTATACGGCGTAATTCTCCCACGCTATGTTGAGTTGGTTTTGTTTTAAGTTCTCCTGCTGCTTTAATAAATGGCACTAAAGTTAAGTGAATATTAATAGCGTTATATTTACCCACTTCAAGCTTTAAAGCTCTAATGGCTTCTAAAAATGGTAAACCTTCTATATCTCCTACTGTACCACCTATTTCAACGATTAAAATATCTTTATCAACTCCGGCTTTTTTAATGCGATCTTTTATCTCATCAACTATATGAGGGATTACTTGTATGGTTTTTCCTAAGTAATCTCCTCTTCTTTCTTTTTCTATAACACTTTGATAAACTCTTCCTGTTGTGAAGTTATTATCCTGAGATAAGCTCTCATTTAAAAATCTCTCATAATGTCCTAAGTCTAAATCTGTCTCAGCTCCATCATCTGTAACAAAAACTTCCCCATGCTCTAAAGGACTCATCGTACCAGGATCTACATTGATATAAGGATCTGCTTTTAAAATACTTACTTTTAAACCTGAATTTTTTAAAATCGTAGCTATAGAAGCTGCTGCTATACCTTTTCCTAATGAGCTTAAAACACCACCGGTTACAAAAATATACTTAGTTTGTTTTAATTTCATAAAATAACCTTAATTTCTTTTTTTGAAATTATAACGAATAAAAAATTTTATTTTTATAAACATTTGTGTAAAATTCAATTATTTTTGAAGGAATTTTTTGATGAAAATCACATTATTAAATCATACTCCACTTTCTGTATGCTCTCATGCGACAAGAACATGTTGGCAAAGTTTTGACAAAGGCGATTGTGGTGGCGAAAAAGATAAAGAATTAATCGATCGAGTGGGAAATAAATTCAAACATGCTTCAACCTTAGAGCATTTAAACTATACTTTTTATATACAAGGTATTTCAAGAGCATGCTTACAAGAAGTTGCAAGACACCGCCACACTAGTCCTAGTGTAAAAAGCACAAGATATACCTTAAAAGAACTAAGAAATGAAAGTGAATTTAAAGAAAATGACTTTGAAAATGCTAAAAGATACTTGGTATTAACTGGAAATGAAGTAGTAGATAATGCAAGTATCAAAGCTTTAGAAAATCTGCGTTTGATTTTGCAAAATAGTATTAGTTTAGACATAGCAAAATACTGCTTACCAGAAAGCTATAAAACAGAATTAACTTTAACGATTAATGCAAGAAGTTTGCAAAATTTTATCACTCTAAGAAGCTCAAAATCAGCCCTTTGGGAGATAAGACAACTCGCAAATGCTTTATTTGAGAACTTACCTGAGGAACATCAATTTATTTTTAAGCATTGTGTTTATCAAGAAGAAAATTCCCAAGATTGATTGGGAATTTTTACTATATTTTTTTAAGAAATTCAGTTTTTAAAACAATCACACCAAATTTATCTACTTTAGCTTCAATTTCAGTGTCTTTGTTTGTAAGTTTAATATTTTTTATAGTCGTGCCACGCTTTAAAGTAGTGCTTGCACCTTTAACCTTTAAATCTTTCACAACACTTACACTATCACCTGCATTAAGTTCGGTTCCATTTGCATCTTTTGGCATATATTCTCCTTAAAATTTATAAGTATATCCTAAATATAAACCATAATTTGTTTGTTTAGGATCATAAAAGTTTGATGAATTAGCAGTGCTGAAATTTCTTGTATCATAATGAGTTTGTTCAGCTTTAAAACCAAACTCAATTTCATTTGCTTGATTTAACTCATATAAAGCACCGATTTTTGCCCCATATGTATAACCATCAAAGTCTTGAGATAATGATAAAATACTTGTTTTTAAAGTCATATTCGTTCTTGCATAACCACCATATACACCTAAAACTACTCTTGTTTTTTCAAAGATTTTTGGAGTAAAATCATAACCAAGTAAAAATTTATGTGTAATAAATTCTCCATCAATTTTAAACTTTGCAGTATTGATTACATCACTAAATTCACTTGAGTAATTATAAGCACCATAAAGTCTATGGTTTTCACTAAAACGATAACCAACTCTTAAACCAAAAACAGGAACATCACCTTCTAAATCACCATTATATTTAATATTTTTTGTTTTACTATGATCAAGATCAGATTTTACCTTAGTATGAAACCATCCTGCATCAATACCTAAAAGCAAACCTGAATTTTCATCAGCTAAAGCTAAATTTGAAACCAAAGCAACACTTGCAACTAAAGAAAATAATTTAAATTTCATATTTTCCTCCTTTTAGAATAAGACTCAATATATCCTTTTATTTTTAATAAAAACTTAATTTTGTGGTACTACTAAGTCAGATCTGCATTCAATCACAGTATGTACATTGCCACGAGGGTTAAAATCACCTACTACTTTTATCCATTTTGGATCAAGTTTTTCTTTTAAAGTATTATAAATTTCATTAATGCTTGCTTCATGTGAAACATTTCTATACATAAAGGTATTGATATAAAGTTTGATTGCTTTAAGTTCTACTACTAATTTATTTGGAATGTATTCTAAGTAAATCGTAGCAAAATCAGGATACCCACTACGCGGACAACAACACATAAATTCAGGTAAAGTAATTTTAATCACATAATCATTTTTGGCATCATTTGGCCAAACTTCCATATTTTCTACACTAAATTCTTTGATTTCTTTTTCACCATATCGCATTTATAATCCTTAGTTTGTTTTTAAAACTTTATAATACCACAATATTTTATATTTTATTTTGACAAAATTTAAAAAGTTTATCTTGAAGTAAGAGTAATTTTTCACTTTCATTGCTAAGAATTTTTATACACAAACCCTCATAAAAAAGTTGATTTATATCGTCAAATGAAGCTTTTAATTCTTCATAAAACTCATCATATCCAAAAAGATAAATACTCAAATAATGTGTATGATTTGCAAAAAAATTAAATTCATTTTCTTTCATATAAGAAGGATTGATTTTAATTTTATCATTTAAAATTAAAGTATCATTTCTGTAAATTTGAGTTAAACTCTCATAATTTTTAAAAGCAAATTTTTCATCCATAGCCACTCTACCAAAAATGACAAAATCAACATAAACTAATCTTGAAAAAGAAGCTAGATTGATCTTTGTATTTTGTATAAAATTTGCATTTTCTTGAAGCAAAAGTGGCTTTGGCATATAAAAAAAGCTTGCATTTTCTTCAAGAGTATAATCAATATTTTTACTCGCAAAAGAATCTTTAGTATCATATACCTTTTCATAACTTTGTGTGAGTATAGCGGTGTTTGTATTTTTCTTACATATGATTTCAAAACTTAAATGATCCTCTTTGAAAATTCCAGCACTAGAGTTTAAAACATATATACTAGTTAATTTTTTATCATAAAAATTCCTCATAAGCTTAAAAGGAGGAGTGAAAAAAGAATTTTTTATGATAGTTTTTTCATTGATAGTATCTAATGTAAGTTTAAAAACACTCTTTTGAGCAAACAAATCAATCCTTTAAAAGTGTGTATTTTTTAATCCAAGTAATGATTTCTTCTAAACCTTCTTTAGTTTGAAGATTACTCATGATAAAAGGTCTATCTCCACGCATTTTTAAAGTATCTTCTTGCATGATTTTTAAAGAAGCATTCACATAAGGAGCTAAGTCTATTTTATTGATAATCATTAAATCAGATCTACAAATAGCAGGACCACCTTTGCGTGGAATTTTTTCTCCTTGAGCAACATCTATAACAAAGATAAAAAAATCCACAAGTTCAGGTGAAAAAGTCATTGATAAATTATCTCCGCCACTTTCTATAAAAATAAGATCTAAATCACTAAAACGCTCTTGTAAAAGTTCAACGGCTTCAAGATTACAAGAAGCATCTTCTCTAATGGCTGTATGAGGACAACCTCCAGTTTGTACTCCAATGATTCTTTCTTTTTCAAGAACGCCTTGTTTGATTAAAAAATTTGCATCTTCATTTGTATAAATATCATTTGTAATCACAGCCAAAGAAAGTTCATCTTTTAAAGCTTGGCATAAATTTAATACCAAAGCTGTTTTACCACTACCTACAGGACCACCTATGCCTATTTTAACCATTATAACCCTTTTAAGAAATATAAATTTTAAATGCTAAATTTTGGTGTTTTATACTCAAATAATCATTTAAGATATTGTGATTTTCACACCAATCTTTTAAAGTTAAATTTTGTAATTTAGAAAGAACATTTTGAAAATCTTGCTGTAGTTGAAAAAGTAAAATCTGCCCTTCATTTTGTGATAAAGGCACGATTTTTACAAGAATATTAACAAAATTACTCATTAAAGCAAACAAAAAACTTTCATACATAAAATCAAGTTCATTATCTTTACAAAATAAAGCATACACAAAAGGATAAATAGGAGTTTGATTTTCTTTAATGTATTGATTTAATAAAGGATTTGATAATCCATAAAGACTGACATTTTTTACAAAGCGTTTAGCTAAAAAAACATAAGCTTGACTTTGTTCTTTTGCAACTATACTTGATAAAAATTTTCTTTGATAAATTAGTAAATTTTTTACATCATTTGCATTTTCATAAGCTATTTTCAAAGCTAAAAGCTCAAAATACAAAATATTAGAATAAAGCTGAGTTTTTAAAACTTTTTTAGCATCTTCTATATTTTTTATATAAGCAAAATTCACATAAGATTCTAAACCAAAAGAATGTGAAAAAGATCCTATAGGAAAAGAAGAATCACTAATTTGTAAAAGTAAAAAATTTAATTTATTCATCTTTATTCTTTAATAAGTTTAAAATTTGGATCAACTTGGATAAAACTTGGCATATCAAGCATATATTTTGGCTCTAAAATTTCCTCACATTTTTCGTATTTTATATTAAATTTTTCTAAAAACCTTATGATAGAGTTTTGCTCTAAAGTAATGAGTTTATGATCTTTATAAAATAAATTTAAATGCATATTACCCACTTGATAACTTATTAAAGCAAGGTTGTATTCATTTTCTATGTGAATTTTTAAAACCTTTTCAGGTTTGATTTTCACTAAAATCAAAAAATCCTCATCATATAAACAATCATTATGATTTAAACCTTTATTATTAGGCATTTTTATAGCGACATCTAGTCCTTTTAAAGTCGTTGTTCTTAATATCTTTTTAAAAGTATCAAACCAACTAAGCTCTAAAAAATCGCATTCTTTGTTTAAATCATAATGCGTTATTTTATTTTGAAGTAAAATCATTAAATCATAAAATATTTTCTAGCTAAAGCTAAAGAATCAACGCTCTTAGAGCTAATAAGCTCACCATTTATTTTTACTTCATAAGTTTGTGGATTTACTTCTATATCTTGAACTTTATCATTAAATTTCAAGTCTTTTTTAGTGATATTTCTACAATTTTTTACTGCAACACATTTTCTTTTTAAGCTTAATTTTTCAGGCATATTAGCTTCTAAAGAAGCTTTAGAAACAAAATGCAAAGCATTTTCATTTAAATTTGCTCCAAACATTTTTTCATAGATAATAGGCTCAGGTGTTGGGATAGAAGCATTAGCATCGCCTATTTTTGCACCTACTATCAAGCCACCTTTTAAAATAAGCTTTGGTTTTACTCCAAAAAATTTAGGTTGCCAAAGCACTAAATCAGCAAATTTTCCTACTTCAATAGAACCAACATAACTATCAATCCCATGTGCGATAGCAGGATTTATAGTGTATTTTGCTATATAGCGTTTAATACGGAAATTATCATCTAAATCATTATCTTCTTTCAAGGCACCAAATTCTTTTTTACATTTATCAGCACTTTGCCATGTTCTTAAAATCACCTCACCTACGCGTCCCATAGCTTGAGAATCACTACTCATAATGCTAAAAACACCCATATCATGAAGTTTATCTTCTGCTGCTATAGTTTCAGGACGAATTCTACTATCTGCAAATTCAACATCTTCTTTGATTTTATTATCTAAATGATGACAAACCATAAGCATATCTAAATGCTCATCAATGGTATTTTTAGTAAAAGGCATAGTAGGATTAGTACTTGCAGGTAAAACATTTTTAAAACCTGCCATTTTAATAATATCAGGAGCATGACCACCACCTGCACCTTCAGTGTGAAAAGTATGGATAACTCTACCATTAATAGCTTTAATCGTATCTTCTACAAAACCTGCTTCATTTAAAGTATCTGTATGGATAGCTACTTGTATATCCATTTCATCAGCTATATTTAAACTAGCATCAATCACACTAGAAGTAGCACCCCAGTCTTCATGAATTTTTAAGCCACATGCACCAGCTATAATTTGTTCTTTTAAAGCATTTTTATTGCTTGAATTTCCTTTACCTAAAAAGCCAAAATTCATAGGGTAATTTTGCGTAGCTTTTAACATAGAATGTATATGATAAGCCCCACTTGTACAAGTTGTAGCATTTGTTCCCTCACTTGGTCCTATGCCACCTCCTATCATAGTAGTAACACCACTATATAAAGCACATTCAATTTGAGTTGGAGAAATAAAATGTATATGAGTATCAATACCACCTGCAGTTACTATTAAACCTTCTGCACCAATAATATCTGTACTTGTGCCTATAATTAAGCTAGGATCAACTCCATCTTGTATATCAGGATTACCTGCTTTTCCTATGCCTACTATATAGCCATTTTTTATCCCAATATCTGCTTTATAAATACCGGTATAATCAACAATCAAAGCATTAGTTAAAACTAAATCCGGAAAGTCTCCCTCACTCACACTTTGAGCCATACCATCTCTGATATTTTTACCACCACCAAATTTAACTTCTTCACCATATAAAGTATAATCTTTTTCTACTCTTAAAATTAAATCTGTATCTGCTAATCTTACTCTATCATTAGTTGTTGGACCATACATATTCACATAGTCTTTTTTGCTAATCTTAATCAAAGAAATCCTTTCTCTTTTGCTTTTGATAAAGCTTTAGTTTTATTTTCATCATTGATAAAATCATCACAAAGATTATTAAAACCTAAAACCTTTTTTAAACCACCAAATTCTATTAAACTTACTGTTTTTTCTTCACCTGGTTCAAATCTCACACTTGTTCCTGAAGCGATATTTAACCTTTTACCATAAGCTTTTTCTCTATCAAAAGACAAAAAGCGATTAACCTCAAAGAAATGAAAATGTGAGCCAACTTGTATAGGACGATCACCTTTATTGCTTACTTTGATTTCTATAGAAGTTTTATTTTCATTCAGCACAATAAATTCTGATGATAAAAATATCTCTCCAGCTTTTATTTTATCATCATTTGCTATAGGTTCGTGTATAGTAACTAATTTTGTACCATCTTCAAAAGGAAGTTCTATTTGAATTTCATCAAGCATACTTGCAACACCATCTATCACATCTTCACTTGTAAGTAAAGTTTTTCCTATGCTCATCAATTCACTTACACTTAAATTTTTTCTTGCAAGTTCCATTAATTCATAACATATATAAGCTAAAGCTTCATTGTAATTTAATTTTATTTTTTGCTCTTTTCTATCTTTAGCGATTTTCCCTGCATAATGAAGCATTAATCGTTGCAATTGCTGCTGAGTAAAATGCATTTTAATCCTTATAATTTTTTAGATATTATATAACTATTTACTTGCTTTTAGGCAAAAAATTCTATTGCATTTTTTAATTCAGTTTCATAGTCTTTTTGAATTTCTATAAAAGGAAGATTTAAATTTTCACATTGAGTTTTAAGTTTTTGATGATCTAAAATAAGAGTGTTTATTTCTTCTTTTTCGCTAAATAAACGCTTTTCTATAGCATTTTCATTTTGATAGATTAATTCATAATTTTGTAAAATATATTCTTTTGAAAAAATGATATAAAGTATTTTAACATCAGAATGATTTTGAAATTTTTGTAGCTTTTTTGGAGTAAGATAAATTCCTTCAATAATTAAATTTTGTTTATTTTCTATACAAGTTTGAATTATACCATCTACAATAGGAAATAAAAACTCAGCTATTTTTTCATCCTCATCTACTTTAAAAGGAAAATCTTTCATTCCTTTAATCAAACCCATTTTTAGATGATCTAAACTCAAATAAGGATAAGAAAATTTTTCAAGAAGTTTTTGAGCAAGCAAGGTCTTTCCACTATGACCTTGCCCTCCAATTAAAAAAATCATTTAAAGATTAAACATCCAAATGTTTAACATCTTTAGCATGAGCTTGTATATACTCACGGCGTGGTTCTACATCATCACCCATGAAAAGGTTGAAAGTATCGTTTGCTCTTTGAGCATCTTCTATGGTGATTTTTAATAAACGACGATTACTTGGATCCATAGTTGTTTCCCAAAGTTGTTCAGGATTCATCTCACCAAGACCTTTATAGCGTTGTATATAAGCACCTTTTTTAGCATTTTTTTCAACTTCATCTAAAATTTCTAAAATATCTTTATCAAATTTTAAATCTCTATCTTTGATTTTTTGATAAATATAATTTGCCTCTTCATATAAAGGATTAGCAAATAAATCATCATTGATGATAAGCTCTTCTAAACCATTTTCAGTTTGCACATAAACACGAATTTCATTTTCATTGATGTATGAATTTAAGATATTGTGACTTTGTTTTTCTAAAAATTCTTTTATAACTTTAAATAATTCTTCATTAGAAGCTTTTATCAAATCAGGATTTTCTATCAAATACCTAATCACTGAAATTACATTAAATCTTTTTTCTAATTCTTTTAAAACACTTCTATAAGCTGCAACGATTTTTAGAAAATCTTTTAAATCATTTAATCCTATGCCCTCATAAGTAGAACTCTCTATACCTGTTTCGATCAAATAATCATTTAAAGCTTTTTCATCTTTTAGATAAATTTCTTTTTTCTGTCCTTTTTTATAGCGATATAAAGGTGGTTGAGCTAAATAAATATGTCCATTTGTTACAAGATCATTCATAAAGCGGAAGAAAAATGTCAAAAGCAAAGTTTGTATGTGAGAACCATCCACATCAGCATCGGTCATGATAATGATTTTATGATATCTTAGTTTTTCTATATCAAACTCATCACCGATCCCACAACCAAAAGCTGTGATCATATTTTGAATTTGTTCACTTTTTAAAATTTTATCTAGTCTTGCTTTTTCAACATTGAGTATTTTACCTCTTAAAGGTAAAATCGCTTGGAAAGTTCTTTCTCTACCTTGTTTTGCAGAACCTCCCGCACTATCACCCTCAACTAAGTAAATTTCACTTTCACTTGGATCTTTACTTTGACAATCAGCTAATTTTCCTGGCAAAGTTCCTACACTTGAACTTTCTTTTTTTCTTGTTAGCTCTCTAGCTTTTTTAGCTGCTTCTCTACCACGAGCTGCCATTAAGGCTTTATTCATGATAGCTTTTGCTTCGATAGGATTTTCTTCAAAATATTTTGTCAAATACTCAAAAGAAGCCTTAGAAACTATAGGTCTAACATAACTTGAACCTAATTTTCCTTTAGTTTGTCCTTCAAATTGTGGCTCAGGTACTTTTACACTTACAACTGCTATCAAACCTTCTCTTACATCATCACCTGTGATTTTAGAATCTTTCTCTCTAGCACTAGCATTTGCTTCAATGTAATTACTAATAACACGAGTTAAGCCCATTCTAAAACCTGCTTCGTGTGTTCCACCATCTGGAGTTTTGATATTATTTACAAAAGAAAGTAAATTTTCACTATAACTATCATTATAAAGCAATGCTACTTCAACATTTACATCTTCTTCATCTACATTGAAAAATATTGCCTTAGTTAAAGCTTGTTTTTTATTTAAATCTGTAATAAACTGACTTATACCACCTTCAAAATGAAAACTTTCTGCTTTTCCTACGCGGTTATCTTTAAAATTTATAGTAATTTTTGGATTTAAATATGCAAGTTCACGAAATCTTTTAGCTAAAATTTCATAATCAAAATCAGTCACTTCAAAAATTTGATCATCTGGCCAAAATTCTATGATTGTTCCTGTTTTTTTACTTTTACCTATGGTTTCAAAATTACTTGTGACTTTACCTTCTGAAAATTCTTGGCGATAAATTTCTCCATCTCTATGCACTGTAGCAACTAATTTTTTTGATAAAGCATTTACAACGCTCACACCAACCCCGTGTAAACCACCT
Source organism: Campylobacter lari (assembly GCF_001017575.1). Lineage (NCBI taxonomy): Bacteria > Pseudomonadati > Campylobacterota > Epsilonproteobacteria > Campylobacterales > Campylobacteraceae > Campylobacter > Campylobacter lari. The sequence continues at coordinate 2,877 of NZ_CP011372.1, read as the reverse complement.
GAAACTTTATAAGTATCTTTATCAAATTTTCCACCTGCATGAAGTACGGTTAAAACTACAGTTAAAGTTGGAATATTTTCAGTAGGGTGAATTCCTACAGGAATTCCTCTACCATTATCACTTACTATACAAGAACCTTCTGTGGTAATTTCTACATTAATCGTGTCACAAAAACCTGCCATAGCTTCATCGATAGAATTATCTACTACTTCATAAATCATATGATGAAGACCGCCTATATTGGTATCACCTATGTACATACCAGGGCGTTTTCTAACAGCTTCTAAGCCTTTTAAAACTTTAATATTTCCTGCGCCGTAATTTTGATTTTCTTGCATTTATTTTCCTTATAAAATAACTGGCATAATTACAGTTTGTAATTCTTCACTTGAAACTAAAAATGCCATATGAGGTTCATTTATGCTAAGTTTGAATGTTTCACTTTCAATAGAATTTAAAAAGTCAGTGATGAATTTATTTTTTATACAAAGATTAAATTCCTCATCTATATTAAGTTCCATTTCAAGTTCAGTTTTTGCTTCCATATTATCTAAACTAATACCTTCAAACACAAGTTTATCTTTATGGAAATTTAATTTCATTTTTTCAGTAATTACATTGATTTTTTTCAATGCATCCATAAATTCTTCTGTTTTAAAAATAAATTCTTTTGTGATATTTTTTGGAATTACTCTTTCATAATCAGGGAATTTATCATTAATAAGTTTTGTGAAAAACTCAAAATTATCATTTTTTGCAATCAATATATTTTCATCATAATAAATTTCAATTTTTTCAAAAAAGATTTTTTGCATTTCTAAAATAGCTTTTTTAGGAATACAAAGGTTAAATTCTTTTTCATTTGTTTTATTTAGTGTAAAAACCGCTAAGCGTTTAGTATCTGTTCCTACAAAGCTAATGTGGGTTGTTTTTATATCAAGTAAAGCACCATTTAAAGAATACTTTGGATTATTTGTATCAACTGCAGGTAGGATTTTTTTCAAAGATCTACTCAAATCACTTGAATCAATATCAAATTTATCTTTTCCTTCAGTGCTTGGGAAATTTGGAAAATCTTCATAATTAAACATAGGAAGTTTATATTTAGTTCCTTTTTGTCTAATAAAAAGGAAATTTTCTATGGTTTCTAGGACTACATCTTCGTTATTTAAACTTTTTATAATATCTAAAATACTTTTAGCATTAGCAGTTGCAAAACCTGCACTTTCAACTTTGATTTTTTTGATTTTATAATTAATACCTATTTCATAATCACTTGCCCTTATGATTAATTTATCTTCAATTACTTCAAAAAGTAAGTGAGAAGCGATATTGCTTGAGTCTTTTTTATCTACATAAGAATTAGTTAAAACTATGGCAGATTCTAAAGTGTTTTTATTAATGCTAATTTTCATTTTTACTTCCTTTGTTTTTTTAAATTTATTTTATCATAATAATAAGCAATGTGAAAATGTGAAATGCTTTTTAAAAGTCTTTTTTTATAGAAATTTTACTTATAGAATAAAATTTTTTGTTTTTCACTTTTATTCACAGGGTGCTTTTTATTTTTGTCAAAATTTTATTTCTTAATTCTTCTACTATGGCTTTTAAGTTTTCATTTTCACCCATTAGCTCTTGAATTTTTTTAATATTATGTGAAATGGCCGTATGATCTTTCATATTAAAAAATCTAGCAAGTTGAGGCATAGACATAGTTGTAAGTTCTCTTGCTAAATATATCACAACCCTTCTTGCCATAACGATATTTTGTGTTTTTTTGTTTGATTTTATATCATTAGGTTTAAGATTATAGCTTTTTGAAACATCAGCAAGTATATCTTCAACACTGATATTTTCTTTTGTTTCTTTAATGTGATCTTTCATAAAGCTTTTAACAATTTCTAAAGTGATTTCTTGGTTAAAAAGCCTTGCTTGCGCATTTAAATTTGTAATCATGCCTTCAATTTCTCGGATATTATCTCCCATTGAAGTAGCGATGTAACTTATAACTTCAGGTTTGAGATAAATAGCATTAAATTCGCATTTTTTCTTAATAATTGCGATTTTTGTATCAAGTTGAGGTGGAGTGATATCTGCAATGATCCCATTTGCAAAACGGCTTTTTAAGCGTTCTGTTATACCTTTTAACATATTTGGAGGATTGTCACTTGTCATGATGATTTGTCCAAATTTTTCCTTGATTTCATTAAAAGTAAAGAAAAATTCTTCTTGAATTTTATCTGTTTTACCTAAAAACTGCACATCATCGATGAGTAAAACATCGCAATTTTTGTATTTTTCATGGAATTTACTCATGGTTTTGTTATTTAAATGCATGGTAAAATCATTGATAAAATTATCACTTGTAGCATAAATAACTTTATATCCATTATCCAAGCATACATTTCCGACAGCTTGAAGCAAGTGAGTTTTTCCAAGTCCTGTAGGGCCATAGATAAAGATAGGATTGTATAATTTTCCAAGTTTGCTTTTATCGGTAATGGCTTTGCAGGTTGCATAGGCAAATTGATTAGAATCTCCTACAACAAAACTTTCAAAAGTAAAAGAAGGATTTAAAATAGTACTTTGAAATTTAATCTGTGAAATATCTGTAGAAAAATGTTTTTTCTCTACCTTTTGATCATTTGTGATGATTTTAACTTGAGGGTTAATTCCTGTTTTTACTTCATAAAAATAAGCTAGTTTTTGTGCGTATTTTGTTTGTATAAATTTAGCCAAAAAATGATTTGGTGCGATAAATACTAAGATATTATTTTTACTTAATTTTTCACTAAATTGTAAGTGAGAAATGTAAGTATTGTATTCGTTATTGCTAATTTCAGTTTTAAACTCAAGTAAAAAATCTTTTATATTCAT